>LNFL01000082.1 GCA_001464275.1 Actinobacteria bacterium Ga0077560 | reverse complement strand
CGGGTGCCCATCGTCCCCACCGCGGTGATCTTCGACTTGGGGATCACCGGCAACGCCCGCCATCCCGGTCCCGCCGACGCGCGCCTGGCGTGCGAGGCGGCGTCCGAGGGCCCTCCGGCCAGCGGCAGCGTGGGCGCCGGGACCGGGGCCACCGTGGGGAAGCTGTTCGGCCGCGAGGGCTGGTGCAAGGGCGGCGTCGGCGTCGCCTCGGCGCGCACGCTGGGCGGCGTGAACGTGGCCGTGATCGTGGTGGTGAACGCCTTCGGCGACATCCTCGACGAGCGGGCGCGGGTGCTGGCCGGCGCCTGGCGCGACGGGGACGGCTTCGCGGACGCGCGGCTGGCGGTCACCGAGGTGGCGCCCGGGCATCCGCGGCTTGTGGAGCACACCACGCTGGGCGTGGTGATGACCGACGGCGCCCTCAGCAAGCCGGACGCCACCCAGGTTGCGCGCATGGCCTCCGCCGGCATGGCGCGGGTGGTGGTGCCGGTGCACACGCCGCTGGACGGGGACGTGGTGTTCGCCCTGGCATCCGGTGACACGCCCACCACGGCGTTCGCGGTGGGGGTCACGGCGGCGACGCTCATGGAGACCGCCATCCGGGATGCGGTGCGCAGCGCCACCTCCGTGCGCGGGGTCCCGACGGCCGCCGAGCGGCGGGCCTCCGGCTCAGGCTGAGGGTGGGGCGGCCAGCGGCCCCGTGACCCACACCGGGCGGTCGGCCACCGCCAGCAGGTCCCGGTCGCCCGCCGAGTCGCCGTAGGCCCAGAGGGTCACCGCGTCGCGCCCGAGCCCGTGCGCGGCGAGCCAGGTGTCCAGGCGCACCACCTTCTCCGGGCCCCGGCAGTTCGGCCCCAGCAGTCGCCCGGTGAGCCGTCCCGCTCCGTCCCGCTCCAGGCGCGTGCCACACACCCCATCGATGCCGAGGTGGTCGGCCACCGGCCGCAGGTACTGCTCGTACGAGGCCGACACGATCACCACCCGGTGTCCGGCCGCCAGATGCCACCGCACGCGGGCGACCACGTCCGCGCGCAGCCCGTCCCGGATGATCGCGGCGGCGTGCTCGCGGGCCAGCGCCTCCACCTCGGCGGCATCCCTGCCGGTGAAGGCGGCCGCCGTCCCCACCGCGCGCATGGCGTTCCGGTCGCGGCGGGCGATGGCCGTCAGCAGCCGCGGCAGGCGCCGCAGCAGGCCGAGTGCAAAGGGGGCGGGTCCGGCGACGCGGCGCATGAACGGCACCACGGTGTCGTGACGGGTGATGGTCCCGTCGAAGTCGAACGCCGCGACGACCGGGCGGTCGGCGCTCACCGCAGTCCGTCGAGCATCGCCCAGAATCCGGGCCAGCTCTTGGACACCACGCCCGGGTCGTCCGGCTCGACGCCCGGAACGACGGCCGCCACCACGCCGAACGCCATGGCCAGCCGGTGGTCGTGGTGGGTTCCCACGCGCCCGCCGTGCAGCGCGGCGCGCGAGGGGCGCACCAGCAGCCCGTCGGCGGTCTCCTCCACGTCGCCGCCCAGGGTGCGCAGCTCGCGCGCCAGGTCGCCCAGGCGGTCGCTCTCCTTGGCGCGGATGAAGCCGACGCCGCGGATGCGGGTGGGGGTGGCCGCGAACAGCGCCACCGCGGCGACGGTGGGCACCAGGTCCGAGATGTCCGCCATGTCCACGTCGATGCCCCGCAGGTCGCCGGTGCCGCGGACCCGCACGGCGGTCGCGGTGCGGCCGACGGCGCACCCCATGTCGCCCAGCAGGTCCGCGAACCGGGCATCCCCCTGCAGGGCGCCCTCGCCGAGGCCGGTCACCTCCACCGTCCCGCCGGTGACCGCGGCGATGGCGAGGGGGTAGCTGGCGGACGAGGCGTCGGGCTCCACGAACCGCTCGGCCGGCGCGTAAGCGCCGGGGTCCACGGTGATCGCCTCGCCGTCGATCCGCACCCCGCGGTGGCCGAACCAGCCCATCACCGCCGCGGTCATCTCCACGTACGGCCGCGACACCAGGGGGGACGTGAGCTCCAGCCGCAGCCCGCCGGGCAGGTGTGGGCCGATGAGCATGAGGGCGGTCACGTACTGGCTGGACACGTCGCCCGGGATGCGGACGGTTCCGGCTGTGGGCGGACCGGTCACGGTGACCGGCAGGGTGCCCCACGCCCCCTCGGGGCTCACGTCCACCCCCAGCTGGACGAGGGCGTCGTGCAGCGGGGCGAACGGGCGGCGGCGCAGGGGCGGGTCCCCATCGATGGTGACCGGGTGCGCCCCCAGGGCGGCCAGGGCGGTGGCGAACCGGGAGGTGGTGCCCGCCAGGGCGGCGTGCAGGTGCGCCGGCGAAGTGGGCGGTTCTCCGCCGGTGATCGTGACCCGGTCGCCGTCGATACGCGCGTCATGCCCGAGGGCGCGCAGGCATCCGAGCATGGCGACCGTGTCGTCGCCGTCCGGCACGTTGGTGAGCACGCTCGTGCCGGGCGCCAGGGCGGCGCAGACCAGGGCCCGGTTGGCGATGCTCTTGGATCCCGGCACCGCGACCACGGCATCGACGGGGCCCGCGAGGGGTTCGACGACGCGGATCCGCTCGGTCACGCCGGTGACCGTACCAGGACGTCCGGGGTCAGCCCGGCGCGGCCTCCAACCGGCCCTCGGCGACGGCGCGCGCCAGCTCCGCGCGGGTGCGGATCCCGAGCTTGCGGTAGATCGCGGCGACGTGGTGCTCCACCGTGCGGTGGCTCACCACCAGCACCGCGGCGATCTCCCGGTTGGTGGCGCCGCCGGCGACCAGCTCGGCCACGCGGCGCTCCTGGGCGCTCAGCGTGTCCCGGTCGGCGGTGGCCCGCCGCCGCCCACCCGCGAGTCGCAGCTCGTCGGCGGCCTGTGCCTCCCACGGGACGGCGCCCAGGCCCGCGAAACCGTCCCGTGCCGCGCGCAGGTGCTGGCGCGCCTGCGCCCGGCGTCGGTCGCGGCGCAGCCGCATGCCGTACGCCAGCTGCGTGCGCGCCAGCTGGAACGGGTCGGGGGAGGCGCCGTGCCGCGCGAGGGCCTCCGCGAAGTGCGCGTCGTGGTCGGGGCCGGCCACCAGGCCCCGGCAGCGGGCGGCGAGGGCGAGTCCCAGGTTGCCCCCGCCGCGCGCGGCGTTCGCGCACAGGCGGCGGGCGGCGACCCGGGCGTCTGCGTGCCGCTCGCAGCGCCACAGCGCCTCCACCAGGTCGGGCTCCTGTCCGCAGAGCGTGGGCTCGGCCAGCCCCAGATCGTCGGAGAGGGCGGGCAGGGGCGCGAGCGCACGCACCGCCGCCGCCGCGTCGCCCAGCCCGAGCTCCAGGCTGCCCAGGGTCGCCCGCCCCCAGAAGACGACGCTCATGGCGCCCGCGGCCTCGCTGAACGCCAGGTGGTGGCCGATGATCGCCCGGACCTCGTCCACGTGGCCCTCCTCCGCTCCGAGCTGCAGCAGGGTGATCCCGGCGGTGGAGGCGATCCCGAGCTGCCCGAGCTCCTGCCCGAGGGCCGATGCCTCCTCGGCGTGGGCGCGCGCGGCGGCCCGCTCACCGAGGCGGCGCTCGGCGTCGGCCGCGAATGCGAGCCCCACGGGGACCACCGACAGGGCGCCGAGGGCGCGGGCGCGCTCGGCGAGCGCCAGATGCTCGTCCCGTGCCCGCGCGTACTCCTCGGTGGCGAGCCGGGAGTTGAGCGCCCAGCTCATCGTCACCCCGGACGGGGTGAGCCGGTTGACGGCCGGCAGCAGGGCGTCCACCTCGGCGAGCAGGGGGAGCGCACGCTTCCGGTCCCCGCGCAGCACCAGTCCCCAGGAGAGCATCGCCAGGAGGTGGGCGCGCACCTCGGGTGCGGCGTCCCGGTCCAGCAGCGCGTGTCCGCGCTGCGACAGCGCCACCACCATCCGGCAGTCCCCGGCGGCGAGGGCGGCCATCGCGGCGTCCGCGAACACCTGCGGCGCGTGGGGCGCGCGCGCCGCCGCCAGCGACTGCGCCGCGGTGGAGATGCGCTCGGCGACGCCACCGGCGACGCCGCTCCAGAGCGCCGCCAGGCCGCCCAGGTGCGCGGCCGTGGCACGCACGATGGGGTCCGGCGCCTGGGCCGCCTCATCGAGCAACGACACGGCGCGAGCCGGCAGCCCGGCGGCGAACGCAGCCGCTCCCGCGGCGAGCGTTCTGCGCAGGGCCGGAGCGGGGTCCGGGCTCAGGTGCGCGGCCCGTTCCAGGAGTTCGGCCGCCGTCGCGTGGCCGCCTCTGGCCTGCGCCCCTCCCGCGGCGGTCTCCAGCGCGGCGGCCACGGCCTCATCGGGTCCGAGGGCAGCCTCGGCCAGATGCCAGGCCCCGTCCGGCCCCTTGGCCGCCCCGACCGCGGCGTGCACGCGTCGCAGGTCCTCCGCCGATGCCCGGTCGGCGGCCGCCCCCCGCACCAGGGGGTGGCGGAAGTGGACCCGGTCGGCGCTGAGGGTGAGGAGGCCCGCGGTCTCGGCGGGCGTCAGCGCCTGTGGCGCCACGCCCAGCGCCGCGCAGGCTCGCGCCACCACGCCCATGCCGGGGCCACCGATCGCCGCGACGAGCAGTGCGAGGCGGGAGGCGGCGGGCAGGGCCTCGATCCGGCGGCCGAAGGCCTCGCCGATGGACGGCCCGGGGGTGAGCGGACGCGGCACCGGCCGGCGACCGGACCGCTGCTCGGCGTCGAGCATCGCGGGAAGCTCGGTGAGGGCCAGCGCGTTGCCCGCCGCGGCGCCGATGAGCTGGTCGGCAACCGGGCCCGCCAGGTCGGGAGCGTGCCGGGACAGCAGCGCCCGGGCATCGGCCTCCGGCAGCGGTTCGAGCGCCATGGACGGCAGGTCGCGCCACGGCACGGGTCCGTCCGCGGGCCGTGCGCACAGCAGCACGGCGGCACCGGGGGGACAACGCCGGGCCAGGAACGCCAGGCACTCGGCCGACTCGGCATCGGACCAATGGAGGTCGTCCACCGCGACGGTCAACGGCCCGTCCGCGGCCCCCAGCGCCACCAGGTCCGTGGCCGCCGCGCACACCGCGAAGCGGTCGCCGGGGGCGGGCGGGGCCAGCGCCAGGGCCGCTCCCAGGGCGGCGGCGCGGACCGGATGCAGCTCGGCGATGCGGTCGCGCAGCGGCTCCAGCAGGGCGGCGAGCAGCGCGAAGGGCAGATGCGTCTCGGTCTCGCGTCCCTGTGCCCGGAGGACGATTCCGGAGAGGTCCGCGGTGGCCGCGTCGAGCAGCATCGTCTTGCCGATGCCCGGCTCCCCGGTGACCAGCAGCGCGCCGCCGTCGCGCACCGGTGCGCGCAGGCGCCCGAGTTCAGTGGAGCGTCCGATGGGCGCCATCGCGGGGACTCCTCACTGCTGCGGTCGTCGTCGCGAGCGTATGCGCATCGCATCGCGCGTGTCACGCGCGGCGGGCCTTACGGACGGGTGGTCTCACCGATTCCCGGCCCCCGCGCGGTTCGTAGCGTCGCCACGGAGGCCACCTCGGGATGCGGTGGCCCGTCCCGATACGAGAGGAACGACCATGCGCCGAACCAACCGCAGGACCCGCCGCCGAGTGCTCGCGGCGGCATTGGCCACCACCGCGGCGGTCGCCGCCGCGGGCGTGTGGTCGGCAACGGCCGTCGAGCCGGAGGTGCTGATGCTCTGCAACGGCGAGCGCGCCACGATCGTCGACGACGACGCCGGCTCGGTCATCATCGGCACCGGCGGGCGCGACATCATCCAGGCGAACGGCGGGAACGACCGCATCTACGGCGTCGGTGGGAACGACCTCATCTGCGCAGGACCGGGCGACGACGTGGTGTTCGGCGGGCCCATCAACGGTGCCGGCAACGACACCGTCCTGGGCGGCCCGGGTGACGACCGGCTCTACGGTGGCTCGGGGAACGACGTGATCCGCGGTGGGGACGACGACGACCGCGTGGTGGGAGAGGGCGGCGACGACGAGCTGTATGGCGACCAGGACGACGACGTCGTGGTGGGCGGTGCCGGGAACGACCGCGTCTACGGTGGTGGCGGGACCTCGGCCGACCTCGGCGCCGACATCCTCATCGGCAACGACGGCAGCGACCGCATGTACGGCGGCGGCGGTGACGACAACATGCGCGGCGGCAACGGCCTCGACTACCTGTTCGGCCAGGAGGGCGCCGACCGCATGCGCGGCGAGATCGGCAACGACCAGATGTACGGCGCCGACGGGAACGACACGATGCTCGGAGGTCCCGGCAACGACCGCATCCGCGGCGAGGATGACGACGACCGCATCGACGGCGGGCCCGGCGCAGAGGTCGAATGCGATGGCGGCGCCGGGGAGAACGTGATCCGGAACTGCACCCCGTGACCACGGGCCGCTGATCGCGGTCACCACGGGCGCGCGCGGCCGCCCGCCGCGGCACGCATGGCGGCGGGCGGCCGGCGCACCGCCCGCCGCCTCGGGGTCAACCGGTCAGGCGCTCAGGCCCAGCAGCTCGTCGAGCTCGCCGGCGCGGTCCAGTGCGCTGATCTCGTCGAACCCGCCCACCGGGGTGTCGTCGATGAGGATCTGCGGGACCGTGTACCGGCCGGTGAGGTCCACCAGCTGCTGGCGGCTCTCGGGGGACAGGTCGAGCATCCGCTCCTCGTACTCGACGCCCTTGGCGTCGAGCAGCCGCTTGGCGCGGATGCAGTAGGGGCAGACGGGGGAGGTGTACATCACGATATTGGGCATACCCCGCAGGGTATCAAGGGATTCCATCGCGATGCCCGCAGGCGCGCCGTCCCCCCGGCCTGCGACGATGGGCCGATGGGTGCCTACGAGACCGACGCGGTGGTGCTGCGCACGATCCGCTACGGCGAGGCCGACGCCGTGCTGTCGGTCTACACCCGTGAGCGCGGCCGGGTCTCGGCGATCGCCAAGGGCGCGCGCAAGTCCACATCAAAGTTGGGCGGCCGGCTGCAGCCGGGCGTGCTGGTGCACCTCATGCTCCACGAGGGGCGCGGCGACATGGCGACCGTGCGCGGGGCGCAGATGGTGCGCACCCACGCGGGGCTGTGGGTGGAGGGCTACCGCCTGCGCGCCGCGGGGTGCGTCCTGGAGACCGCGCTGCGCGGTCTGCCCGAGCACGAGGCCAGCGACGAGACCTTCAACCTGCTGGTGCGCACGCTGGACCTGCTGGCCGAGGCGCCGCCGCGAACCACCGAGCCGCGCCTCGAACCGCTGGTGCTGGGCTTCGCGGTGAAGCTGCTGGTGGTGGGGGGACTGCTGCCGCGGCTCGGCTCGTGCGCGGCGTGCGGGGTGGGGCCACCGCTCGTGGGCTTCAGCGCGCAGGCCGGCGGGGCGCTGTGCCCCTCGTGCGCCCGCATGGGTGAGCCGCTGGACCCCCACGTGCTGGACGCCTACGCCGGCCTGGTGGGCCGGCCCCTGGCCGAGGCGGCCGACGCCTGCCCGGCCGGCGCGGCGATGGGCGTGGAACGCCTGGTGGGCCTGTCGCTGCGCGAGCACCTGGGCGTCACGCTGCGCTCCGCGACCCCCGTGTAGGGCGCTAGTGGAGCGTGAGGGGTGCGGCCACCGGGTAGGCCGGCAGCCCGACCGAGGCCGGGGTGACCGCCCGCATCCGGTACCCGTCCCCCGAACCCACGTTGGCGGCGCAGGTACCGATGCCGTAGCTCGCGCCGGTGAACGAAACGCTCGGGGCCTGACCGTTCGCATCGGGATCGGCCGGCGCCAGCAGGCCGCCCGCGATGGGTGAGTACACGACGTAGCCCGCGACCACCGGATTGGCCGTGGGGCTGAACGACGCCAGGTACGGCGTGCCGGTGCAGGAGGGGCCGGTCCAGTAGATCTGCTGGTCGTAGCTGTGCCCGTTCGGCATGAGCGAGATGACGTGGCCCGTGGAGGTGACCACCGTGAAGTAGTTGAGGCTGACGTTCACGATCCCGCCGAGGTGGACACCGTTGCCGTCGCGCACCGACACACCACCCGTCGCGGCGGCGCCCGCGGGGCCCTGGGGCCCGGTCGCGCCCTGGGCGCCCGTCGCTCCACGGGGGCCGGCCTTCCCGGACCGCGTGAGGGCGCTCCGCAGCTTCGGCGCGAGGTCACGCGTGCCGATCGAGCCGTCGCGGATGTCGCGGCCGGTGAGGCTGGCGTCCTTCACGTCGGCCCCGGTGATGAGCTTCGCGCCGGTCGCGACACCGGCGCCGGCGATCACCAGCAGCCCGGCGAGGATGAGCATGCGGGGAGGACGGGGGAACCTCACCCGGGCTGTATCGGCCCCGCCCGGCGGCGCTTGACCGCCGGAGACGTGCTTCACCGTGCGGTGCGCCACCCCCGGCGGGCGATCACCAACCCCGCCACCAGCAGGATCACGCTCGCCGCGAGCCACCCCAGGTCCCAGGACAGGGGCCCGCCCAGGTCGTCGCGCACGTGGTGCACGCCGAACAGGTGGTGGTTCGCCATCGCCTCGGTCACGTTGAAGCACCCCCAGCCGGTGATGAGCCCGCCGATGTGGACCGGCCATGGCGGCGATGCCAGGCCCGCCCGCCAGTGGCGAAGCGCGAGCAGCGCGCCCGCGGCGGTCACGATCAACGCCCCGGCGTGGAAGACCCCGTCCGCCAGCGTGTTCGCCTCGAGCCCGGCCACGGTGCCGACGGGGTTCTCCGCAGTGTCGGACAGCACGTGGTGCCACTGCAGGAGCTGGTGCAGGACGATGCCGTCGATGAACGCCCCCAGCCCCAGGCCCAGCAGGACGGCGGGCAGCGCCGCCCGGCGCGCGGCGCGGCTGACGGCGATTCGGGGCGTGGGCGCGGTGGCGATCATGTCGCGCAGCTTCCCGCCCGGGAGCGGGGGAAACGCCGCCGACCACCTCGGCGCCGCCGGTATGCTCACCCCGCCCGGGAACCAGGAGGAGACGACATGCGTACGCACGAGGCAGCCCTGTGGCGCTGAGCTTCCAGGAGGTGATCCTGCGCCTTCACGCCTACTGGGGCGAGAAGGACTGCATCGTCATGAACCCGTACCACACCGAGGTGGGCGCGGGGACGTTCAACCCCGCCACGCTGCTGCGC
>LNFL01000081.1 GCA_001464275.1 Actinobacteria bacterium Ga0077560 | reverse complement strand
AAGGGCATGGAGCTGTCGGGCTTAAGCACGCACTCACGCCATCCGAACTCGCGACTGGTGGAATCGGGTGGCGGCTAGGGTTCTTCACCCCCGGGGAGGTTGCGATGCTGGACGCCGATCCAACGCTCGCGGTGCTCCCCGCACGGGCTGGGTAGGGATTGGCTGACCGCTGGTGCAGCGTGATCCGTCGTTCCAAGCGGCACGGAACCCCGGCGAATTTGTCTTGCGGCGAACGGACGGGGTTCGGCAGGCGAGCACCCGTCCCCAACGAATCAGCGGATCCGCCGTGATCTGGGGACGAATGACTTTTCGGCGCCGCCGGAGGACCGCCCGATTGGTCCAGGATTGGTCCACGTCGGCACCCCTCCGGCGTTTCCCCTGCATACGAGCCTTTCCCGGCTCACTCTCACGGCGGTAACACGGGTTCGAATCCCGTATGCGCTACTGCCTCGGAGCCCCGGGTCGCATCACGCGGCCCGGGGCTTCGTCGTTCCCGGCCGAAGCAGCCGACGGCCCATCCGCAAGAATCCCGGCGTGCCGACACCGTCACCATCGCCCCGCAACGGTCCGGAGACCCCACCGGCGGCGGGTGCCCTGGGCGGTGTCACGCTGGTTGGTTTCCTGCTCTTGGCGACCACGGTGCTGCTCACGCTCCGGCTCATCGGAGAGGACCATCTGCCCGAGGTGCCGGGCCATCAGATGAGCCTCCTCGAGGCCGGGTGGGCAGGCAGGGGCCTCGCCGCGGCCGCCGCGGCCGGCGCGGTGGGCTACCTGGCCCTCGTCGGTGCGACCTGGGTATCGCCAGCGCGGTACCGGGATCTCGCGGCCCTGCTGGTCATGGCTGGGGTGCCGATCCTGCTGCTGCACCTGGGGCTGCTGCTGGCGACCATGGGGGGCCGGTAGCCACAGCGGCCGTACTCAGCGGCCGAGCGCAGTGACGGCCCCGCGAGCCGATCGTGCCCACGAGGCCGGACCAGGGACCGAGCCGCCACGCTCACCGTGGGACGGCGACGGCCACGATCGTCACCTTGGGGCCCTTCGGCGACCGGCCCCGCTCGCTGCTGATCAGCACCACGCGGGCCCGGCGGCCGACGGCGGCCGCATCCGTGCCGGACACCGGGACCCGGATCACCCGGCTCCGGCCGGCCGGCACGCGGTAGCTGGCCGTGCCGAAGGGGACGCCCACGACGGCGGGGGCGACGGCGAGGGTCCCGCGACACGCGGCCCGCAATGCCGCCGGACAGGTGAGGCGCACGCGCACGGCGCCGTCGGCGACCGCCGGCCGGGCGAGGTCCAGTCGGCTCGACGGACCCTCTCCGATGGGCCGGAAGGTCACCACGTTCCCGAATCGCGTGAGCGCCGCCAGGGCACCGGGCGCGAGGCACAGCCGGCGGAGGGTCAGCCCCGCCGCGAGACCGCTGCCCGTGACGAACTGGTCGGCCAGGTCGAGGTCGAACGTGTTCTCGCCGGGGCCCCCGATGGGGCAGGCGTCGGTGATGCCGTCACGGAGCATGATGGTGTCGTCGCCCTCCCCTCCGGAGGTGCGGTCCACACCGGGCCCGCCGATGAGGGTGTCGTCGCCACCCAGGCCCACCAGCTCGTCGTCGCCGGCGTCGCCGTCGATGACGTTGTCCTCCTCGCTGCCGGTCAGCGAGTCGTTCCGCCCGGTGCCGGTGATGTTCTCCACGTCCGGCCGGACGTTGTCGCCCTCGTTCTGCCCACCGTCGTCGGCCTGGCCGTCGAGCGTGACGGTCACGCCGGCGCTGCGCCCCCGGTAGCTCACCAGGTCGATCCCGGGCCCTCCGGAGATGTCGTCGGCACGTCCGGCCGCCTGCACCACGATGGTGTCGTCGTCGGGGCCGCCGTCGATCACGTTCTGCCCGTCGACTCCGAGGCGGCCCACCGTGATGGTGTCGTCGCCGATCCCGCCGCTCACCGTGTTGGCCCCGCGCCCGACGTTCAGGTCGTCGTCGCCGGTGCCCGCGTCGATCGTGACATCGATGTCGGTGGGGTTGTCGAACTCGTCGTCGCCGTCGAGCAGGTCCACCTGGAAACGCTGGATGTCGTCGGTGGGGCAGAAGACGCTGCGGTCGTTCGCCGGCCCGTTGGGGTCACCGAACCCCTGGCACCCGGGGCCCGCGATCATGCGGTCCCCGCCGTTGGTGATCTCGGTCGTGGGACCCAGCACGTTCGAGCCGGCGCTGCCGATGCGCACGCGGTCATCCGCGTCGGTGGCCGTGATCGTCACCGTCCCGTCCGCGAGGGACACCTGCGTGTCGGCCGCGGCGACGGCCGGGAGGGCGAGCGCCCCGATGCCGAGCGCGGCGATGAGGGTGCGTGAGCGAAGACGCATGGCGGGCTCCGTGTCCGGGAGAGGTGGTCACCCTCCGAGGACGCCGACCGGGGCCCGCATATTCCCGCGGCGTCCGCGCCCCGCCCGTCCAGCCCGACGTGTGCGGCCTCCGCCCCATCGGGGCGAGGCCGCGGACGCCTCAGTCCAGGCCGCCCGCCGGCAGCAGGAAGCGCAGCGGCTCCGCGGTGGCCTGCGTCTCGCCGAAGGTCAGTCGTCCGCCGTGCAGTCCGCCGCGCGAGGCGGCCGGCGCCGCGAACTCCGGCTCGCCGTCGTGCGCGAGGATCCACGCGAGGATGGCCTCGGAGTCGCCGCTCGCGGCGAGGATGGAGGCGCGCTCCACCACCACCCCGCCGGATCGGTGGGGCCGCGCGATCTTGCGCAGCGCTGTGCGGATCTCGGTGTCGTCCATGCGGTCACCGTACTCCGATCGCGGCCGCGCGGGGCTACGGCGTCAGGACGACCGGGATGCGATTGTCCTTCGGCGGGCGGCCCTCGCCGTCGCTGGGGTCGTCCTCCTTGACCACCAGCACGCCGATCTGACGGTCCGGCACCGAGTAGGTGACCGTGAACGTGAAGGGTGCGGGACCGTCCACCCCGCCGCCCGTGGCGGCGCCCTGCGCGAGCACCGCGCCGTCGCGGTCCAGCAGCTCCCAGGGCACGTTGGACTCGAAGCTCACCGAGCAGCCGGTCACCGTGAAGCCCGGCGACACCCTGGTCCCCGACGTGGGCGAGGTGACGAACACGAAGCCGGCGTCGGTGAGGGCACCGTCGTCGTTGGCGCAGACATCGGCCGCGGGGGGCGCCGCGGTGGCGGCCGGCTCCTCGTCGTCACCGCCGCACCCGGCCAGCATGACCGCCCCGCACGCCAGCACCAGCACCGCCCGTCGTCCGCGCATGTCCGCTCCTCTCGACCGGGGCGAGCGTACCCCGGGCGGCACCGGATGCGCACGTGGCGGGCGGCGTGATCGGATGGGCCGTGGCCGTCGTTCCCCGGACGCGGCCGCCATCCCCGCTGACGCGGTCGCCGCCCGGCATCCTCTCCATCCCGGATGGCGACCGCGCGGGGCATCGACGCGACCATCGCGCTATACTTGCCTGACGGCAAGCAATTATGGTGTGAGGGTCCCATGGACGGCATGGACGACGACGAGATCGCCCGGCTGCGCGTCGCGGTCCTTCGCCTCGCGCGCCGCATGCGCACCCTGAGCGCCGAGGAGGGCCTCACCCCCGCCCAGTCGGGGCTGCTGGCCACCGTCGTGCGCCAGGGGCCCACGCGCGCCGGGGACCTCGCCGCGTCGGAGGGGCTCAACCCCACGATGCTCTCGCGGATGCTCGGGGCCCTCGAGGACCAGGGACTCATCGCGCGCGCCGCGGACCCCGCCGACCGCCGCGGGACGCGCGTGGAGGCCACCCCCGCGGGGCGCAGGCTCATCGGACGGCTGCGCGCGCGTCACCGTTCCGCCCTCACCGCCCTGCTGGGCGGCCTGGAGCCCGGCCGCCTCGCCGCGCTGCGGGACGCGCTCCCGGCGCTCGAGGAGCTGGCCTGCGCCGACGCACCCGACCCACGGCCCGAGGCACGCGGATGAGCTTCCGCGGAACCTTCGCCGCCCTGGGCGAACCCAACTACCGCAGGTACTTCACCGGCCAGGCCGTGAGCCTCGCCGGCACGTGGATGCAGGCCGTCGCGCAGTCCTGGCTGGTGCTGCAGCTCACCCACTCCGGAACCTGGCTGGGCCTGGTCGCGGCGGCGCAGTTCCTGCCGGTGATGCTGTTCGCCCCGTACGGGGGCGTCCTGGCGGACCGGGTCGACAAGCGCCGCATGCTGATGGCCACCCAGGCGGTCTACGGCACCCTCGCCCTGGCGCTGGGCCTGCTGACGGTCACCGGGGTCGTCGCCCTCTGGATGGTCGTGGTGCTGGCGCTGCTGTTCGGGCTCACCAGCGCGGCCGACAACCCCGCCCGGCAGGCGTTCGCGTCGGAGATGGTGCCGCCGCACCAGGTGCGCAACGCGGTCACGCTCAACAGCATCCTGGTGAACTCCGCCCGGGCGGTGGGCCCGGCGGCCGCCGGCATCCTGATCGGCACCGTCGGCACGGGCATCTGCTTCCTCGTCAACGCCGCCACCTACCTGGCGGTGCTGGTGGCGCTGGCGCGGATGGACCGCTCGGCGCTGCGGCCCGCCCCGCAGGCGGTCCGCGCGCCGGGCCAGCTGCGGGAGGGCCTGCGATACGTGCGCGACACGCCCGGACTGCTGGTGCCGCTGCTGATGCTGCTGGTGGTCGGGATGCTGGCGTACGAGTTCTCGGTGGTCCTGCCCATGCTCGTCCACGAGAGCTTCGCCGGCGGCCCCGGGACCTATGCGCTCATCGTCTCGGCGATGGGCGCGGGCGCGGTCGTCGGTGGACTGCTCACCGCGAACAGGGCCGGCACGGGGATCGCGACCCTCAGCCGCGCGGCGCTGGTGTTCGGCGTCGCCATCGCGGTGGCCGCCGTGGCCCCCACGCTGGCCCTGGAGGTGGTCGCCATCGCGATCGTCGGCGCGGCCAGCATCACGTTCCTCGCCACGGGGAACTCGACGCTCCAGCTGGAGAGCGACCCCCGGTTCCGGGGCCGCGTGATGGCGCTGTGGTCGGTCGCGTTCCTCGGCAGCACACCGCTGGGCGGCCCCGTGGTGGGAGTGGTGGCCGACTGGGCTGGACCCCGCGTGGCCCTGGGTGTGGGGGCGGCCGCATGCATCATCGCCGCCGCGCTCGGCGGGCTCGCCGTGCGGCGGCTGCGCCCGCCGCGCGCCCGGTCCACCGCGGACGCGATGCTGCTGGGGCGGCGGCCCGTGCTGCGGTAGGCCATCGCGCCGCGGTGCGGCCGTGCCGATAACCGGACCATGACGATCCCCCGCCGCCGCATGGCCCCCCTCGCGCTCGCGTTCCCCCTCCTGCTGCCCGGGGCGGCCATCGCCGCCCCCGCCTGGACCACCCCGCAGTTCGTCTCCGAGGCCGGCCAGGACGCCCTGGCACCGTCCCTCGCGGTCCGCGACGGCGGCGGCGCGATGCTGGTGTGGCAGCGGTCGAACGGCGCGAACCAGATCGTCCAGTCCACCGAGCGCACCCCGGCGGCGGCGGCGTGGTCCACCCCCGCGGACCGCAGCGCGGCGGGATCCAACGCCACCGCCCCGGATGTCGCGATCGCCGCCGACGGCGATGCCGTCGTCGCGTGGGTCACGGGATCGGTCGTGAAGACCACCGTCCGCCAGGACGGCGCGTGGGGCGCCGTGGAGACGCGGCCGGCCGGCTCCGCATCGGGCGCACCCGCGCTCGCGATGAACGGTGGCGGGAACGCCGCGCTGGCGTGGAGGTCCACCGTGACGGGGTTCCCCATGCTGGTCGTCGCCACGCACACCCCGGGCGCGGGGTGGGGGACCACGGACCTGCTGTTCGGCAGCGCGCGCCCGGACACCCCGCGGCCGAGCCTGGCGATGTCCGGCGACCGCGCGGCGGTGGCCTACACGGGCGACGCGAACATCCTGGCGCGGTTCACCGACGGCGGCGCATGGGACGACCAGGCCCTGCTGGGTGCCGGGGCCACATCGGCGCCGCGGGTGGCCGTGGCCTCCTCCGGGGAGGTGGTCCTGGTGTGGGTCGGGCCCCACGCCGGCCAGTCGGCGGTGTGGGTGGCACGTCGCGCGCCCGGCGCCGGCTGGGGCGCCCCGGTGGTCGTCACCACCTCCCCCCTCACGCTCTCGGCGCCCGACGTCGCGCTCGCCCCCACCGGGGAGTCCGTGATCGCCTGGAGCCAGCAGGCCGGCGGCGACACCCGTGTGATGACCGCCAGCGGCACCGGCGGCACCTGGCAGGCGCCGGTGGAGGTCTCGGCCACCCTGGACGCCACCGCCGGCGCGCCGCGGGTGGCGATGGCCCAGGACGGCGGCGCCCTGGTGTCCTGGGATCAGGACGGCCTGGACGGCACCGCGGTGCGCGCCGTGGTCCGCACGCCCGGCGGGGCCTGGGGAACGCCGGCCACCCTCGGGAACGCGCGGCCCACCGAGTACGACGGGTCCGCCCAGCCCATCACCCAGGACGTGGCCGTGGAGGTGGACGACGGCAGCCCGGTCGTCGCGTGGCGCGACACCGACGGCGACAACAGCCGGGTCATGACCGCGACCTTCGACCGCACCGGGCCGCCCCACACGGCGGTGACGGTGCCCTCGACCGTGCAGACCGGCACGCCGGTCGATGTGAGCGTCACGGTGGGCGCCGACATCTCGTCGGTGGCCGGAAGCCCGGTGTGGAGCTGGGGCGACGGCACCGCGGCCGGAGGCGGCGCCTCCGCGCAGCACACCTATGCGACGGCCGGGACGTACACGGTGACCGTGACCAGCACCGACGCCCTCGGGAACGCCCGGTCCACCACGCGCACCATCACGGTCACCGCTCCGCCGCCGCCTCCGCCGCCCCCTCCTCCGCCGCCGCCCCCTCCCGCGCCGCCGGCCGACCCGGCGCCGCCCGCACCCCCGGCCGACCCGGTCACGCCGCCGGCGGACCCGGACCCCGGTCGGGATCCGGTCCCCGCGGACCCCACGCCCGGCATCCCGGCGTTCACGCTCCCGGCGCGACTCGCGCTGCGTCAGCCCGTGCTGCCGCTGACGGTCCGCTGCACCGGGGGCGACTGCGAGATCCGCATCCAGGTGCGGTTCGACGCAGGTCCCGTCCTCACCCGCAGCGCGAACATCCTCGAGGACCGGCGCTTCACGGCCACCATGCCGCTGCCCGCGGCCGCCGCCGCCCGCCTGCGCCGCTCGGGCAGGATCGGCGTGGCCGTCAGCCTCAGCCGGAGGGTCGACGGCGCATGGCGACCCGTCGCCACGGCGCGGACGACGCTGGTCCGGGTGCGGTAGTCCGGGCGCCCGGCGGCCCGCTCCCGCGATACTCGCGCCGACCGGCGGCGCGACGTTGGAGGAACGGCCATGCGGACGATGATCACGGGCGGCGGACGCGGCCTGGGGCGCGCGCTGGTGGAGGAATGCCTGCGGCGCGGCCATCGCGTCGCGACGACCGTGCGGGACCCGTCACGGGCCGACCTGGGCCCCGACGTGACGGTGGTCCCCATGGACGTCGAGGACGCCGAGTCGATCCGCTCGGCCGTCGAGCTCGCCGTCACCGCCCTGGGCGGCCTGGACCTGCTGGTGAACTGCGCCGGAGCGAACGCCAAGAGCTACCCGGACGCCGAGGGCACCATCAGCATCGCCGGCCTCACCGCGGACCCCTTCCTCGGGATCGTGCGGGTGAACACGGTGGGCCCGCTGCTGGTCGCCCAGGCCGCGCTGCCCGCCCTGCGGGCGGCCGAGGCCGGCCGCATCGTCAACGTGAGCTCCTGGCTCGGATCCATCGGCGGCACCACCGCCGGGTGGAACTACGCCTACGCCGCCAGCAAGGCCGGGCTGAACATGGTGACGCGCATCCTCGCCAACGAGCTGCGCGAGGACGGCATCGCCGTGGTGGCCGTGAACCCGGGATGGGTGCGCACCGACATGGGCGGCCCCCGTGCAGAGCTGACGCCCGAGGCGTCCGCGGCCGGCATCGTGACCGTTGCCGAGGAGCTGACGCCCGAGGGAAGCGGCCGCTTCGTGGACTGGAACGGCGCCGAGCACCCCTGGTGAGCCCGTTCAGCCCTCCGGTGGCATGGCGGCGTCCAGCGTCGCGCTGAGCCCGCCCACGCAGTCGAACAGCAGCGGGTTCCACACGTAGCGGTCCGACGGCGGGATGGTGGTGCGCGGGAACCGCTCGAGCGAGTAGTAGTCCGCGGCATCGCGGCCCTCGCGCCGGGTCATCACGCCGATGAGCTGGTTCTGCCACAGGATGTTGCCGAGCTGGACCGGCATCCTCATCCGCTCGCTGATGTGCTCGTCCATCCCCCGGATCGCCGCGGCGTCCACGACCTCGGTGCCAGTCCGGCCGATCGCGTCCTTCACCATGTCGGCGGCCTCGTCGAGCTGGTACGTGTTGGGGTCGGTGTACAGGTGGTCGATCTCCAGGCGCGCGGCGTCGGCCGGCATGACCTCGCTCCAGAGCTGGTTCGCCACCTGCGCGATCTGGTTGTTGCCGAACTCGCGCGCACAGCTCGCGACCTCCTGCCGCACGAGCTCCTCGCGGGTCCGGCTGTCCTCCCCGTCCACCCGCGCGCGCAGCACCGCGCGGCACAGCCGGTTGCCGAGGATGACGACATCCCGCGGGACGAACCGTGTGTGCCGGATGAGGTACGCCCGGACGTCCTCCCGGTGCCCGGAGGCCCTGCCGCAGGTGATCTCCTCCAGCCCCAGCCACGAGGCCACCGTCCGGCGGTCCTGCCACTCGAAGTACCGGTCCGGGAGGCGCTCCACCTTGCGCTCGAGCAGCCGCGTGACCGCCTCGCGGCTCCAGGACAGGATGTTGACGTGCGTCTCCTCGATGTACCGGGTCCCCGACTCGCTCGAGCGTGTCGAGGCCAGCGCGATGTCACGCAGGGCGATCACCACGTGCAGGCGCCGCCCGCCCTCCGGGTCGCGCATGAGGTCCATCACCGCGTAGAAGAGCCCCCGCTGGACCCGCAGCCAGTAGGCCGGCGCGTACTTGAAGTTGTCGTCGATGGCGTCGACGTAGAGGAAGAGCGGGCGGGTGCGCTCGAGCAGGTCGAGCACGCATTGCTCGGCGTCCGCCCACGAGCCGTCGGACAGGTAGTTCCGCAGCTCCGTCGCGGTGTCGTTGTCCCTGATGATGGCGTGCGCCTCGTGGGTGATCCGGCGCTTGGCGCCGGGGGCGCCCAGCAGGGGCCAGTAGTGGCGCAGCCGCTCGCGGTCGGTCTCGCGCAGGGCCGAGCGGTACGGCTCGGCGGTCAGCAGGAAGCTCGTCGCCGACCGGAAGATCGCGGCGCGCCAGAGCCGCTTCCACGCCTCGGTGTTCTCGGTGATCCGCCCGAGCAGCTGGGTGGCCAGCACCACGTCCGAGCTGGACAGGTCGCTGAGGTTCCGCGCCGGCGGCTCCGCGTGGACGGCCGCGTTGAGGCTCTGCGACGCCTGCATCCGCCGCAGGTACAGCGACTTCCCGCCGCCCAGCCGGCCCACGACGACCCGCACCCGGGCGTCGGAACGGTCCCGTGCGATGCCCCCGAAGTGGTCGGGGAACGTGACGAACCCGTTCTCGTAGTCCTGGATGTCGGCGACCGCGCCGTCCGGGATGCCGAAGGGCTCGACGTCCTGCCGCAGGGCGCTCCCCACGAAGCCATCCATGACCGGTCTCTCCATGCGCGCAGTTGCGGAATCACGGGGACCATAGCCCCCTCATGCATCCGGCGGAAGCCGGCGGATGTGCGCCCCGGGCGCGGATGCGGTTCACACGGCAGGATTCCGCGGCATGAGCACCCCGGAACCCGCCCGCCGCCGCATCTCCGCGGTCCTGCGCGACGGCACCACCGTCACGCCGCTGGAGCTGTTCTTCGACCTGGTCTCCAGTGCACGGCGCTGATGGCCGTCGACCCCAGCTGGGAGCAGTTCGCGCGCGCCCTGCTGGTGCTGGCGGTGCTGTGGTGGAGCTGGGTGGGCTACGCCTGGCTCACCAGCGTGGTGGATCCCGAGGAGGGGATCGTCCGGATCGTGATGTTCATCGCGATGGCGGGCCTGCTGGTGGCGTCGCTGTGCATCCCCGAGGTGTTCGGTGACCTGGGCCTGCTGTTCGCGGGCGCCTACGCCGTGGTGCGGGTGGCGCACATCGCGCTCTTCCTGGTGGCCTCCCGGGAGAACCCGGCGCTGCGGCGGTCCGTCATCGGCCTGGGCATGAGCACCGCCGTCGGCGTCGGGCTGCTGATCGGCGCGTCGTTCACCGACGGGCTCACCCAGGGCGGGCTGTGGGCCCTCGCGGTCACGCTCGACATGCTCGGGCCCTACGTGTTCGGGTCGGAGGGCTGGGTGATCGAGCCCGAGCACTTCGCCGAGCGGCACGGGCTGATCCTCATCATCGCCCTCGGTGAATCCATCGTCGCCATCGGCCTGGGCGCCGAGGCCGGAGTGGACGCGGGCGTCGTCGCGGGCGCCGTGCTGGGCGTGGCCCTGGCCGCGGCGCTGTGGTGGTTGTACTTCGACGTGGTGGCGCTGGTGGCGGCCCGTCGCCTGGAGCGGGCGGCCGCCGGCAAGGAGCGCAACGAGATCGCCCGCGACTCGTACTCCTACCTGCACTTCCCGATGGTCGCCGGCATCGTGCTGATCGCGCTGGGGCTGAAGAAGACGCTGGCGCATGTCGGCGACCCCCTGCACGCCGAGCCGGCCGCCGCGCTGCTGGGCGGCGCCGCGCTCTACCTGCTGGCGCATGTCGCCTTCCGTTGGCGCAACGTGCACAGGTTCTCCACCCAGCGGCTGGTGGTGGCGCTCGTGCTGATCGGCCTCATCCCGGCGGGCGCCGTGATGCCCGCGATCGCCACGCTCGCGATGGTCACGGCGATCCTGACGGCGATGATCGTGTACGAGGCGGTGCGCTTCGCGGAGCTGCGCACCCGACTGCGGCAGGATCTGCGGCACTAGCGCTGGACGGCCGCACCTAGGCATCGCATATGCTCGCCGGGTCTCGACGGGCCGGTGAGGAGGTCCCGTGCGCGCCCGTTCCACCGTCGCCGTCCTGTCCGCGGTCCTCCTCTCCGGCGGCGTCACCGCATGCTCCCGGACGGCGGCCGACGGCGCTCAGCGCCCCACGGTCTACGCCGCCGCATCCCTCGCCGGGGTGCTACCCGCGATCGCGCCGGAGGCGACGTACAGCTTCGCCGGATCCGACCAGCTCGCGTTCCAGATCGCGCAGGGCGCCCCCGCCGACGTCTTCGCCTCGGCGAACGCGCGATACCCGGAGGAACTCCACGCCAGGGGACTGGTGGAGACGCCCGTGGTCTTCGCGTACAACGCCCTGGTCGTCATCGTGCCCCGGGCCAACCCGGCGGCGATCGACTCCACGGACGACCTCACCCGGCCGGGGATCCGCCTGGTGATGGGCGATCGCACCGTTCCCGTCGGGGAGTACACGCGAACCGCGTTTGCGCGGCTCGGCCTCCAGGCCGCACTGCGGAACGTGGTGAGCGAGGAGCCCGACGTTCGCGGCGTGGTCGCCAAGGTCGCCCTCGGCGAGGCGGATGCCGGAGTCGTCTACCGGACCGACGTGCTCGGCGAGCGCCGCCGTCTGAGGGTCATCCCCATCCCGCAGCGCGCGCAGCCCGCCGTGGCGTACACCGTCGCGGTGATCGCATCGGCCCGGAACCCCAGCGCGGCGCGGGCGTTCGTGCGCCGCCTGCTGAGCCCCGACGGACGGCGGCGGCTGATCGGCCACGGCTTCCGGCCCGCGGGCTGACACGGATGCGCTCGCTCTTCCACGTGGTGGCCGCCGTCATGGTCGCCGCCACACTCGCCTTCCTGGTACTGCCGGTGGCGGCGATCTTCGTCCGGGTGCCCCCGGGTGACCTCTACACCTCGCAGCTCGCCATGGACGCCCTGCGCGTGACGGCGTGGACCAGCCTGTGGGCCAACCTGGCCTTCCTGCTGGTGGGGACGCCCGCCGCGTACCTGCTCGCCACCACGCGGTTCCCGGGGCGCGCCCTGGTCCTGACCCTCTGCGAGCTGCCGCTGGTGCTCCCCCCGGCCGTGGCGGGCATCGGGCTGCTGGTGGTGTTCGGCAGGACGGGGATCCTGTCCGGCCAGCTCGAGTTCCTGGGGCTCTCGATCCCGTTCACCCAGGTCGCCGTGATCCTCGCGGTGGCGTTCGTGGCCGGCCCCTTCTATCTGCGCGGCGCGATCGCCGCCTTCGCATCCGTGGACCGGAGCTGCATCGAGGCCGCGCGAACGCTGGGCGCCCGGCCGGGCCGCGTGTTCGCCCGCGTCGCGGTGCCGATGGCCGTCGGAGGCCTGGGTTCGGCATGGGCCATCGCGTTCGCCCGCGGCGTGGGCGAGTTCGGCGCCACCATCATCTTCGCCGGTTCCCTGCAGGGCACCACCTTCCAGTCCGACTTCGACGCCGCGCTGGCCATCGGCGGGCTGCTGGTGATCTTCGCCGCGTCGGTGCTGCTGTTCGTCAAGCTCCTGGCCGCATGGCAGGCACGCTCCACATCCGGATCACGGTCCCCCGCCCCCGCTTCCGCGTAACCGCGGATCTCGAGGTGGGCGCGGAGACCCTGGTGCTCGTGGGCCCCTCGGGCGCGGGCAAGAGCACGCTGCTGCGGGCCGTCGCGGGCCTGGAGCGCCCTCGGGAGGGCCGCATCGCCGTGGGCGACGAGGTGTGGTTCGACGCGGCGCGGCGCATCGATCTGCCACCCGAGCGGCGATCGGTGGGCATGGTGTTCCAGCAGTACGCGCTGTTCCCGCACATGACGGTGCTGGGCAACGTGCGGTTCGGCGGTGGCACGGACGCGCACGAGCTGCTGGACCGGCTGGGTATCGCGCACCTCGCCGGAGCCCGCCCCGACCGGATCTCCGGCGGGGAGCGTCAGCGCGTGGCCCTGGCCCGGGCGCTCGCGCGGCGTCCGCGGGTGCTGCTGCTCGACGAGCCCATGGCGGCCCTGGACCCGCACACTCGGGACGCCGTTCGCGAGCACCTGCGCCACACCCTCGACGGGCTCGCCCTGCCGACCGTGATCGTGAGCCACGACTTCGAGGACGCGGCGTGCCTCGGCCACCGGGTGGCCGTGATCGACGCGGGAGGCATCGTGCAGACCGGGACGCCGTCCGAGCTGGTGGCCGCTCCCGCCACCGCCTTCGTGGACGCGCTCACGCGCCGGCACCGTCGCGACACCGGGTTGCGGGGCCCCGAGACCCCCGCGTAGCCTGGCCGACCAATGGCCGACGACCGCACCTACACCGCCAGCGAGGCCGCACGGGCCCTGGGCATCAGCCTCGACACCCTGCGCCGCTGGGACCGGGCGGGACGCATCAGCGTCCAGCGGGACGGGGCCAACCGGCGCGTGGTCTCCGCGTCGGAGATCACCCGCCTTCGCGGCGAGCGCGGGGAGGCGATGAGCGCGCGCAACCGGTTCCCCGGCACGATCCGGTCGGTCACGACCGAGGGGCTGCTCACCCGCGTGGAGATCGACGTCACCGAGCCGGTCCGGGTGGTGGCCATCATCACCTCCGAGGCGGCCCAGGACCTGGGGCTGCGCGCCGGCGGGCCGGCCACCGCGGTGGTGAAGGCGACCTCGGTGATGGTCTCCGGCTGAGCGGGCGGGCGGGCCCTACCGGGGGGGCGGCGCCTGCCCCTCCGCAGGCGACGGCGGGACGGCCGGGGTGAGGTCCGTTGCGTCCAGGGGGTGCACGGGCAGCGCCCCGGCCTGCCACAGCCGCTGCAGGGCGCCGACGGCCCGGGGGCAGAACTGCGTGCCGGCACCTGCCTGGCACTCCCGCACCGCGGTCTCGACGTCCAGCGGCTCGCGGTAGCTGCGCACCGAGGTCATCGCGTCGAACGCGTCGGCGAGGGCCAGGATGCGCGCGCCCACCGACAGCTGCGGACCGCCGACGCCGTCCGGGTACCCCCGGCCGTCGGGGCGCTCATGGTGGTGCCGGACCCACTCCACCTGTTCCGGCCCAAGCGCCTCGGCGACGATCTCCGCGCCGAGGGCCGCGTGCTCCTGCACGCGCAGGCGCTCCGCGGCCGTGAGGGGCCCGGGCTTGAGCAGCACGCTGTCGGGAACGCCGATCTTGCCCACGTCGTGCACCAGGCCGGCCTGGTGCAGCAGCAGCGCCTCCTCGCGCGGCCAGCCGAGGCCGAGCCCGAGCTCGTGGGCCAGGGCGGCCACCCGCTCCGAGTGTCGTTGGGTGGAGGGGTCGCGGGCGTCCACGGCCCGGGCCAGCAGCCGGATGCCGCTCAGCGCCCGGCCGCGGGCGATCCGCCGCGCCTGCTCATGGGTGGAGACCACCTCCACGATCTCCGGGGCGTAGCGGACGACGTCGTCACGTGAACCGTGCTGGGCGGCGTACAGGGCGATGTGGGCCTTGCGCTGCAGGTCGCGCGGGCCGTCGGGCGCCCGGCGCAGGTCGCAGACCCCCGCCGAGACCGTGAGGTGTCCCGCCGTGCCGAACGGCGTGGCCGAGATCTCGCGGCGCGCGCGGGCCGCCGCGGCGGCCGCGCCGTCCGCATCCGTGTCGGGAAGGATCCAGCCGAACTCGTCGGCGCCCAGCCTGGCGACCGCCGAACCGGCCCGGGCGCACGACCGGATGCGGGCCGCCACCGCCTTGAGGATCTCGTCACCCCCCGCGTGACCGATGCGGTCGTTGAGCTCCCCGAAGCCGTCCACGTCGAACAGCACCAGCGACACCTGGCGCTCGTGCCGGTGCGCGCGCTCCACCTCCACCGCCAGGTGCTCCTCGAAGGTGCGGCGGTTCAGCAGGCCGGTGAGCAGGTCGCTGGTGACCCCGGCCCGCTCCTCGGCGCGCGCCGCCGCTCCGGCGACGGCCATGCCCACCAGCTCGCCGAGCTCGGCGAGCCGGTTCTCGCTCCCCGGCGCGAACGCGGTGTCCTCACGGGTGGACAGGGCCAGCAGCCCGCCCCACAGCATCCCGCCCCATCGGATGGGCGCGGCGATCCCGGAGCGGTACACCGGGTGGACCGTTCGCGCGGAGTCCGGGTCCTCGCGTCGGAGGGTCCGGTAGTCGTCGACCCGGGCGGGACGGCCCGTCGCGGCGACCAGCGCCAAGGTGCGCCGGCCGCTGAGGCTGAAGCGCTGCCCCACGTCCGCGCCCACACCCCAGGCGCCCACCACCTCCGCCACGTCACCGCGGAACCTGGCCACACGACCACCGTCGGCGCCGAAGGCGGTGGCCACCACCTCCGCGACCAGCGTCAGAACGGCCGACGGGTCCCCCTCCACAGCCACCACCTCGGCGACGCGCCGCAGGAGGCGGTCCCGCTCGGTCTCCCAGGTGGGCCACCACGCCCGCGGGGCGATCGCCCCCACCGCGATCCCCGCCTCGGCGCCCACCGCAGCCCGGAACGCGGCGTTGGCGCTCACCACCCGGCCATCCGCGTCGAGCGTGATCAGCGGCTGCTCGGCGACGGGCACCGTCGCATGCACCCCGGCGTGGTTGGGCGTGGGAGTGGGCATCGTGTTCTGGTCGAAGTATCGCCTCGAGAACGCCGACGCAAATCGGGGGCGGCGACGCCGTCCCGCGGGCGCGACTCGGACCCGGAACGCGGACAAATGCGGGGTTCGAGGGGATCGATTGGTCCGCTCGCGACGCCCCGCCGGTCCGGAGCCCGGACGAATTGATTGCGTATCGAATTGAAGCGACTCTTCGCTAATGTCGGTCCCCGATGGCGCCGAGTACGGGGTCATCGTCGTGTTGGTGGCCGGTATCTGCGGGGGTCCGGCCACCAGCACACGTCCTCCCCCCACCCCTCGCCCGGGGCGCGCAGGCGGGCTCAGCCTGTGAGGGGCCGCTCCATCCACACGTGCGGGATGCCGGCGTCGTCGAACAGGCCGCCGCGGGTGCGGTACCCCGCCCGTCGGTAGAAGCCGATCGCATGCGTCTGGGCGCTGAACCCCAGCCGTCGGGCGCCCCGCGACACCGCCTGCCGCTCGGCCTCCAGCAGCATCGCCATGCCGACGCCGGCGCCCCGCGCCGTGCGGCGCACCGCCATGCGGCCCAGCTTCCACATGCCGTCGCCCCGCAGCAGCCGGCAGGTGCCCACCAGGGCCCCGTCGCACAGCGCGACCAGGTGCAGCGCGGCGGCATCGTGGGCGTCGCGCTCCTCCTCCACCGGAACGCCCTGCTCGGCGCAGAACACCTCCTCCCGCAGCAGCAGGAGCGGCTCCATCTCATCCTCACGCGCCGGGCGGACTTCCACCGCGCTCATCCGCCGCCCAGCTCCCGGAGCACCTCGGCGACCGTCCGGCGGTCCCCGTCGTAGGCGAGGTCGCGCACGGCGTCGGCCAGGGGCAGCCACCGCGCCTCCCGCACCTCCTCGCGCATCGCCGGGTCGATCTCGTCGATGCGCCCCGCGATGGGCGTCATGAGCCAGAAGTCGACGGTCTTGGAGATGCGCGCGCCGTCGGCGGTGAAGAAGTAGCGAACGGTCGGCAGGTGCTCGCCGGCGTCGCAGATGAGCCCCGTCTCCTCCCGCACCTCCCGTAGGGCGGCCTGGATGGGCGCCTCCCCCGGCTCCAGCGTCCCCTTCGGCAGCTCCCAATGCCCCTCGGGGCGGCCGGCGGGGCGGATCGCCGCGACGCGGGGCACGCCGTCGTGCACCGCCACCACGACGCCGCCGGCGGAGTGGTGACGCCTGGTGGGCATCGCCGGCTGCTTGCCCTCGGTGACTGGAACGGCCGCGAGCGTAGCGAACGCCCGCGGCCGTCGGCCGTACCGTCATCCCGGAGGGATCAGCCCTTCGGGTCCCGCTCGTCCAGGTCGCGGACCTTTGCGCGACGGTCCGGCTCCCCCGGGTTCCAGACCCGGAAGACGCCAACCATGTCCGACAGCTCCGTGGAGGACCGCCCGACGCTGGTCGTCGCGTTGCTGACCTCCTCAGCCGCCGCCCCGGTCTCCTCAGCGGAGGCCGCGACCTCCTCGGAGGCGGCCGCGTTGGACTCCGCCAGGCGCACCATCTCCTGGAGGGCCGCCTCGGCCGAGTCGGTGCCGGCCTGCAGTTCCTGGGCCGCCGCGGCGACCTGGGAGATGTCGTCCCGCACGCGGGTGGCCTCGCTGCGGATGACGGCGAACGCCTCGTCCACCGCGGCCATCCGGGCGGTGCCGGAGTCGACGGCGCTGATGCCGCCGTCCATGGCCTCCACCGCGCGGCGCGACTCCATCTGCACCTCGTCGATGAGGGACCCGATGCTGGTGGCGGCGTTCGCCGCCTCCTCGGCCAGCTTGCGGACCTCGTCCGCGACCACGGCGAAGCCGCGGCCCTGCTCGCCGGCCCGGGCCGCCTCGATGGCGGCGTTGAGCGCCAGCAGGTTCGTCTGCCCGGCGATCTCGCTGATCGTGTCCACGATCAGCCCGATCTCCTGGCCCTTGGCGCCGAGGCCCTTCACGACCTCCCCGGCGGACACGACGGCGTCCTGGATCTCGAGCATGGCCTGCGTCGCCTGCTGGAGGGTCTCGGACCCGCCGGCCGCGGCGTCGTCGGCCTGGATCGCGGCGGCCGTTGCTGCCTCACCGCGGTTGGCGACCTCCTGGGCCCCGCGGGCGATCTCGGCGACCGCCTCGGACGCCAGGCGGGCCTGGTCGGCCTGCTCGGTCGCGCTGGTGGCCACCGTCTCGATGGTCGTCGCGATCTCGATCGCGGCCCGGCCGGCCTCGGTGGACGCCTGACCGGAGCGGTCGGCCTCCCGGTTGAGGCGACGGGCGTTCTCGCCCACCTCGCGGATGATGTCGTGGAACTGGGACATCATGCGGTTGAAGGAGCGGCCCATCTCACCGATCTCGTCACCGCGGGTGACCTCGATGCGCTGCATCAGGTCCCGCTTCTCGGCGATCTCCTCCATCTCCTCCTTGAGGGAGATGATCGGCCGCGCGAACGACCGGGCCAGGAACCAGGCGGCGGCCGCGATGAGCGCGGTCAGCAGCAGGCCGATGAGGATGAGCAGGTTCTTGGCGTGGTTCGCGGACGCGAGGGCGATCTCCGAGTCACGGTTGGCCGTGAGCGTCCAGCCCACGCCCGGGTAGGTGGAGTAGCCCTTGCTGCGTGCGAAGCCCTGCAGCACCGCGTCGCCGGTCCCGAGCTCCGTGGTCTCGAGCACGCCGAGCTCCGACGACTTCCCGGCGGTGAAGCCCGCCACGCTCGCGGCGTCGACGCCGACCTTCAGGGCGCCGTCGCCGTCCACGGCAACGACCTTGCCAGCGGTGTTCATGAGGGCCAGCTGCTCGCCCTTCGACTCACCGAGCTTCTCCGCGAAGATCTGGGTGACCACGTCCGCGTTGAAGCGGTTCGACCACACGCCGACGATCTTGCCGGCGTCGTTCACCACCGGGTAGCTGAAGAGCATCGCGTAGCTCTGCGGCGAGTCGGCGCCGTAGACCTTGGCGGCCAGCGCGTCGGTGGCCAGGTCGTCCACCCGCGTGACGGTGGGCTTGAAGTCCTTGATGGTGTCCTTGAACCACGGCTGGTCGGCCACGTCGGTGCCCAGCAGGGGCCCGCTCTTGACCGGCTTGCCGTTGATGTCCACCGTGTTGGCGGCGATCACGCGGCCGTTGATGTCGGCCACGACCATGAGGTTGTAGATGGGCGTGTAGGTGCCCATCATCCGGTCCATCCAGGACTGGAGGCCCTTGGCGTCCATGCTGCGGGCGGGCGCGCTCTGCGCGAACGCCTGGACGTCGCCGTACCGCTCGAACAGGTTGCGGTCGATCGTGTCGAGCACGGCGCCGGCCTTCTCCTGCTGCGCGTCCGCGGCCTGGACCTTCAGGTCGCCGGACACCCGGAGGCTGATGAACGCCACGACGAGCATGGGGATCACGCCGGCGATCAGGAACGCAAGGATCAGCTTCGGCGCGAGCTTGAGTCGCGAGAACACCTTCACGGTGAGGGTCCTTCCGTCGTGAAGTCGGGGTGGGTCTGGAGATGGGCATTCATGCCCTGATCCGGACATCGGCCCGGGCCCTCCGGAGTTGAGGCGCGGGGCCGGTCCGGGATCTTGGACGCGTGCACAGCTCACGTCCGTGACACCTCACCCCCGGGTCCATACCGCCGGCCGCCGGGCGCGGGTAGCATCGCCGGCATGAGAGTCGGACTCCTCACCGGGGGCGGCGACTGCCCCGGTCTCAACGCGGTGATCCGTGCGGTGGTCCGCACGGGCGCCAGCAGGTACGGACACGAGCACCTCGGGATCCTCCACGGCTGGCGGGGCATCCTCGAGGCCGGCGAGACACGGCCCCTCGACCGCGGGACGGTCGGCGGCATCCTGCATCTCGGCGGCACGATCCTGCGCAGCTCGCGCACGAACCCCTACAGCCGCGAGGGCGGGCCCGAGCTCGTCGTCGAGAACGCGAAGAAGCTGGGCCTGGACGCCCTGGTGGCGATCGGCGGCGAGGACACCCTCGGCGTCGCCAACCGCCTGCACGCGGACTTCGGGTTCCCCGTCGTGGGCGTCCCCAAGACCATCGACAACGACCTCTCCGGCACCGACTACACGTTCGGCTTCTGGACCGCGGTCCAGATCGCCGTCGAGGCGATCGACCGGCTCCACACCACCGCGGACTCGCACGACCGCGTGATGGTGGTGGAGGTGATGGGCCGCCACGCCGGGTGGATCGCGCTCGAATCGGGCCTGGCCGGCGGCGCCGACGCGATCCTCATCCCCGAGGTCCCCACCGCGGTGGAGCGCGTCGCGGAGCTCATCAACCAGCGCGAGGCCCAGGGCCGCCACTTCTCGATCGTGGTGGTGAGCGAGGGCGTGCAGTTCACGGACTCCGAGGTGGACACCACCGACCTGGACGAGTTCGGGCACGTCAACCTGGCGAACATCGACGTGGGCGACTACCTGGCCCGGCGCATCCGGGAGCTCACCGGCAAGGAGGCCCGCGCGGTCGTGCTGGGGCACACCCAGCGGGGCGGCACGCCGCTGGCGTTCGACCGCGCCCTGGCCACGCGGTTCGGCGTCCACGCCGCGGACATGGTCGCCTCGGGATCGTTCGGGCGCATGGCCGCCGTGCGCGGCGACCGCGTGATCGACGTGCCCCTCGCGGAGGCCGTCGGCACGCTCAAGACGGTCCCCCCGGAGCTGTTCCGGGACGCCGAGCCCTTCCTGGGCTGACATCCGGTTCGCGCGCGGGTCCCGTGAGGGACCCGGCGCTCCGGCGGCACACATCCCGGGACGGCGGGCCCGGCACCGGTGCTAACCTCGCCGCCGATGTCCCGCATGCTCATCATCTGCGAGAAGCCCTCCGTGGCCCGCGACGTGGCCGCCGCCCTCTTCGGGAAGCCCAAGAAGAACGGCGACTTCTTCGAGGGGCCCGACGGCGTGGTCGCCTTCGCCGTGGGTCACCTGCTGGAGCAGGTGGACCCCGACGAGTACGACGCCAAGTGGAAGAAGTGGAAGTACGACGACCTCCCGATCATCCCGGAGGAGTTCCGCTACAAGGCGCGCGACACCCGGGCCGGCACGCAGCTGCGGGCACTGCACAAGCTCATGGGCGACAAGAGCATCGACGTCCTGGTCAACGCCTGCGACGCCGGGCGCGAGGGCGAGCTCATCTTCAAGCTCATCCTCCAGACCGCCCCCAAGGCCGCCCACGCCAAGCCGGTCAAGCGCGCCTGGTTCAGCTCCATGACCTCCAAGGCCATCCGCGACGCCTTCGACGCCCTGCGCGACGACGAGCAGCTCAAGCCCCTGGAGGAGGCGGCCCGCGCCCGCAGCGAGGCCGACTGGCTGGTCGGGATGAACGCCACCCGCGCCGCCACCACCCGCGCCGGCTCGGTGCGCAAGGTCCTGTCGCTCGGCCGCGTGCAGACCCCCACCCTCGCGCTCATCGTGAACCGCGACCTGGCGATCAACGCCTTCGTCCCCGAGGACTACTGGGAGGTCGAGGCGGCGTTCGACACCGCCGAGGGCACCCGGTACACGGG
>LNFL01000080.1 GCA_001464275.1 Actinobacteria bacterium Ga0077560 | reverse complement strand
CGCGCCCGCCGCGGTGCAGGTCCACCTGCTGGTGGACGCGCGGCCCCTCGACCGGCCGCTGGACTACCTCGTGCCCGAGGCCCTCGCGGGGGCCGTCGGCGTGGGCACGCTGGTCGCGTGCCCGCTGGGCCCCCGGCGGGTGGTGGGCGTGGTGGTGGGCGCCGGCCCGCCCACGCACACCGGCCGGCTGGTGGCGCTCGCCGGGGTGGTGGACGCGCCGCCGGTGCCGGCCGACCTCATCGACCTGGCAGGCTGGGTCGCCGCCTACGACGCGGCGCCGATGGCCGCCTGCCTGCGACTGGTCCTGCCGCCCGGCGCCGAGGGGGCCCTGCGCCGCCGCCCGGACGGCACCTGGGCGCTCGCCCGTCCGCCGGTGGGCCCGCGCCCGCGCCTGGTGGCCCGGCCCGGCCCGGCGGCCGGCACGGCCACCGGGCGGCAGGCCGAGATCGTGGCGGCGCTGGCCGCGAACGGGTCGATGCCGGCCGCAGACCTGGTGCGCGCGGCCGGCACCACCATGCCCACGCTGCGCCGGATGGCGGAGGCCGGGCGGCTGGTGCTGGCGGAGGAGGTCCCGGACGCCGAGGACGTCCACACGCTGGCGGCCGCCGCCCCGGGCCCGCCGCCGGAGCCCACCCTGGAGCAGGCGGCGGCCGTCGCGCGCATCGCCGAGCTCGCCCGGTCGGGGGGCGGCGCGCTGTTGCTGCACGGCGTGACCGGATCGGGCAAGACCGAGGTGTACCTGCGGGCGATCGAGGAGGTCCGCCGCGCCGGGCGGGGGGCGATCGTGCTGGTGCCCGAGATCAGCCTCACCCCCCAAGTGCTGGCGCGTCTGCGCGGCCGGCTGGGCGACGGTGTCGAGGTGTGGCACTCGGCCATGGCCCCCAGCGAGCGGGCCGCCGCCTACGCCCGGGTGCGTGACGGCCGCTCCGATGTGGTGGTGGGCGCCCGCAGCGCGGTGTTCGCGCCGCTCGCCCGCCCGGGCCTGGTGATCGTCGACGAGGAGCACGACGGCTCCTACAAGCAGGACTCGCTGCCGCGGTACGACGCCCGCCAGATCGCGTTCCTGCGCGCGACGCGCGCGGGCGGCGTGGCGCTGTACGGGTCCGCGACCCCCCGTCCGGAGACCTGGCACGCGCTGGAGCGGATCACCCTCACGACGCGGGCGGACGGGTCGCTCCCGCCACGGGTCCGCGTGGTGGACATGCGCACCCAGGGCTCCGGGCCGGTCTCCGCGCCGCTGGCGCGCGCGCTGCGCGACGCCGCCGATCGCGGGGAGAAGGCCGTGATCCTGCTCAACCGGCGCGGCTTCGCCCTGATGGCCCTCTGCCGGGCGTGCGGGTGGCTGGCCTCGTGCCCGTCCTGCGACACCTCGATGGTGCACCACCTGGAGCCGCCGCGGCTGGTGTGCCATCACTGCGGCCGGGAGGCGCCGGTGCCGGTGGTGTGCCCGCAATGCGGGGCCGCGGAGGTGATGCGGGGCGGGCATGGCACCCAGGGCCTCGAGCAGGCGCTGCGGCGGGTGGCTCCGGCAATGCGGCTGGTGCGGATGGACGCCTCGTCCGCCTCGGGCCGCGGCGCGGTGGCGCGGCTGCTGGACGCCTTCGCGGCGCCGGGCCCGGCCGTGCTGCTGGGCACGCAGATGGTCGCCAAGGGGCACGACCTGCCGGACGTGACCGTCGCGGCGGTGCTGGACGCGGACGCCGGGCTCCGTCATGCCGACTTCCGGGCCGAGGAGCGGACGTTCTCGCTGATCGTCCAGGCCGCGGGCCGGGCGGGACGCCGGGGCGAGCCCGCCACCGTCATCGTGCAGGCGTTCGAGCCGGAGGCGCGCGCGGTGCGCCTGGGCGCCGACCTCGCCGTCCCGGCGTTCCTGGAGGGCGAGCTGGAGCGCCGCGCCAAGCGCGGCATGCCGCCGTTCGGCCATCTGGTGCGGATCGTGGTGGACGGTCCGTCGCGGGAGGCCACCACGCGCTGGGCCGGGCGGCTGGGCGAGGAGGTGCTCGCGGCCGACCCGGACCTGCGGGTCATGGGCCCGGCGCCCCTGCACCGGATCCGGGGCCGGCACCGCCGGGCGCTGCTGGTGCGCGCGGAACGCTCGCGGGCCGCCACGCGCGCCTGCGTGACCGCGCTGGACCGCGTGTGGCCGGGTATGGACCCCGAGGGGGTCCGCGCGGTGATCGACGTGGACCCGCAGGCGACCTAGCGCCGGTGCGGGGCGGCCGTCGGCGCGCCGGAGCACCTCCGCGGCCACGCGAAGCCCGCCGGGCTCGTCGTCGAGGGCCGCCGTGAGCCGCCGCGCCATCGCGTGGGCGACGCTCAGCTCGCCCTCGGTGTCGCGGTCGTCGCCCGCGGGCACCGCGTCCTCACCGGACTCCATGAGGACCGCCGCCAGCAGGAGGGTCCGGCGCTGGGCGGGCGTGAGGCCGTAGACATCGGGTGAGAGGGAGGTCATGGCGGCGATGCTGGGCCCCATGCGTGATGATCCCTGGCGCACTTCATGAGGTTTCTGTGAACGACGACGCGGGTTCGCGGAGTTGTACAGTTCCGCGCGGCGAGATACCGACCCGGGGAAAGCGAGGGACATGCCGGTTCCACGACTGTTCGAGGCGTTCAGCGACCCAGCTGAGCAGTGGGTGCACGTGCTCGGCACGATCCTGCAGAT
>LNFL01000079.1 GCA_001464275.1 Actinobacteria bacterium Ga0077560 | reverse complement strand
CGGGCGGCCACCGCCGCCCAGCCCGAGGCCAGGCCGGCGGCGAAGGCCAGGCCGCCCAGCAGCGCCGGGTCCCACACGGGCCCGGCGGTGGCCAGCACCACCGCCACCGGGCAGGTGACCGCCACGGCCACCCGGCCGAAGAGGGCCCGGTCGGCGAGCCGGGCCCGAGCCCGCCCGCCCAGCGCGATGTCCGCCAGGGCCGCGACGGCCGCGCCACCGGCGAGGGCGGTCATGCCCGCGGTGCGCGGTACCAGGTCGAGCCCGCGCATCGCCGCGAACAGGATCATGGCGATCGCGATTCCGATGGCGATCGCGTTGCGATTCACGTCCGTCATGCCGACCTGTGCCTTCGGAGGGTGTGTCGCGGCCGGGGCCGCTTGTATCGTCCCGCGCGGCCATGCCGGACCTGACCGCACCCATCGTGAACTTCGCCGTCGACCTCGTGGGCAGCTACGGGCTGTGGGCGGTGTTCATCCTGATGGTCCTCGAGAGCGCGTGCATCCCGGTGCCGAGCGAGGCCATCATGCTCTTCGGCGGGTTCCTGGTGAGCGAGGGCACCCACAGCCTCACCGCGATGGTCGCCGCCGGGGTGCTGGGCAACGTGGTGGGATCGTGGCTCGCGTACTGGGCCGGGCGCGCCGGCGGCCGCGAGTGGGTCCTGAAGATCCGGTGGCTGCACATCACCGAGAAGCGCCTGGACAGCGCCCAGCACTGGTTCGACCGGTACGGGAGCCGGGCGGTGCTGGTGTCGCGCTGCCTGCCCATCATCCGCACGTTCATCTCCCTTCCCGCCGGAATGGCCGGCATGCGGTTCTGGCGCTTCACCATCCTCACGATGGTGGGCTGCATCCCGTGGGTGCTCATGCTCACGCTCGCGGGCCGCGCTGTGGGTGACAACTGGGAGGACCTGCAGCACACGCTCCACCTGTTCGACTACGTGCTCATCGCAGGCGCCCTGGGCGGGATCGCCTGGTGGCTCCTGCGCCGCCGGCGCGTGCGGGGCGCCCCGGCCTGATCCCGCCGGTATCCTGCCCGCGTCGTCACGCGGCGGGGGGTTGGGGATGCGGTTCAGCGGGTTCACGGACCGGCGCGTGCCGGTGGGCACGGCCGCCGGAACGGTCGCCGCCTGGGTGGGCGGGGACGGTCCACCGCTGCTGCTGCTGCACGGCTACCCGCAGTGCCGCGCCATGTGGCACCTGGTGGCCCCGGAGCTCGCCCGGGAGCGGACGGTCGTGGTGGCCGACCTGCGCGGGTACGGCGAGACCGACACGCCCGCACCGGACGAGACGGCCACCACCCACAGCAAGCGGGAGATGGCCGCCGACCAGGTGGCGCTGATGCGGGAGCTGGGTTTCGCGACGTTCGACGTGGCGGGGCACGACCGCGGGGGGCGTGTCGCCCACCGCATGGCGCTCGACCACCCCGACGCGGTGCGCCGGGTGGCGGTGCTCGACATCCTCCCCACGCGCACGCTGCTGCGCGGCACCGACCTGGGCTTCGCGACCGCGTACTGGCATTGGTACTTCCTGGCGCAGGGCGGAGGGCTGCCGGAGCGGATGATCGGCGGCGACCCCGAGTGGTTCGTGCGGGAGATCATGCGCCGGTGGTCGGCGTATCCCGACCGCATCCCCGCGGACCTGCTGGACGAGTACGTGCGGCGGTTCACCCCGTCGGCGGTCGCCGCGTCCTGCGCCGACTACCGGGCCGCGATCGGCCCCGACCTGGAGCACGACGACGCCGACGCCGCCGCCGGCCGCCGGGTGGAGCAGCCGCTGCTGGCGCTGTGGGGCAGCCGTGGGGCGATGGGGCGCATGTACGACGTGCTGGCCTCGTGGACCGCGGTGTGCGCGAACGCGACCGGCCACGCGGTGGACTCCGGCCACTTCCTGCCCGAGGAGGCGCCGGAGGAGACCACGGCCGCGCTGGCCGCGTTCTTCGGCTGACCGGGGCGGCTCAGCCCGGTGCGGGCGGCTGCGCGGTGCTGGTGCCGTCGGTCGTCGACGGCTCGGTGCCGGGGCCCTGCGGGGCGCCGCCGTCCGGTGGCGCGTCCGGCGCGTCCGGCGACGTTGCGGTACCGGTTCCGGTGCCCCCGGGGCCCACGCGCACCAGCGCGTTCTCGGGCCGGTAGGTCCACCGGAAGGTCTCGTCGCGCACCACCTCGCGGCCGCGGTACACGGTGCGCGTATAGGACACCGTGAAGCCCCCGCCGCCCATCGGCATGTCCACGACCTCCTCGCCGGGCGCCAGGTCCGGGTCCTCCTCGCGCTTGACCTCCGGCTCCACCGGGTCGGTGCGCTCGCCGGTCGTGGTCTCCACCCGCCGGCCCAGCGGGTCCGAGTACATCCGCACCGTGATGGCGTCGGTGGTGGCGGTGGCGCTCACGTACACCGCGGCCGGCCAGTCGTTGCGGATGATCAGCTCGGGCCCGCCCCACGACAGCGTGGCCTCCCGGCCCACCGGATACCGGGTGATGTAGAACTCGTGCGGGGTGTGGGTCACGATCTCCAGCCCCGCGAAGAACGCCGCGTTGAACAGCGTGGTGGCCACCTGGCTCACCCCGCCGCCGACGGCGTCCTCGAACTTGCCCCCGGCGATCTGCGGCGCGCTGACGAACCCGCGCTCGATGGTGCGCGGTCCCAGGACCTCGTTCAGCGAGAGCCGCTCGCCGGGCTCGATGATGGTGCCGTCGAGCAGCCGGGCGCCGCGCTCGATGTTGGTGACCCGGGGCTGGCAGCAGGCGTAGGGCGTGGTGAACTCGCTGACCTGCCGGGTGATGCCCAGCTGGCGCAGGTCGTCGGCGGTGCGCTCCGGCCGCACGGTGCGCACGGCCAGGGGCACCACCCCGCCGGGCGCGGCGACCAGGGCGGCCGCCATGGCCGCGTCGTCGATCGCGCGGCCCGGCCGCCCGGCG
>LNFL01000078.1 GCA_001464275.1 Actinobacteria bacterium Ga0077560 | reverse complement strand
AGGGGAGGTTGGGCATGGCCGAATCATGGGGACGTCCCGGCCGACCGTCAAATCACCCGAACCGATACCGCCGGCCGATCGTGCGCATGGCTCATTTCGGGCGTTCCGCAGGCGACACAGGAGGTGGGACCGTCCGCGCCCAGCCCCCCGGGAGGAACCTCGTGCGCACCCCTCTGCGTGTCCTCGTCGCGACCACGGCCGCGTCACTCGTCCTCGGCAGCACGTCGGCGGTCGCCGTCATCGGCGGCCAGCGTGATGGGGACGACCACCCGAACGTCGGCCTCATCCTCGGCACCGGCCCCGACGACCACCTGCTCGTCTGCACCGGGACGCTCATCGACCCGCAGACCGTGCTCACGGCGGCGCACTGCGTGCAGCCGTACCTGGAGGGCTACGGCGACTTCACGTACCGGGTCACCTTCCGGAACCGCGTGGACGTGGTGGACAACTTCCCGGCGCCGCTGCTGGACGGCATCCCGGGCACGCCGGACCCCAACCCCGCCTACGATCCCGCCCTCTTCCTGGGCGGTGAGTTCACGCCCAAGCAGTTCCGCAGGGGCAGCGAGCAGGACATCGGCCTGCTGCACCTGGCGGCGCCCGTCACGGGGATCACCCCCGCGCGCCTCGTGGACACGCGTGAGGTCGCCCGGTTCTCGCTGCGCCGCCGCCCGGACGTGCAGCAGGTGGGCTACGGCGACAACACCGACGACGGCACGTTCACGGGCACGCCGCTCATGGACGGGTACCGCAACCGGTCGCTCTTCCCGATCAAGCGGCTGAAGGGCGGAACCGTGTTCGGGGATGCGAAGCCCCTCACCCGGCGCGGGTACTACGGCATCCCGGCGGCCGGCGACTCCGGGTCACCGTTCTTCATGAACGACAAGGTGGGCGCGGTGTTCTCGTGGTCGACCGACGACGGATCCAACCTGGTCGCCGGCGTGCGGCTGGACGCGGGCCCCGGCCGCGCGTTCCTGGAGAGCCGCGGCGTGATCGACGACTGACCGTCGGAGCCCCCGCCGGCACGGCGGGGGCTCCGCGGTAGCCTGAGCCCGTGAGGGCGTCGGACATCGCGGGCATGCGGCTGGCCGGCCTCGGCGTCGGCCGCCTCGGCGGGTCCGCCCCCGCCGACGTGGTGGGCGGGCTCATCGCCGTGCAGGCCCAGGACTGGGCCGGCTGCCGCTGGGCGCTGGGCCTGCGCGCGCCGGACCTGCTGGATGCCGACGTGGAGCGGGCGTTCGCCGACGGGGAGATCCTCCGCACCCACCTGCTGCGGCCCACGTGGCACCTGGTGACCCCGGCGGACATCGGCTGGCTGCTCGCCCTCACCGGACCGCGCGTGCAACAGGTCAATGCCGGGGTGGCCCGCCGCAGCGGCTGGGACACGACGTCCCTCACGGCCGCCATGGCGGCGATCGGGGAGGCGCTCTCCGGCGGCGTCCACCTCACCCGCGACGAGCTGCGCCAGGTGCTCGCCGACGCCGGAATCACCCCCGAGGCCGGCCAGTGGATGGCATACGTGATGATGCACGCCGAGCTGGAGGGGATCGTCTGCAGCGGGCCGCGCCGAGGGCGGCGGTTCACCTACGCGCTGCTGGACGAGCGGGCACCGAACCGCCGGCACCTTGGCCGTGAGGAGGCGCTGGCCGAGCTCGCCCTGCGCTACTTCACCACGCGCGGGCCCGCCACCGTGCACGACATGGCGACCTGGTCGGGCCTCACGGTGACCGACGTCCGGAGTGGCCTCGCCGACGTGGCCGCACACCTCACCTCGGTGACCGTTGACGGACGGGAGTTGTGGTTCGACCCCGCGCGCGCCGCCGACACCCCTGGCGCCGCTCCGGTGGCGCACCTGATGTCGATCTTCGACGAGTTCATCAGCGGCTACCGCGACCGGAGCGACATCGTCGCCCCCGAGTTCGCCCCACACCTCACCGCCATGGGGAACGACCTCACCGGCGTCGTCGTCATCGACGGCGCCGTGCTGGGCACCTGGAAGCGCACCCTCGGCCGGGACGCCGTCACCGTGACCGCGTCCCCGCTGAGCGACTGGTCCGTGGCCGAGCACCAGGCGGTGGAGGAGGCCGCGCAGCGTTTCGGCGCCTTCCTTGCGATGCCCATCGTGGTCGAGACCGGCTGACGCCTTCCCGGAAGCTGGCGCCGCTTGGCCGCCGTGAGGTGGATGGCGTGAACGGTCGGTGATGCCCCCGGCAGGATTCGAACCTGCGACACCAGGTTTAGGAACAGCCCTCCGGCATCTCGGTACGTCTCGGCTGGTCTCGGGAAACACCGCTACCAACCAGGTTTCCGCCGGTGATCGTCTCGCGTGATCTCGGTACGTCTCGGCTGGTCATGTTCCCACTTTGTTCCCACCCCCCGGGGCGAAAGTGTGCGGTGCGGGTTGTTTTCGCCGCGCGCACACTTCGGTCCCGTCGTTCAGGCCACCGGCGACCTCAGGGTGACTCGGACTCGTCCGAAGGCGCGTCCGAGTCGTCGGGCCTCGCGGCAAGCTCCGCGGCGGCGGCCTCGAACTCCGTCCGGAACTCGGGGTCGCGCATCCGTTCCGCGAGGTACGCGAGCGCGAACTGCGTATCGGGGTTCTGGCGCTCGGAGGTCACAGCGGTCGTGCTTCATGGAGGATGCGCTCACGGATCCGGGGCCGAAGTCCCGAGCGGGTGAAGACGTGCACTTCACAGCCGAGCGACGCCCGAAGGTCCATCAGCAGGCCGCCGAGGTCCAGCAGGCTGCGTCCCGGCTCCAGGTCCACCACCAGGTCAACGGAACCACCTTCGGCGTCGTCCTCCCGGAGGACAGGCCCGACGACCGCAACGTTCGAGGCACCACGTCGTGCCGCAATGGCGAGGATCTCCTCGCGGCGGCTGCGGAGGTCCGCCAGAGGGGGGAGCTGAGCCATGTCGGCATTGTCCCGTGAGGGATGCCGAGCTGTCACGTCCACCGAGCGACTCAGTGCTCCGAGGCCTCTCGAGCCGCGTCTGCCAGGACATAGGCCGCACCGCGGCCTCTCGCGCTGGCACCCGGCGCAAGAGCGAGGATCCCATCCTCCTGTGCCTGCCGCAGCAGCGCGCTGACCCGGTTCGTGCTCAGACCCAGAAGATCCTGGACGTCCTGATTCCGTATGACGCCCATCTGGCGTGCGAGCCGTGCCACCAGGCCGAGGGATTCCGCGACAGGGCGCGCGTAGTAGGCCAGCACCGGTCCAAGTGCCGCGCGAACCGGATCCGCAAGGCGCCACGCGCGTTCGCCGCTCGGACGCGGATGCGCGACTGGACGAAGGAGGCCCGCCTGCTCAGCCTGGACGAGGAACGCCGTGAGCGCATCGGGCTGCTCCTGTGCCGCGTTTGCGAGCTCGGCCAGGGTGATCGAAGGGCGCTCCCTCAAGAGGTCCAGCGCGACAGCCGCACGGGCGCTCGCCTGGAGGTTCTCGGGCAGATCGCCGTACGCCAGGGCGATCTCGGGGACGGGTGGGCCGCCGACGAGGGCAACCCGGATCCCGCCGTCGCGTTCCTCGAAGACGGGGGGACGGTGACCCAGGCGGACCTGCTCGATGTACATGCGGTCGATGCCGGTCCCCTCACGCTCCGCGAGGCGGAGCGATCGGAGGGCATCGGCGAGGGAGCGGTTCCGGGTGCGTGACGGCGCGGTGAGGAGCTTGTCGAGTTCCACCTCGAAGAGCCCGCCGGGCGAGTAGACAATCAGCTCGTCGCCGAATTGCTCGACGATCACGGGCTCGGGAATGCCCCAGTCGCGGTGCGCGATGGCATTGACGAGGGCTTCCCGGACCGCACGCGCGGCAATGGCCCGGGTCTCTCGGACGACCGGGCTCCGCGAGGCCAGCTCGAAGCGCCTGTTCCGACCGTCGATCTCCGATTCCACGGCCAGGAGTTCCTCGAGCAGCCCCAGGCCTGGACGCTCGGATCGATGTTCCGCGCGGGCACCGGAGGCCGGACGCGCCCGGTAGACGATCCGGGGGACGGCTGCGGCGCACAGCAGCAAGGCGCCGGCCCGAGTGAGTGACCCGTCCGGTCGCAAGAGTTGGAGTCGCGCGAGGAGCGCCGTGTCGTCAAGGCCGGCGATTTCCTCGCGGCTGAGGTCTTGTGCATCGGTCAGGACCCGTCGGAGCGCATCCAAGGCCCCTGGGCGAACGTCGCTGACGGGCCTGCCGCTCGGGCCGGCGGACCAGTCCTCCCCGCTTCGCCCCTGCGCCCAGGACATGAGCTCGGCCAGAGATGCCATGTCCTGGCATTGGGTTCCGACCCGGCGAGGAGTGCGTCGACCGCCGCTCTTCGAGACGGTCGCCGAGTGCGGTTCGACCGATGGGTTCCTCGGGACATGGACGAGCAGCAGCCGGGCAGCGCCTGCCTGCCGCTCAGCGACGGTGACGGTGAGGGGTGGCTGGGTGAGCTCCCGCAGTCGCGCAACGAGCCAGACACGATCGAGCGTGGTTCCGCGAAACGCGGCAAGGCCTTGAGCGTGATCATCGATGCCGACGATCAGCGTCCCGCCTTCGTGGTTCGCCAAACAGGCCCCGGCCTCCGCCAGGAGACGAGCAGCCGCTTCGCTGCGAGGGTCCCCCGACGCCGGCTCACCGGCCGGACCCCGGAGTGACGGATCCTCTTTGCAGTCGAGCGTCTCGGACTCGACATCCTCTGCGCACGCACCCTCCGTGAGCAGTGTGATGGCGCGCTCGACCTCGTCGGCGCCAGGGGCCGCGGGGCCGAGTGGACCGAGTTCAAACTGAAGTGGCGTTGATTCGTTGGCGTCCACGGCATAAATACCCTACGCCTCGCCAGAACGAGGGGCAAAACATTTAAGGCCCGGTCCGGCAACAAAGATGGCTTCGCCCCGTCCTCGACGCCAACGGGGGAACCTTTTTCGCGAGTTGCGGGTTGACTGTGCGAGATGACCGATCCGCACGCCGACCTTGTCCGGCAGGCCCGCGCGGGCTCTGACGCGGCCGCTGCGACGCTGTTCGACCTGGTGTGGCCGGACGCGCTACGGATGGCACGCAGCGTGCTGGGGTTCTCCGCCTTCGCCGAGGACGTCGCCCAGGAGGCGGTGATTCGGGCGTTCAGCCAGCTGCCGAGCTTCGACGGCCGACGGCCATTCCTGGTGTGGCTGCGGCGCATCGTGCTCAACCGTGCCCGCAACAGCCTCCGCGACAATCGGCGCCTGGTCGAACTTGATCCCGAGACGGCAGCACCGCCCACCAGCATGCCCGCAGGCGTGGGCGCCCTCTGGCGTGCGGTCGCCGGCCTGCCGGCCGACCGACGAGAGGTCGTCGCGCTGCGCTTCGCACTGGGGCTGTCGATCGAGGAGATCGCCGAGGTCATCGAGGTGCCGGTCGGCACCGCAAAGTCCCGGCTCTCACGCGCAATGGGTGACCTGCGCGCCGCACTGGAGGGGGTGCCCCATGAACGATGACCTGCACCGGTCCCTGACCGCGCTCATGGAACACGCCGCCGCACCAGCCGAGCCAGCGCGCGTGGACGACACACGCCGTCGGTCTCTGGAGGGTCTCGCCCGGGCTCGCCGCCGGGCGCATCGCCGGCGCATCACCAGCCTCGTCGGGACCGGCGTCCTGGTGGCCGGCGTGGCGGCCTTCCTGGTGATGGCACTCCCGAAGGGCGACCGGAGCGAACCCTCTGGGACCACGACCTCCACAACCCAGCGCCTTCCCAAGCCGACCCGAACCGAAGCACCAAACAGACCCGGGCGCTGGTGGCTCTACCCGGATAGGTCACGCGTCGGCCTGGCGGCGTCCGCCGCAGTCGGTGCTCCCGCCAAGTGGGTCGAGGCCCGGCGGGTTCTGGCTAACGGTGCCCTGACAGGGGCGGATCGGGTGAGCCTGCGCGACGAGCGCAAGAACGGCTGGGAACTGGATTGGTACTACGCGTTCGCTCGCTGGGAGCTCTCGTACCCCAGCACGCCCACGGAAGGCGGTGAGTACTGGGGGCTTCCAGCGTCTGGCACCCCTCAGGGAACCATCAGATCGGTGTACTTCCTGAGCGGGGATGGGATCGGTGTCTGGGCAGCTCACTTCTCACCCTCCCCGGATGTGGAACCCGTCTCGGATGACGCACCGCTCGCGATGGCGAAGCGTTTTGTCGCGGAGCTCCGGAAGCGTGGAGACTTTCGCACGGCCGTCCTTGCCCAGCCATCGGATGCCCCGGGCGGTGACTTCCGCAACTACAAGATGGTGCGGGCCTCCGTCATCGGGGTCCTTGGGCTCCCGAGGGTTTCCAAGATCCGCATCAATCGTGGTCGCCGCGACGGCGTTTCCGTTGGTGCACCCGTGCTCGCCGGTGACCCTCCGGAGGCGATGGTGGGCGTCATCTCGCGGGTCGCCGCAAGCGACGCTGATGTCTCCCTGTTGCGCTCCGGCCAGACGAACGTGGGCGTCAAGATCCTGGGGTCCGCGGGGGTGCGGGGGGCTCTCTTGGCGACGCGGAGCGGCGAACTGCGGGTGACCGGGATACCAGCGGAGAAACCGGTGGCCGTGAACCAGCTGGTCGTCACCGCGGGATTCCCGGTCAAGGGGCGAGCCTCGCTCATCCCGCCCGGCATCCCCGTTGGGTTCGTGCGACGAGTAGCGGACGAACCTGGTGGCCAGCGCGTCGCCTGGGTCACTCCAAGCACGGACGCGGTGGGAGCGGAGACCCTCACCGTTCTCGGGCCACGGTAGGGCGACCGCGTCTGCAATGAGAGCACGTTCCAACGGTGCCGCGGTCGGTCGGACTCCCCAGTTGGATGGACAGGAGCCAGCAGGCCACCCCCTCGCGGAGGAGCAGATCGCCTGGTCAACTCAAGGTCATTGCAGCGGCCCTTCCCAAGACCGTAGGACGCGACCTCGGCCCGCTCCCTACGGGGAGCCAAGACGAACCAACATTCAGAGACACACATATGCACCGTCCGATGCGGAGTGCCGGCTACCCCTTCCGGGGGATCGTTCGGAGGCACGTCACGACCGAGGGAATGGCGTGGCATCGCTCCGCAAACGATGGACGCTCCCTACCGCCGCGTTGGTGGTTGCCGGAACTGTGTTCGCACTCTCGCCCCTGGCGCGGGAGGAGCCCCTGGCGGCGGTACCAGTCGGGTGGATGATCCCTTCGACTGTCCCTCTTCCGGCCGCTGGCAGCTTCAGCACGGTGGCACTTCCCGGCGGGCGCGAGCGACTCACCGCCTATGGCCGATCGGGCGCCGAAATATGGTTCGCTGAACGCGGGCCGTCGGGGATCGAGCGCATCGAGGGACGAAGCGTCGGCCGAGCGGCAGACGGAAGCGACGACGTGATCTGGTCGATCGACTACTGACGCGGAGGTCGCCCGGCACCCGGGGGTGCATTCTGTGCGCAGGCCCAGCGTTCGACGACAGGCTCTCGACGCCCTATCCGCGAGGACCGCAGCTCAACGCGGCGCTACGAACGATTACTTGGGTATGCCCTGCTGGCGGACGATCTGCCCGAAGTCGCCGAGCGAGTTGCGGACCAGGGCCACGCCGTCTTGATCGAAGGTGGTCACGGCGACGGGCCACCGCTCCTTGTCGAGGTTCCGCCTGGGGATCTCGAAGAGGACGAATCCTTGGTTGAGGGGCAGGCGCCGGCTGGTGCCGTCGGCGAAGTTCATCTCGACCGCACCGACCTCCGGAGCGAACGGGCCCGAGTACACGTAGGGGTAGCCGCGGTCGCCCGGATTGAACCCTCCGGAGACCACGTCGTACGGCAGCGGCGGGTCCGTGGGTCGCGTGCAGCGCGTGGTCCGGACCTGACCGAGGATGTAGAGCCAGTCGCATCGCCCGCCCCCTCGGTTCGGCGCGACACGAATGGCCGCGTATCCACCGCCGGTCAAGGCGATCCGTGACAGCACACGCTCACGCGAGCGATCGGGTGTGAACCGCTCAGACTTGTCCGCCCCAGGTCCAACGGGGAGCGTGAACGTGCCGATCGGGCCGCTGAACGTCAGCGTCCGGACGCCGTCAGCGGGCTGGAAAGTAAAGGTGTTGTTGATCACGGGGACCACTCTGCCCCCGTCCGTACGGACCTCTGCCACGCCATCGCCCACGAGGCCGCTGAGCCGCAGCGGTCCGCTTCTGTACCTCCCGCCGGAGATCGCCGCCCCGCGGCTCAAGAAGCCGCGCTGGGTGCCGCACACGCTGCCCGTACCGCCGCCACCGATCTGGAGGAAACACAGTCGCGTGCCGGCGCTCGCCACGACCAGCGTTACCCCCTCCGTCGTCTGCGCCCGTCTGGCGACGATCGGTGACAGGGCGCGGCGGCCGGGGTTGCCGAGCGACACGCGCAGCATCTCGCCCATTCGTCCGGTCACGGTGAACCTGGGGACCGACGGGTCGGAAAGGACCGACAACTCGGTGCTCGCCTGGACGTCGGGGTCCTGAAGTTCCTCTTCGTTCGGGGAAGGAATCCACCGTCCGTTCACGCCCTCCCGCACATAGGTTCGCGTCACCCCAGGTGCGTCGCACGCCGGGGACTGAGGATCGTCGGCCCCGATCAGCAACTGGCACCGGGCGATCGGGAGCGCATCGCCTCCGTACGGCCGGGGCAGCGTGTTGACGAGCCCAGTGGTCGCCGCGTACCCGGACGGCGCAGCGGGGTCCAGGACCACACGATCATCGGCACGAACCATCACAACCTTCCCAGAGGGTAGAGGGTCGGTGAGCTCGACTCTTGCCGGAAGCACCTGGCGTCGCGCTCGAGCGGCGGCGTACCGAGTGAGCGCCTCGGTGTACCCAACACCCATGGGGAACAGCAGCGCGGGGCGCTCCGGGAGCTCGTCATACCGAGGAGGGCGGGTCCGTTCGTACCCTCCGGGCAGGATGTCGGTCGAGGGCAGCACGAATGCCTCGTCGGCGCGGTTCCCGAACGGCGGGAGGTCATCGAGGCTCCAGGCGCCAGCGGCAAGTGCACCGCCGGCAATCACCAGCAGGGCGGCTGCTGCCAGAAGGTACGGGCGGGTCCTCGCACGGATGAACCAGGAGCGTCCGCGCGCACGGCCGTCGGTGCGAATGGGCAGGGACGAACGCATGACGGCCCTGGCCGCCTGGGTTGCCCGCTCGTCGGGCTCCGGCACGTGGTCCGCGAGGGATCGGAGGTGGGTCTCCAACTCGTTCATCTCGTGACTCCGTCCAGTTTCTCCCGCAGGTCCGCCAGCGCCCGCGAGAGACGGGATGAGACCGTGCCCACCGGCACCCCGAGTCGTTCGGCGATCTCCGGGGGATCGAGGTCCACCCAGTACCGGAGCACCACCACCAGTCGCCGGTCCCGGTCGAGGCCGGCGACCGCCGCCACCAGGGCGTCCCGGTCGAGCATCTCGGCGTAGCGATCCGGTGCGGCCACGTTTTCTGGAAGCTCCTGCTCGCGAGGAGCACGCCGCAGCGCGTCAATCGCCTGATTCACCGCGATCCGGGCGATCCACGCGCCGAACGAACCATCTGGGCGGAATCGATCGAGTGCCCGGAACGTTCGCTCGACCGCTCGCTGGGCCGCGTCATCCGCGGCGTCCCGGTCCCCCAGCACCGCGTACGCGGCCTTCCACGCCCGCGGCCAATGTCGCTCGAACAACACGTCGGCGGCCTCTGGGGAGCCCTCCAGCGCCGCTGCGACCAGCGCGGTATCGGTATCGGTGCGCAACATCGTCACCAGCCAATACGCCACACAGGAACGTTCCACTCCCGGACGGCCAGAACCGCCCGACAGATCAGCACCTGAACGGGATCAGGCGGCGAGGTGCCGGACGGAGACTCCGAGTCGCGTCGCATGGTCTGCGAGCCGGCTGTCGAGGGTCCACAGCTCGGCGGCGAGATCGTCGGCCAGCGCGAGGTAGGCCGCGTCGTATGCCGCCCTCGTCCCCTGACGCGCTGCCATCCGGAGGATCAACCCATTCCCCGGGGGCGGGTGCAGTGTGATCGGGAGGTCGCCGACCGCGGCGAGACCGGCCAGGGCGGCCGACTCCGAAATCTCATTCGCGAAGACGAGGCTGCGAACGGCGCTCTCGAGCTCGTACGGCATCAGGGCCGGTGCGTGCAGGTCCACGCGGCCGCGAATCGCCACGGCGAGGTGCTCGCCGATCTCGGCGTGAAGGGCCCCACCCGATGCGAGCCGCACCAACAGGCTCGCATCGACCACGACGGGCACTAGTCGGCGCTGCCCCGCAGTGCCCGCGCCTCGAGTTCCGCGCGGTCGGCGCGGAGCGCCTCGTCGATAGCCCGCTCACTGATCTCCGGCACGCCCTGCCATAGCCCCCGGAGGCGATCCAATGCGTCGATCCCGCGTTGCGCGTCCGCATCCGGACCTGGGAGGCCCCGGACCAGTTCCACGATCACGGCATCGGCGCCGATGCCACGACGGCGGCTCTCAGCCTCCAGCCGTGCCCGCTCCTCAGGACCCAGATCGACTCGGATGGGGCTCGTCGCCATGCGGCCGATTGTAGGCACGTTCAGCGGTGCAGGCGATAGCCGCCCTGCGGCTCAGCCGTCGACCGGACACTCCGATGGCCCACCACCCCAGTGGGCGATGGGGCCGCAGGCATCCAGATCGGGCCGCGTCGAGACGAACCCGCCGTTCCGGACGTGCCCGGCGACCCACACCGTGCCTCCTGAGGCGTTCTTCAGCTGGAAGGCTCCGAGGACACCGGCGCGACCGATGTACGAAACGACGGGGTCCAACGCCTGGAGGCTGCTGGCCGGCGTCGCGGTGGTCATCCGAATCAGGACTCCGTCCTTCGGGCCACCGACGAACTGGAGAAGGTCCAGCGTGACCCCCGTAGGCATGTAACGGGTGATTCCGCGACGTAGGCGCTCCTGCTCCGCCCGGGGCACGCGGCTGCCGTCACGCACCTGAGACCGCCAACTCCGTAGCCGCTGGCGCACCTTCCCGGCCGGGAGATCGGCGGTAGCCGCTCCGCCACGTGGGCCCGATGTTGCCTCGGCGGTGATGGGCGCGAGCTGCCTCGAAGGGTCCGCCGGACTCGAGCTGGCGTCCGACGCCGGCTGCGACTGTCCGGTCACGAAGGCGAGACCGGCGAGGCCCACCGCGACGACCACGGCCGTCATGAGGACCGGCCGACGGGTCACGCTGCTGATCCGGTTCGTCAGGGGTGCGACCACCGGCGCGACGGTATCACCGTAGACACACCAAACCCGAATAGGCGCTACAGCGCCGTGGGCGCGGCCGGTGCCCCCAGCTCCATCGGCCGTGGGTCCCGTCCCGCGCGTCGCGTCGGCGTAGCTTGGAGTGACTCCGAACGTGTGACCGGAGTGACTCCGAAGTCGATCCGGAGTGACTCCGACGCACCCGTTCCGGTGGTTCGGCGAATTGGAACGTGGGAGCCTCGGCGGCGTGCCCGCACCCCTGATCCCGCTTGAGCGTCACCCGGGCATCTACCGGCGTGGCACGAGGTACGCCGTGCGGTTCCGTGACCCCCAGGGACGCGTGCGCCAGCGATCCGCTCGGACGATCGCCGAGGCGAAGGCCCTTCGCGCGACGCTGCAGGCCGACGTCCACCGCGGCGAGTTCCGCGAGCTGTCTCGGGTGCGGTTCGAGGACTACGCACGGGAGTGGATCCGCCTCTACCAGGGCCGCACCGGCCGAGGAATCCGCCCGGCAACCAAGGCGGACTACGAGCGCGCCCTAGAGGCCCGGGCGATCCCGTTCTTCGAGCGCCGCCTGCTCGCGGAGATCGAGACCCGGCAGATCAAGGAGTTCGCCACCCACCTGGCGGAGGGCGGCGCGTCGCCGGCCACGGTGAGGAACCTGATGGCCCCGGTGCGGGCGCTGTTCGCCACAGCGGTCGAGGAGGGCCTGATCCGCCACAACCCGGCGATCGGCATCCGCCTCCCGGCGCGGCGGAGCGACGATCCCGAGGCGGACGTCGTGAAGGCGCTCACCGACTCCCAGCTGGACGGGCTGCTGGCCGAGCTGACCGGGACGCCGCACCTCATCATCCGTTTCCTTGCCGACACCGGGCTGAGGGTCGGGGAGATGCTCGCCCTGAGGTGGTCCGACCTCGACTTCGGCACCCGCCGGGTGCTGGTCCGTCGGCGGATCTATCGCGGCGAGGAGGCCAGCCCGAAGAGCCGGTACGGACGCCGCGACGTGCCGCTGTCGCAGAGCCTCGCCCAGGAACTGTGGCGCCACCGCTCCGAGAGCCGCTTCCCCGGCGACCAGGACTTCGTGTTCTCGACCTCCCGCGGCACGCCGTACCGCCGCGAGGCTGTCTACGCGCGCATGCTCAAGCCGGCCGCCGAACGGGCGGGGATCCCCGGGGGGACGGTGCACATGCTCCGCCACACGTGCGCGACTCGCCTGTTCCGCGCCGGGCTGAACGCCAAGCAGGTGCAGGTGTGGCTGGGTCACCACTCCCCCGCCTTCACCCTGGCGACCTACGTGCACCTGCTGCCGGACGACCTCCCGGACCCGGTGTTCTTCGAGGCGCCGGGGTCGAGGGGTGTCACTAGAGTGTCACCGAGACGAACCGAGACGGACCGAGACGACGGGCTCGCGAACCGCATGTGATTGGGCCAATGAGCAGGGATTTCCCAGACGGACCGAGACCAGCCGAGATGACCGTTGGCAACTAGCGACCCGCGTACCGCGGTCCGTACCGCAACGCCAACGTGTTCATCACCGGCATCGCCGCCGACGGCTACACCCGTGCCCGGATCGGCGGCAAGGTCGCGTCGATCCGCGACAACTTCTTCGTCATCCGCGACGTCGTCGGCGTCGGCTACATCACCGTCACCATCGATGGCCCCGCAGGCTCGTACACCGCCAACGTGAGCGCCGGTTTCCCACAGGCGCGAACGCCCTTCGTGCTCAGGCCGTGACGCAGCACGCGAGACCACGACCGCGGCCTGCCGTCGCCCGGTCCCGGACCTCCGTTGCCAGCCTGACGAGGTGACCATTCGGGAGTGACTCCGAGCCACTCCGGCGGAGTCACTCCGTCACCCTCCGGAGTCAGTCCGGAGTGCCCTCCCGGGGAACTCCGGTTCGGGGAGGTCGTCGGGGATGAGATGGACGTAGGTCGCCAGGGTGAAGGCCGGCGAGTGGTGGCCGAGCATCATCTGGACCTGCTTGGCGTTCCAGCCCGAGCGGAAGAGCATCGACGCGCACGTGTGGCGGAGCGTGTGGAGACTCGCCCAGGGCACGCCGGCACGCGTGGCGGCGGGCTTCACCGTCCGGCGCAGCAGGTTGCGGGGGTTCACGAGGGAACCCTCCGGTGAGGTGAACACCGGGTCGGCGTCCGCGGAGTGCCGGGACGCGAGCCGGTGTTCGCGGAGTGCCGTCGCCATCTGACGGGAGACCGGGACATCGCGGACGCCGTAGGCGCTCTTCGGCACGTCGGGCACTCCGTCGACGATCGCGCGCCTCACGTGAACCCGCCGGGCGTCGAGATCCAGGTCACTCCACCGCAGCGCCACCAGCTCGCTGATCCGGAGCCCCGTCTGCGCGAGGAACTCCACGAGAAGGAGTGACTCCGGAGGGACCTCCGAAAACAGCGCGGCGAGCTCCTGCTCGGTAAGCGCCCGGGCGCGTCGCTCGCCCTCCTGCTGCGGGGCCCTCCGGCCACCGATGCGGAGGCCCGCGCACGGGTTTGCGCGGATGAGGCCCTCCTCCATCGCGGTCGCCATCAGCGCACGCACCGGGGTGATCGCATTGCGCACCGTGCCGATCGACAGACCCCGGCCGGACAGCTCGGCAGCGAACGCCTTGATGTGCCGCTGCTGGATCTCGGTGAGCCGCAGGTGCCCCAGGTACGGGATGGCCTCGCGCTCCAGGTCGCGGCGGTACTCCTCGACGGTGCGCGTGCGGATGCCGCGGCTGGTGCGGCCCTGGTAGCCGGCCACCCACTCACGGGCGTACTCGGCGAACCGTAGGCGTGACTCCTGCACGTACTCGCCGCGCACCAGGTCGGCGGTCACCGCGCTCTTGATGGCGCGGGCCTCGGCCAGCGTTGCGGCGGAACGCTTGCGCTGCCGGCCGCGGTCGTCGCGGAACATCACCACGTACCGGCCACCGCGCCGGTAGACGCCGGGAACGCTGGTGCGCTCGAAGGAGGCGGCCACGAAGCGATGTTCCCACTTCTGTTCCCACCCGGGCAATTCAGGTGGTTCGGCCGAACCCGCGGTGCGATGAGAACCGCTTTGCAGTGCGGTTCCCCGGTGATGCCCCCGGCAGGATTCGAACCTGCGACACCAGGTTTAGGAAACCTGTGCTCTATCCCCTGAGCTACGGGGGCGCGGGGGGCAGGATACCGCCACCCGGCGACCAGACGGCCCTGGACTTCTCCCACGCGCTGCCCGAGATTGCCGGTGATGTCCGACGCCCTCGCACGCCTCGCCCTGATCCCCGATCAGGTGATGCCCTCCGACCAGGATCTCACCGACCTGGTGCGCGCGCGCCTGGCGGAGCGATCCGGCCGGGGTGAGCGCGCGCGCATCCGGGTGCTGGAGCCGCAGGGCGGGCTGCTGGCGCGGCACCTCAGGGCGCTCGCCCCGGAGCACGACCTGGTCGACGACGACGGGCCGGTGGATGTGGCCATCGCGAACGGCGTGCTGCATCACCTGCCGGCGCCGGACTTCGCCGAGGCCGTCGGGGAGCTCACCGGGTCGCTGCGGCCCGGCGGGATGCTGGTGCTGTTCGACTACTTCCACGTCCACGACCAGGAGCTCGAGACCCTCGAGCGCACGGCGGCCCACCCGGCGGGGCTGCTGCACGTGGTGCGCGCCTATGGGGCGACGCGACGGCTGCTGGAGGACCTGGAGATGCGGTGGGTGGAGTTCCACCCGTTCCGCCAGCCCTTCGACCTGCCCGCGTCCGATGACCCCGACCACCTGCGCACCCACACGGTGATGACCGATGAGCGCGGACGGCTGTGCCTGCGCGGATCCCTGCTGCAGCCGTGGTGCCACGTGGTCGCGCACAGGCCGGCCGCCGACGGCTAGTCGTCCCGGGAGTCGTCCCCGCCGCGTCCGCGGCCACGGCCCTTGCCCGAGTCGTCGTCTCCACCGGAGTCGTCGTCGCTGCTCGAATCGTCGCTGCCGGAGCTGTCGTCGTCGTCCCCGCCGCTGTCATCGGTGCGGGTGGGCGGCGCCACCGGGGTGCTGTTCGTGGTCGCCGGGGCCGGAGGCCGCGCCGATCCGGCCACGAACACCGCCACACGGTTGATCTCGCCGGCCGACAGCACCGCGCCGAACGCGGGCATTCCGCCGCCCCCGCCGGACACCTGCTCGCGCACCTGCGCGACGTCCGGCGAGCGCCGGTCCAGGTTCGGCCCGGCCGTCCCGCGCGTCCCGGCGGCGCCCAGCGTGTGGCAGCCACCGCACTCGGCGCGGAAGATCGCCCGCCCGGTGCGGACCGGCGTGGTGGTGAGGGTGCGGGCGCGGCCGTCCTCGTCGGTGGGGCTCAGTGGCCGGCCGGCGGCGACGGAGCCGTCGGACAGGCCCGGTGAGTCGTCGGCGGACACCCAGTAGGCGGCGGCGCCCAGGGCGGCGGCCACCAGCAGCCCGGCCAGGCCCAGGAACGCGACGGAGAAGGGAGATGGGAATCGCATGCGCCGCACGTTAGGCCCCGCCGGGTAAGGAGCCGTCCAGGTCCCGCCCATCCCGGTGCAAAGCCTGCCGCGGTGCGTCGTGCAGCGGCAGCGTCACGGTGGCCAGCGCGCCGCCGTCGGGGCCGTTCTCCAGCGTCGCATCGCCATCCCACCGGCGGGCGAGCGTCCGGACGATCGCCAGGCCCAGGCCCGTGCCGGGCGTGCCCTGGCCGGCGCTGCCGCGCGCGAACCGCTCGAACACCCGCGCCGCGTCATCGGGGCTGAGCCCCGGGCCCTCATCGGCCACCGTGAGCACCCCGGTCGTGCCCCGGACCTCCCAGCCCACGCGGATGACCGAGTGCTCGGGTGCGTACACGAGGGCGTTCTCGACCAGGTTGTCCACCACGATGTCCAGTTCCTCGGCCGGGGCGCGCACCACGGGACGTCCCCGGCCGTCGGCGACGACCGCGGTGCCGCGGGCGCCGGCCGCGGGCCCCCAGCGCTCGGCCGCCTCCTCGGCCAGGTCCGCCAGGTCGGTGGGCGCCCGCAGCGGCGGCCGCTCCTCACCCTCACGGGCCAGCGTCAGCAGCCCGGACAACAGGCGGCCCAGGCGATCCGCCTCGGCCTCGGCCTGCTCCAGATCCCTGCGCAGCGCCGGGTCCTGCGCCCGAAGGGACGCCGCCTCCACGCGCAGCCGCAGGCCCGTGAGCGGCGTGCGCAGCTGATGGGAGGCGTTGGCGACGAACTCCCGCTGGGCGTTCAGCGAGGCGTTGAGGCGGCCCGTCATGTCGTTGAACGCGTGGGCCACCTCGCGCTGCTCGGCCGAGCCCTCCTCCTGCACCCGCACCGTCAGGTCGCCGCCCGCCACGCGGCGCGCGGCCTCCGCCAGGCGGGTGAGGGGCCGCGCCAGGGACCCGGCCAGCAACCACGCCACCACCAGGCCCAGGGTGAGGGCGAGCCCGGCGATCGCGCCCAGCGCGAGCTGGTCGCGGCGCGCCTCCGCACGCACCGCCTCGGTGCTCTGGGTGACCCGCACCACCCCCACGCGCCGCCCGCCGTCCACCAGCGGCACCGCGGTCACCAGGATGTCCTCGCCCAGGGTGTCGCTGCTTCGGGTGTCCTGCACCGCGCGGCCGTCGCGCAGCGCGGCGGCGATCTCCGGGCGGTCGCCGTACGCGTCGCCCTCCAGCCGGGGTCCGGCGGAATCGGCGACCAGCACCCCGCGGGCGTCCACCACGATGACCCGCCCGCCGATGTCCGCCGCCGTGGACCGCAGGCTGGCCCGTAGGGCCGGGCGGTCGCCCAGCAGGCCGGACGCCGTCGCCGCGATGAGGTGCGCCTGCCCGGAGGCGTCGGCCCGCACCTCCGCGTCCACCCGGCCCGACACGCTGGCCAGCAGCGGGATGCCGAGCACGACGGTGACCAGCACCACCACGTACGCGAACGCCAGCACCATCCGCCGGCGCAGGCTCACGGCGTCGCGGCCCCCGCCTCGAGCTCGTCGGCGCCGGCGAAGCGGAAGCCCACCCCGCGGGCCGTGTGGATGTACGTGGGAGCGGTGGGGTCGTCGCCGAGCTTCTTGCGCAGGCCGCTCACATGGACGTCGAGGGTCTTCGTGGACCCGAACCAGTTCGTGTCCCACACCTCCTCGATGGCCTGCTCGCGGGTGACCACGGCGCCGGCGTTGCGCATGAGCAGCGTCAGCAGCTCGTACTCCTTGCGCGAGAGCTCCAGCGGCTCACCGTCGAGGGTGGCCTGCCGGCGCGCCGTGTCGAGCCGCACGCCGCCCACGGCGATCGCCACCGCCTCGGCCGGGGCCTCCACCCGCGACGTGGCCTCGAACCGCCGCAGGACCGCCCGCACGCGCGCCACCAGCTCACGTGCCGAGAACGGCTTCACCACGTAGTCGTCCGCGCCGATCTCCAGCCCCACGATGCGGTCCATCTCGTCACCGCGGGCGGTCACCATGATCACCGGCACATCGGAAGTCCGGCGCAGGTCACGGCAGAGGTCGAAGCCGGAGCCGTCGGGGAGCATCACGTCCAGGAGCACGATGTCGGGCGCCTCGGCCTCGAACGCCGCGCGGGCCTCCTCCAGGGTGCCCGCCACCACCGGCGTGAAGCCCTCACGCTCGAGGGCGGCCACCACCGGCTCCACGATCCCCGTCTCGTCCTCGACCACCAGGACCCGTCTGCGGCCAGTCCCCATGTCGGGGATCATGCCGCACCCGGCCGGGGGCGCCACACGCCGGGGCGGCGGTGCCTGGGCCATCGGCGGCTCGGGAGCGGGATCCACTGCGGATCTCCGCCGTCGGGGCCATGCGGGGATGGCCCCGACGGGGGGCGGGGTGTCAGGGCCGGGGCCGGCATCCGCTGCCCCGAGATGCCGGCCCCGACCGGTCTAGAAGGTCGCCGAGGCGCGGCAGACCTGGCCGGCCGGGCTCGTCGCCCTGGCGCGGATCACGTCGCGGCCCGCGCTGTTGGAGAGCACCCGGCGCACCTCGAACGACCCGCTGGGCCCACGCGTGGTGCGCACGCCGCTGAAGACCTGGGAGCCGTTCCGGGTGATCACGACCCGCCACGGCACGCCGTTGCGGTTCTGGTCCACCTCGAACTCCACCTCGATGCGGCCGTCCTCGTCGCTGAGCTTGATCTTCGACGTGGCGTTCGCCGTGCACGTCCCGGACCGGCGGATGTCGTCGTCACCGCGGGCCACGGCCATCGACGGAACGGCGACCGCTGCCGCGATACCGAGTGCCACCGCCATCTTGGTGCTGCGTCCCATGGTCCTGCCTCCGAGTCGGTGCCCGGCGTCCCCGGGCTTCGGGGAGAAGACTCCCAGGGGACGGGTTAGGCGCTGGTTCCCCCCAGGTAAGGACTGGCCCTCAACTGCCCCATGCACACCCGGTGCGGGCCGGACCGGGTGGTGCCGGCCGGCCGCCTCAGACGGGCTTCGCCGGAACCGCCTCGTCGATCGCGGTGAGGGTGGAGCCACCCTCGTTGGCGGTGTCCAGCACGAACCCGCGGATCTTCTCCCGGTGGGGCAGGCGCGGGTCGTTGCGCAGCTGCTGCACCACCCAGGCGGCCGTCTGGGCCGGCGAGTACCCCGGCGCGCGGTCCCCGTGGGCCAGGCAGTTGGTGTGGTGCACCACCATCACGCGCGTGGTGCCCACCATCTTCTGGGAGATGGCGATGCTCTCCACCACGTCGTCGGTCACCATGCCGCCGGCGTTCCGGATGATGTGCGCGTCGCCCAGCCCGATGCCGAGCAGCTCGTGCGGATCGATCCGGGCGTCCATGCAGGTGAGGATCACCAGCCCGAGGGCGGGCTCGGGGTCCGGGAAGGCATGCGGCTGCGTGTTGGCGGCCGTGTGGAGGCGGTTGATCTGGTCCATATGGGTGGTGAGGGGGAGTGGGCTGCGCCGTCAGACCGGGCGCAGATACGGCTCCCAGCTCTTCGGGCGCCTCGGCGCCGCGACGGCGATGAACACGTCCTGCGGCGGCGCCTTCGGCGTGACCCGCGGGTGCATGCCCGCCTCGTCGGGGAGGCGGTCGGCCTTCCGGACGTTGCAGGGTGCGCAGGAGGTCACCACGTTATCCCAGGTCGACGATCCGCCGCGGCTGCGGGGGATGACGTGGTCGACGGTGAGGTGGGCGGTCACCCCGCAGTACTGGCAGCGGTAGTCGTCCCGGGCGAACACGGCCCGCCGGGAGATCTTGCGCTTCTCGTTGCGCGGGACGCGCACGTAGCTCACCAGCCGGATCACCAGCGGGTAGGCGAAGCTCGCGGTGGCCGAGCGGAGGTGCTTGGCGGCCCGTTCGAGGACCTCGGCCTTGTTCTTGAGCACGAGGACGACGGCGCGCTGCAACGTGCAGACGTTGATGGGTTCATAGGTCGCGTTGAGTACGAGGACCTGCTGCGCCATGCGCATCGCCCTGTGCCGCGTGTCAAACGTCGTCGCGGGCAATAGTAGCCCGGTTCGCGGCGCGGACGCCCATCCGAACGGGGTGTGACGCCACGGTGACCGCCGCCGTGCGGGGTGTAGCCCCCGCGAGGAGTTGCCGATCCATGTGGGGTGACCGTCCGCTCCGCCCTCATCGCCATCGCGACCCTCGCCGTCACCGCGCCGGCCGCGGCCCCGGCCACCAGCCCGCTCACGCTGGTCTACGACCTCACCCCGGTGGTGGAGCAGCTCGTGGACCCGCCCTCGGGCCCGGGCCTGAGCCCCGAACGGGGCGCCCTGCGCCAGGACCCCGGCGGCGGCGGCATGCTCGCGCCGGGCGACAACGCGCCGTTCCGGGTCGCCAAGGTCAGCGGCGCCGCGCTGGAGGGGATGAGCGCCGAGGCCATGGCCGACCTCCTGCGCGACGAGATCCGCCGCGGGAGCTTCGGCGCGGCCTCGCACCTGGTGGCGATCGACGAGATCGGCCGCCGATTCGGGGACGGCGCCCCGCGGGTCCCGCGCCGGGGCATGACGCTCCCGCCGGTGAGCCCGTCGAGCCCGGGTGCCCGGTTCACCCGCGCCATGCGCATCCTGGACACCCCCTCGCCGTACGGCGGCACCTGGGCATCTCGGGTGCACGTCTACCTGGCGCCCGCGGTGCACACCGCCATCGCCGCCGGACGCGGCCCGGAGAGGAACCTCGGCCGTGACGGCAAGCCCCACTGGTCCACGTGGCGTGGCGTCATGCCCGGCCTCGCACTGGCCGGCGGGATCCACCTGCAGATGTACAGCGGGGTGAACGGCCGCGCCGTCTCGTTCGACGCCCGCACCTGGCGCACCGTCCCGCCCAGCTTCACCGGGCTGTTCGGCCGGTACGGAGGGGACCCCACCCGCGTGCACTTCCTGTTCACCTCGGGGGTGACCCCGGCGGGATCACCCGCGGGCTGCGGCGACGCCATGGCCTGTAAGTGGACCCTCGCGGAGTCCACGCCGGCCGGCCGGGCCATCCTGGCCAACGGCCCGGGCGTCTACCGCATCGGCCCCGACGCCCTGCCCTGGCTCCGGGAGTTCAACCGCCGCTTCGACTGACCGGCCGGATCCCCCTGGACATCGGCCACCGGCGGCGAAGAGAGTGCGCCGGATGAGCGGCGGCCCCGGCCACCACACCTTCGACACCGCCCGGAACTCGGCGCGTGCCGAGCTCACGTGGTTCCTGCGCCATGCCAGCGCCCTGCGCCGCTGGCCGGTCATCACCGAGCCGTGGGCGGCGGCGATCGAACAGCGCCGCCTGGACGCGGAGTCCCCCACCCGCCACGACGAGACCTACTTCCACGGGGCCAGATGAACGGCGGTCAGGCGGCGGTTGAACGGGCGGCCGCCCGTTCAACCGCCGCCAGGATCTCCGGGAGCAGTCCCGCGTAGTCCGGGGCGTGGCGGATCGTCCCGCCGGCGCACAGCTCGGCGTTGTGGGGCCAGGCGATGGTGAGGGCCTCCATGCCGTGGGCGACGGCGCGCTCCAGGGTGAAGGGCATGTCGTCCACGATCACACCGGCGCCCAGCTCCCCGCAGGCCGCGACCTTGCAGTCCGGGCCCACGCGCAGCTCGTCCCAGTGGAAGCCCAGCTCGTCGAGGAACAGCCGGGTGTGGTCGGCCGTGTCCTCGGGACGGTGGGTCATCACCACCACCCGGGCCCCGGCGGCGCGGACGGCGTGGGTAGCCTCCACCGCGCCGGGTAGCGGGCCGTACCGCACCATCCAGTCCCGGGTGTGCACCGTGGGCAGCACCTCCACGGCGGCGGCGTGCCCGATGCGCTCGCACACCCAGCGCCAGGTGATGACACCCGCCGGCGGAGCGGGCGGCAGGTGCACGTGAACCGCGCGGACCGCGTCGTAGAACGCCCGGTGAAAGTCCCACATCGTGGCGTCCACGTCCCACGCCACCACGGCGCGGTCGGCACCGGACGGGGGGTTGCGGACGACGACGCGCATTGCCCCAGGGTAGCTCTAGTCGGGGGCACCCACGGGGTAGGACCCGAGGGGGATGACGCGCGCCAGGTGCTGGTCCTCGATCGCCCGGATCGCCGCCGACACCGGCAGGTCGCGCTGCATGCTGCCGTCGATGTCGATGAAGAACAGATAGCGGCCCAGGCCGGTCTTGGTGGGACGGCTCTCCAGGCGGCTCAGGTTCACCGCGCGCATCGCGAACTCCTGGAGGATGCTCAGCAGCGCCCCCGGCCGGTCGCGGCCCAGCATGCACACCACCGAGGTGCGGTACCGCCCGGGCCCCTCGGCCGGGACCGGCTCGGTCCCGATGAGGATGAACCGCGTGCTGTTGCGGTCGTTGTCCTCGATGTCCTCGGCGATCACCTCGCCGCCGTAGATGTCGGCGGCGCGCAGGGTGCCGATCGCCGCCCACGGCTCGCCGGGCGTCGCGGTGACCAGGCGCACGGCCTCGGCGGTGGAGTTGGCCGCGGCGATCTCCACGTCGGGCAGGTTGCGGCGCAGGAACCGCGAGCACTGGGCCGGCGCGACCGGATGCGACACCACCTTCCGGATGTCCTTCAGGGCCATGCCGGGCCGCCCGATGAGGTGCTGCCGCACGGGCAGGATCACCTCCGCCCGGATCACCAGCCCGCGGGGCCCGAAGGCCAGCTGGTCGAGGGTGGTGCTCACCGCGCCCTCGATGGAGTTCTCGATGGGCACCAGGGCCTCGGGCACCTCGCCGCTGGACACGGCGTCGAAGCACTCCGCCACGCTGGCGTACGGGGTCGCGTCGATCTCCGCCCCGGCGAACAGGGTGAGCAGCGCCTCCTCGCAGAACGTCCCGGGCGGACCCAGGTAGCCCACCCTCACGCGGCGGCCTGCTGGGGCTCGACGCCGGTGGCGAGGGTGATGGCGCGCTCCTCCTCCGGGGAGAGGCGCTGCGCCGACCGGCCGCCCACGACCTCCTTCAAGTACACGCGGGCGTGGTCACGGGCGTGCAGGCAGCTGATGACGGTGCCGTTGGCCGAGTCGTCGAGCAGCGCGATCGACCAGGACTGGCTGCCGCCCATGTCCCCGTAGGCGTCGTAGCGCACCAGCCCCTGGAACCGCAGCGACTTCGCCAGCTCGCGCGCCGTGTGCTCGGCCTGCGCGTCCACAAGGGCGCGGAGGTCCAACAGGTTCCGCTCGAGCGTGGACAGGTCCTCGCGCAGCTCGGCCTGGCGCTCGGTGAGCGGGACGGTCGCGCCGTCCGGCAGGAGCACCGCGTGCGCGGCCCGCAGGCGCTTGAGGCGCACGGCCAGCACGATGGCAACCACGAGGGCCGCCACGCCGGGCACTGCGGCGCCGGCGACCGCGGCGATGACGACGGGCTCCACCGGCCGCCCGCTAGCCGAAGGTGATGGTGACCGGGTACTCGGCGGAGTTGTTGCTGATGTTCTGCTCGCCCTCCACCGGTGCCACCGTGACCTTCAGGGAGCCGCGCTCGCCCAGCTGCACCTGGTCCGACGGCGGACCCGGGATCGTGACCGTGGCTTCCTTGTCCGGCTCGATGGTGGGGATCTCCACCTCCTGTGTGTCCACAGGGCTGGAGGCCGAGTAGGTGAGCGTGACGGTCACCTTCACCTTGGACTCCACGAAGTCCCCGCCGTTGAGCACGGTGATGCGCCACTTCAGCTCGCTCGACGCGGCGACGGACGCCCCGCCGGTGCTGAGCTGCGTGCCGGACGGATCGGCGACCACCGACACCAGACGGGTGCCGCGCAGGTTCCCGGTGCCCGTGCCGCCGTTGGCGCCGCTGGCGTTGCGCTGCCGCTTGAGCGGCTGCACGAGCTGACGGGCCCCGTTGTCGGAGGCGAAGCGGTCGTTCGCGCCGCGCAGGAAGGACGCGGCCTCCGGGTCGGGCGCGGCCACGTTCGAGATGTTCTCGTCGCGCAGCGCCGCGGCGGTGGGGACGATGAAGCTGTCCTGCATCAGCACGTCCGACGCCAGGAACTTCTGCATCGAGTCCTTGATCGTGCGGGCCGCGAGCGCGGTGTCGCTCTGCTGGATGATCGCGGGCAGGTCCTTCTCGAGGCCGTTCAGCCCGTTCACCCGGTACTGCAGGCTCAGCTTGAGCGCGCGATCCGCGTCGGCGAGCTTGCCGGGCGCGGACAGCTCACCGGCACGCGAGCGCAGCTGCTCGGCCTGGTTGGCCAGCTGCAGCACCTTCTTCTGCAGGGCCGCGGCATTCTCGCCACCGGAGTTGTTCATGACCACCAGCAGCCGCTCACCCTGCCGGGCGGAGTCCTCGCTGATCTGCGCGGCGGAGTTGACGTACTGCTTGTAGTCGTCCACCAGGGCGTCGCGCCGGCAGTCCTGGATGACGAAGGCCAGCACCACCACCAGCAGGATCACGAAGAGGGCGATGCCGCCCATGCGCACCAGCGGGCTGTTGGCGCTGACGCCACCACCACCGGCCGACCGGGGCCTGCGCCCCGCCCCGCCGCCACGGCCACCACCGCCGCCACCGCGGGAACGTCCCCCGCCGCCGCCACCGCCACCGCGCGACACGCCGCTGCGGGCCTTCGCCCCGATGCGGCCGGCCGCGGCGCCGGCACGGCCACGGCCGCGCGCGGCACGGCTGCGGGCGCGGTCGCGCGCCGAGCCGGGGGCCGGAAGGTCGTCGTCGTCGCCCACCGCGATGTCGTCGAACCCGAAGTCCTCGGGCTCGGGCCGCGCCGGAGGCGCGTCCTCGGCGTATTGCTCGGCGTACTCCTGGAAGAACGTGGACCCGCGCTCGCTGAACGAGTCGTCGAGGTCCTCGAACTCCCGGTCGGGGCGCGGAACCGGCTTGCGGCCGGTGTCGCCCTCGTTGCCGTAGCGGTCGTCGTCCGCCATGTGGCTTAGGACCCTGTCCGGTCCGGAGTGAACTTCATCGTGATCAAGCGGAGTCCTGAGTGGGCGAGGGGGGACTCGAACCCCCACGCTCTATGAGCACTAGACCCTGAACCTAGCGTGTCTACCAATTCCACCACTCGCCCAGGACGTCCTGCTTGGGACAGGGCCCGGGAAGGGTACCACGCAGGCCGGAGGGGCCGGTGGACCCGGCCCCGCGAGGGTCCTGGCCGCAATGGTCGAATCTCCACGGGATGGACTCCCGCCCCACCATCGTCCTCGGCCGCTACCGGATGGGCCCGCTCATCGGTCGCGGTGCGACATCCTCGGTGCGCCGGGCCGCCGACACGCGCGGCGGCGCCGACGTCGCGGTGAAGACCATCCCGTCCGATCCCGACCTGCTGGCCCGGGTGGCGGTGGAGATCCGCGCGGCCCAGCGCCTGGACCATCCGGGCATCGTCCGCCTCATCGACTGGGGCGAGGGCAACGACTGCGTCCACCTGGTGTGGGAGCTGGTGGACGGCCCCAACCTCAAGGAGGCCGTGCCCGAGGGCGGCGCCTCCGACGGCTGGTGCTTCGAGCGCATCGCCGAGGTCATGGAGAGCCTCGACCACGCGCACTCCCGCGAGGTGGTCCACCGCGACGTGAAGCCCGCGAACATCCTCATCGACCCGCGCGGCCGTGCGCGGCTCACCGACTTCGGGGTCGCCCGGCTGGTGGACGAACGCGGCCTCACGGTCGCCGGGAGCCTGGTGGGCACCGTCGCCTACATGGCGCCCGAGCAGGCCCGGGCGGAGCCCATCGGCCCCGCCACCGACGTCTACGCCGCGAGCCTCGTGCTCTACGAGCTGCTCACCGGGCAGAACCCGCTCAACCACCGCTCGCCGGCCGAGGCGGCGCGCCGGGCCGCGGCGGCCGAGCTGCCGTCGCTGGCCGAGCTGCGTCCCGACCTGCCGTCCCGAGCGGTCGCCATCGTCGAGGCCGGGCTGCACCCCGATCCCCGGCAGCGCCCGTCCGCGGCGAAGATGGCCCGCGCCCTGCACGACATGTCCATCCGGCTCACCCCCGCGGCCCGCCGCGGCGCGGCCGTGCGGCGCCTGCTGCCCACCCTCGCCCCCGCCGCCCTGTGGGGCGTGCTCGCCGTGGCCGCGGTGGGCGCCTGGAGCTCCGCGTCGGCGCCCGAGACCATGCTCGCCGGGATCGCCGCGGGAGGTGCCGTGGCGGTGTGGCCGCGCCTGGGCGCGGCCGTGCTGGTGATCGCCGCCGCGCTCATGCTGGGCGGGCGGTCCGCCGGCGCCGGGCTGCTGCTGGCCGCCATCGGCCTGTCGACCCTCGCCACGGGGCTGCGCTGGCCACGGCTGGTGGGCGTCCCCGCGCTGGCACCGCTCGCTGCCGCGGCCGGATTGCTGCCCGTCGCCCTCATGGCGGTCGCCGCCCTGCGCACCTGGCCGCAGCGCATCTGGGCGACCGCGGCCGGCATGGCGCTCACACTGGCCTGGCAGCTGTGGGCCGGCGGCTCGGGGCTGCTCATCGGCCCCAGCCCATCCCGCGCCGGGGCCCTGGCCCTGGAGGGTGAGGACAACCTGTTCCGGGTGATCGACGTGCTGGGGTCCGAGCTGGGCCCGTGGGTGGGCTGGCAGGCCGCCGGCCTGCTCGCCGCCGCGCTGGTGAGCCCGGTGCTGGCGCGCATCCCCACCGGCCCGCCGGCGGCCGTGGCCGCGGGGATCTGGTCCACCGCGCTGCTGGTGGCGGGGTCGGCCCTGAGCCCCGATCCCGCCGCCGTGGTGGGCGCCGTGCTGCCCGGCGCGCTGCTGGTGATCCTGTGGGCCTGGCGGCCCTGGCGCACCCTCGGGCGGCTCGGAGGCGAGCCGGCGTCCGCTACGCTGCGCGGACCCGTCTGATGAGCGTTCTCCGCAAGATCGAACAGTCCATCGAGTCCGTGGTCGAGCGGGGCTTCCGGCGCGCATTCCGCAGCCAGCTGCAGCCCGTCGAGCTCGCCCGCAAGCTGGCCCGCGAAATGGACGACCACAAGACCGTGTCGGTCGCGAAGGTGTACGTCCCGAACGAGTACACCGTGTACCTGGCATCGTCGGACCGCGAGGCCTTCTCGAGCTACGAGGGCACCCTCGTGGCGGAGCTGGCCGCCTACCTCGAGGCCCATGCGCGCGGCAACGGGTTCTCCCTGGTGGCGCCGCCCACGGTGCTGCTGGAGACCGACACCGACCTGCGCCCCGGGGAGTTCGGGATCGCCTGCCGCATGGTGGATTCCCCCGCCGCGCCCGCGGCCCCCGCGATGCCCGACCCGCTGGCCGCACCGGCGCCCGCCGTCCCGCGCCCGGCCCCGCCGCCGGCACCCGCCAACCCGGCCCTCGCCGGGGTGAGCGGCACCCAGGTGATGTCCGCCCAGGACGCCCGGTCCGCCGGCCTGCACGCCGAGTCCATGAGCCTGGTGGTGAACGGGACCCGCCAGCGGCTCACCAAGCGCATCACCACCATCGGCCGCAGCCGCGACCGCGACGTGGTGATCCCGGACCCGAACGCCAGCCGCGCGCACTGTGAGATCCGGCACGTCGGGTACGACTACTTCCTCATCGACCTCGACTCCACCAACGGCGTCGAGGTGAACGGAAAGCTCGTGAAGCGCCACGCGCTGGCGCACGGGGACACGATCACCATCGGTACCACGGACATCCGCGTGGAGGTCTCCTAGGCGGCCCCCGCCGCCGCCGCTCATGACCGAGACTGGGTTGCTCATCGCGCAGGCCGCCGTCCTGCTCCTGCTGTTCGGCTTCATGGCCGCCATCGTGCGGTCCGCCGGGCGCCAGCTCACGCGGGCCACGCCGCCTCCGGCCCCGCTGGAGGACCCCGTGGACCGCGACACGGCCGCGCACGCCATCGTGGTGCCCGCCGCCGAGCCGTCGTACGGCCGCCCCGCCGGGTGGGACGACGAGCCCGACTGGCCGCCCGCGCTCGCCCCCGCCGCCGCGCCGCCGGTCCCCACGCCGGCCGCCGACCCGTTCCCCCCGCTCGCCGACCCCGTCCCGGCGCCCATCCCCACGGACCCGTTCGGGGAGATGGACGAACCGGAGCACCGCGAGGCGCTGCCCGCCGACAGCACCGACCCCGGCAACGAGCACCCGGTGTTCGCGCCGGACGCCGAGGGCACCGACGACGGCACGTTCCTCAACCTCTCCTCCAACCTCCAGCCCCGGCTGGTGGTCGAGAACGGGCCCGGCCTGGTGGTGGGCACCGTGTTCCCGCTGGGGCAGGGCCTCACCATCGGCCGTTCCCGGTCCAACGAGCTGCACGTGGACGACACCTTCGTGTCCCACATGCACGCCCGCATCCTCAAGCGCGGCCAGTACTACTTCGTCGAGGACCTCGGCTCCACGAACGGCACGTTCGTGAACGACGGCCGCGTCGACGGCAACAGCCAGCTGCGGGTGCGCGACGTCCTCCGGATGGGCGAGACGATCCTCCGCTACGAGGAGTAGGGCGATGCCCGACGATCCCCTGCGCGTCGTGGAGCTCGCCGAGCGGTCCGACACCGGCAGGGTCCGCGACCACAATGAGGACGTCGCCGTCGCCGACGGCATGGGCGGGGCGCTGGCGGGCGAGGTGGCCGCGCAGATCGCCGTGGACGCCATGGACAACCTCACGGCGCCCATGGACGCCCGCGAGGTGCAGCGGGCCATCGAGCACGCCAACCGCACCATCCGCGACATGGCCTCCAGGGACTCCGGGAAGGCCGGGATGGGCACCACCATGACCGCGGTGGCGGTGGAGGCCGGGCGGGCGGACATCGTCCACGTCGGTGACTCCCGCGCGTACCTGTGGCGCGACGGCGCGCTGCGGCAGCTCACCGAGGACCACTCGGTGGTGGCCGAGCTGGTGCGCCGCGGCAGCATCAGCGAGGAGGAGGCCGAGCACCACCCGCACCGCAACGTCATCACCCGCGCCCTGGGCGCGGAGCCGGACGTGCAGGTGGACCGCGTGAGCGAGCAGCTCATGGACGGCGACGTGCTGCTGCTGTGCAGCGACGGGCTGTACGGCGAGGTGGGCGACGCCGAGGTCACCGAGGTCCTGAGCGAGGCGGCGTCGCTGGAGGCCGCCGCCGAGGCGCTGGTGGAGCGCGCGAACCGCAACGGCGGCTCCGACAACGTCACCGTCGTGCTCGCGCGGATCGGCCACGGCCCGCCCGCCGAGGCGCTCTCGTCGAACCGCTCCCCCGACACCGCGGAGTTCCCGGTGCTGGGCGAGGGCGAGGGCATCGCCAACCGCACCACCACCATCATCGGCGGGGTCCGGGCATCGCAGCCTGAGGGCGCCGCCCCCGCCAGCCCCGCCCGGGTGCTGGAGCCCGTCGGCCGCCGCCGCCGGGTGGGACCCCCCATCCTTGCCGGCATCGTGGTGCTCGCGCTCATCGCCGGCGCCGCCGCGTGGGCGGTCTCGCGCAGCTACGCCATCGAGGCCGGTCCGGGCGACACCCTGTGGGTGCGCCAGGGCCTGGAGCTGGGGCCGCTGGACCTGAGCAACGACTGGCAGGACACCGGCATCCCGGCCGCCGACGTCACCGGCACCCGGTCACGCGACATCGGCGACGTGGGCGGCCAGGGCGCGACCGTCCTGCGGGCCACGCGAATCATCTGGGGCGACGGCATCCCGTCGCCGCCGCCGCTGACGGCCGCGGAGCCCGACAAGCGCCTCCCGGGCCTCGGCCCGCTGGCGACCAACGGCAGCGGCGGCTGATGGCCCTCTCAACGCGATCCCGGGAGCTGGCGTTCCTGCTCCCCGGTGCCGTCGTGGGCATCGTCGGCGCGGCGAGCGTCGCCAGCGCCGGCGCCGACGAGCTGCGCGCCGGGCCCGTCCCGGTGGTGGCGATCGTCGCCGGCCTGTTCCTGCTCATGCACATCGCCCTGCGCATGCGGGCGCCCGAGGCCGACCCGTACCTGCTGCCCCTGGTGGGCACCATCACGGCGCTGGGCCTGGTGACGCTGTACCGCATCAACCCCGACCTGGCACGCGACCAGGTGCTGTGGCTGGCCGTCGCCACCGCCGTCTTCGTGGGTGTGCTGGTGGTGCTTCCCGACCACCACCTGCTGGAGCGCTACCGCTACATCCTCGGCGTCACCGCCGTGGTGCTGCTGCTGGTGACGATGGTGTTCGGCACCGAGATCAACGGCGCACGGCTGTGGATCCAGCTGCCCGGCGGGCAGACGGTGCAGCTCGGGGAGATCGTGAAGGTGCTGTTGGTGCTGTTCCTGGCCGGCTACCTGCGCGACAAGCGCGAGCTGCTGGCGGTGCCCACGCGCGCCATCGGCGGCGTCCCCATGCCGCCCATCGCGGTGCTGGGCCCCATGCTGCTGCTGGTGGGCCTCGCCCTGGCCCTGGTGGTGGTGCTCAACGACTTCGGCACGGCGCTGCTGTTCTTCGGGGTGTTCCTGGCGATGCTCTACGTCGCCGCGGGCCGCGGCGCGTACGTCGGGGTGGGCCTGGGGATCTTCATGGCGGGGTCGCTGGCCGTGTGGCTGGCCGTGCCGCGCATCCAGGACCGCGTGGACACCTGGCTGCACCCGTTCGACGACCCGCAGGGCCGTGGCTACCAGCTGGTGCAGTCCCTCTACGCGTTCGCCGACGGCGGGCTGCTGGGCCCCGGATGGGGCGAGGGCTTCCTCATCCGCGCCGACGGCAGCTCGGTGATCCCGGTGCTGGACACCGACTTCATCTACACCGCGGTGGCCGCCGAGCTGGGCTTCATCGGGGCGCTGGCGCTGCTGTGCCTGTTCGTGCTGCTCATCGCACGCGGCTTCACCATCGCCGCCGCCGCGCCCGACGGCTTCTCCAAGCTGCTCGCGGTGGGCCTCACCGCGGTGGTGGGCCTGCAGGCGTTCATCATCATCGGCGGCGTCGTGCGCCTCATCCCGCTCACCGGCGTGACCCTGCCGTTCATGAGCTACGGCGGGTCCAGCGTGGTCACCAACTTCGCCATCGTGGCGCTGCTGGCCGTGGTGAGCCATCGCACGCGGCGGCCGTACCGGCCCCGGGCGCGTCGCAGCGGCGAGGCGTGGAAGCGCGCCGCCGTGCCCGCCGGGTACCCGGGCGAGGAGGACGAGGATGAATAGGTCCATCGCCCGCCTCTACGTGGTGCTGGCCGCCGGCTTCGGCCTGCTGGCGCTGCTGGTGGGGTACTGGCAGGTCATCGCCGCCGACGGCCTCAACGACCGGGGCGACAACGCCCAGGCGATCCAGCGTGAGCGCACCATCGACCGCGGCCGCATCGTGCTGGCCGACGGCACCGTGGTGGCGCGGAGCGCAGCGGGCAAGGAGCGCGGCCAGACCGTGTTCCGCCGCGTCTACGAGGACGGGGCGCTGGCCCCGCACGTGGTGGGCTACGCCGAGCCCCGCCAGGGCTCGACGGGCCTGGAGCGCGAGTACGACGACTTCCTGAAGGGTGACTACGGCACCGAGCCCATCCTGGTGCGGCTCCGCCTGAAGACCGCGCGCGGCGCGAACGTGGAGACCACGATCATCCCCGCCGCGCAGCAGGCCGCCAACCAGGGCCTGCTCGGGCGCCGGGGCGCCGTGGTGGCCATCGATCCGTCGACGGGCGAGGTGCTGGCCATGGCCTCCTCCCCCGGGTTCGACCTGTCCGAGGTCGCCAAGAGCTTCGACCAGATCCGGGGCCGTGACGGCTCGCCGCTGCTGAACCGCGCCACGCAGGGCCGGTACGCCCCCGGCTCCACCTTCAAGGTGGTGACCGCCACCGCCGCGCTGGAGGCGAACCTGGGGTACACCCCGGACTCCAAGTTCGACGACACCGGCAGCGTCCAGGCGTCGGGCCGGCCCATCACCAACTTCGACGGCCAGCGATTCGGCGAGCACACCCTCACCACCGCGCTGACCAGGTCGATCAACACCACCTTCGCGCGCCTGGGCCTGGCCCTGCAGGCCGACCGCCTGGGCAGCACCATGGACGCCTTCGGGTTCGGCGACCGGCCGCCCATCGACCTGCCGGAGGGCGAGGTGCTGCCGTCGGGCCGGCTCGACGACGAGGGCAAGATCCTTCCCAACGACGAGCGCGGTGAGGACGTCGCCCGCATCGCCATCGGCCAGGAGCGCCTGGCCGTCACGCCGCTGCAGATGGCCATGGTGGCCGCCGGTATCGCCAACAACGGGACGTTGATGAAGCCCTTCCTGATGCGCCGCATCGTCGACCGCGGCGGCTCGGCGGTGCGCGAGACGCGCCCGCAGGAGCTCGCGCAGGTCGCCTCCCCCGCCAACGCGCAGGCGGTGGCCGAGATGATGCGCAACGTGGTGCGCGAGGGCACCGGCACCGCCGCGGCGCTGGCCGGGCTGGACGTGGCCGGCAAGACCGGCACCGCCGAGACCTCCACCGACGGCATCAACAACGCCTGGTTCATCGGGTTCGCGCCCGCCCAGAACCCGCGTGTCGCGGTGGCGGTGGTCATCGAGGGCACCACCGAGACCGGCGGCGTCGCCGCCGCGCCGGTGGCGCGCGAGGTCATGAAGGCCGCGATCGGGGAGGCCCCCTGATGGACCTGCGACCCGGTGAGATCCTGGGCGGACGCTACGAGATCATCGAGCAGCTCGGCCAGGGCGGCATGGCGCGCGTCTACCGCGCCCACGACCCCCGGCTGGGCCGCGACGTGGCCGTGAAGGTCCTGTCGGACCGCTACGCCGCGGACCCCACCTTCGTGGAGCGGTTCCGGCGCGAGGCCTCGGCCGCCGCGCAGCTCAACCACCCGAACATCGTGCAGGTGTTCGACCGCGGCGAGGCGGGCGGCACCTACTTCATCGTGATGGAGCACCTGCCCGGCCCGGACCTCAAGAACATCATCCGGCGCGACGGGCCCATGGAGCCCCTGCAGGCCATCGACAACGCCCTGCAGATCCTGGCGGCGCTGGCCGCCGCCCATCGCAACGACGTGATCCACCGGGACGTGAAGCCCCAGAACGTCATCCGCTCCCACGACGGCCAGCTCAAGGTGACCGACTTCGGCATCGCCCGGGCCGGCGCGTACTCGGACGTCACCGAGGCCGGGTCGGTCATCGGCACCGCCCAGTACCTGTCCCCGGAGCAGGCCCGCGGCGGCGAGGTGACCCCCGCCAGCGACTGCTACTCGCTGGGCATCGTGCTGTACGAGATGCTCACCGGACGGGTGCCGTTCGACGGCGAGCGCCCCGTGGTGATCGCCATGAAGCAGATCAACGAGCCGCCGGTGGACCCGCGCGTGTTCGAGCCGGGCATCCCGCAGGCGCTCGAGGACGTGGTGCTGAAGTCGTTGGCCAAGCGGCCCTCGGAGCGGTACCGCAGCGCCGAGGAGTTCAGCGCGGCGCTCCTGCAGGTGCGCGCCACCCTGGACGGCGCCACGGGGCACACCATCCCCATGACCGCCCTGGGCGGCGGCGCGTCCGACCAGACGCGCGTGATGGAGGCGCCCACCGCCGCCACCCGCATCCAGCCGCCCCCGCAGCGCCCGCCGGGCCGGGCGGTCCCGCCGCCGCAGGCCCCGCCGCCGCGACGCGGCGCGACCCCCATCGTGATCGCCCTCATCGTGCTGCTGGGCCTGCTGGCCGTCGGCGCCTTCGCCCTCTTCGGCGGGGGTGGGGACGGCGACAAGGTCACCATCCCGGACACCCTCATCGGTCTCAGCGCCGCGGAGGCGCAGACCCAGCTGGAGGGCCTCGGCCTGGTGGCGACCACCGAGCTCATCGAGAGCTCCGAGGAGGACAAGGGCAACGTGGTGAGCACGGTGCCCGGCACCGGCAGCGAGGTCGATGAGGGCAGCACCGTGACGCTGCAGATCGGCGGCGGCCCCGCGGCCCAGCCGGTCCCCGACGTCACCGGCCTCAGGCGCGCCGACGCCATCGCGGAGCTGCGCCGCAACGACTTCAAGGTGCAGGTGCGGGAGGAGTTCGACGACGACGTGGACGAAGACGTGGTGATCCGCCAGAACCCGGCCGCCAACGGCGAGCTGGCCATCGGCGGCACGGTCACCATCTTCGTGAGCAAGGGCTCCGAGAAGGTGCAGGTGCCGGACCTGCAGCAGAAGTCGCTGGGCACCGCCCGGCAGCTGCTCGAGGCCGCCGGCCTCACGCTCGGCGGGGTCAGCGAGGAGCCGAACACCGAGTTCTCCCCGGGGACGGTCATCCGCCAGGACCCCGCGCCCAGCACCGGCGTCGACCGCGGCACCAGCGTGAGCGTCGTCGTCGCGAAGGCCCCGGACCAGATCCAGGTGCCCAGCGTGATCGACCTCGACGGCGCCACCGCCCGCGACAAGCTCGAGAGCAGCGGCTTCGAGGTGGTGAGCGAGGGCGTCGCCGACGACGCCCCGGTGGGTCAGGTCATCGACCAGTCCCCCGCCCCGGACACGCTGGTGGAGCCCGGCAGCACCATCAACATCACCGTCAGCACCGGCCCCGCGACCGACACGGACCCCTCATTGCCCAGCAGCAGCACGCCCACCCCCGCGTCCCCCCAGGTCCCGAGCCCGTGAGGCGCCGCGTCCTGGTCCTCATGGGGGGCCGCAGCAGCGAGCACGACGTCTCCCTGTCTTCCGCGCGCAGCGTGATGAACGCCCTCGACCCGGAGCGGCACGAGGTGGTGCCGGTGCTCATCGACCGCGACGGCGCCTGGACCCGCGAGGGCCGCGGGGTGGCGCTGTGCCCGGGCCCGGACGGCCGCGGCGTGCTGGTGCCGCTGGAGGGCGGCGCACCCGAGCCCGTGGACGTGGTGTTCCCGGTGCTGCACGGCCCGTTCGGCGAGGACGGCACCGTGCAGGGCCTCTGCGACATGGCGGGCCTGCCGTGCGTGGGCGCCGGCGTGGCCGCGTCGGCCATCGCCATGGACAAGGCGCTGTTCAAGCACCTGGCCCACCAGGCGGGCATCCCGGTGGCCGACGCAGTGGTGGTGACCGCCGGCGAGTGGGCCGATGACCCGGACGCCATCCGGCGGGCCGCCGCCGGCCTGGGCGACACGGTGTTCGTGAAACCCGCCCGGCTGGGGTCCAGCGTGGGCATCAGCCGCGTCACCTCGGCCGAGGATCTGGACGACGCCATCCGCCTGGCCCTCGAGCACGACGAGCGCATCCTGGTGGAGCGCGGCGTGCGCGGCAAAGAGGTCGAGGTCGGCGTGCTGGGAGACCACGAGCTGGTGGTCTCCCCGCCGGGGCAGATCAGCTACGACGCCGAGTGGTACGACTACGAGACCAAGTACCAGGCCGGTCTGGCGAGCCTGCAGATCCCCGCCGACCTGCCGCCCCCGGTCGCCGAGCGGGCGCGGGAGCTCGCCGAGCGCGCCTACCGGGCGGTGGGCTGCGAGGGCATGGGACGCATCGACTTCTTCGTCACCGATGACGGCGAGGTGCTGGTGTCGGAGCTCAACACCATCCCGGGCTTCACGCCCACCAGCGCGTACCCGTCGCTGATGGGCGCCGCTGGGGTGGGGTACTCGGAGCTGGTGACGCGCCTGGTGGATCTCGCGGTGGCCCGCGCGGAGCGGACCGCCCGGCTGCGCCGGTGATCACCGGCGCGGCCCGCACCCTCCGGGTGGGGCTGGTGGCCGACACCCATGTCGGCGAGTTCCTGGACGAGCTGCCGGACTGGGTGCCGCGCGTGCTGGAGGGCTGCGACCTGATCCTCCATGCCGGGGACCTGTCGCATCCGTGGGTGCTCGACCGGCTGGAGGTGGTGGCCCCCGTGGTGGCGGTGCGCGGCGACCACGACGTGGGTTGCGAGCATCTCCCGCGGTCGGTGGTGGCGACGGTCGCGGGGTGGCGCATCGGCCTCATCCACGGTGGCCTCGGGAAGGCCTGGGACACCGGCACGGTGCTCCGGCAGGCGGCGCTGGGCCCCTACGACTGGCACTCGCAGCTGCATCCGCGCCTGCTGCGGCGGCTGGGCGCCGTGGACGCCGTGGTCTACGGCCACTGGCACATCCCGCTCGCCGACCGCGTGGGCAGCACGCTGTTCGTGTCGCCCGGCGCGGTGTGCCCCTGGGGGAGCCTGGAGGGGGGCCGCGCGCCGCGCGCCGGTGCCCCGGGGATCGCGGACGTGGTGGTGCGCCGGTTCCGCCGGCAACTGGATCCGGAGGCCATGGAACCCACCGTCGCGATCATGGAGGTGGGGTCCTCCGGTCTGCGGCCACGCCACATCCGCATGCGGTCCGGCCCGTCGGCTGCTTGAATGCCGGTCGCGTGAACCACCTCCTCCGCCAGCCACTGCTCACCGCCGGTTTCGGCCTCGGCGTCATCTCGGCCCTGGTGGCCATGTTCGCCCCCGGCGGGGTCATCGCCACCGGCCCGGGCAGCGGCTTCGCGACCGGCGACGTGTCCGTGGACCTTCCCGCGGGCGTGGTCGTGGTGTTCATCATCGCCGTGGTGCTGCTGGCGGTCGCCCTGTCGGTCCCGCAGCTGTGGGCGAAGATCGCCGGGCTGGGCCTGCTGTGCGTGCTGGCCACCACCGAGGCGCTCATGGTGATCATCGCCAGATCGTCCACCGACTTCGAGGCGGAGGCCGACCTGGCCCTGGGCCGGGCGGGCGCCATCCTGGCGATCGCGTTCGGGATCGCCGTGGTGGGGTTGGTGCTGGCGCTTGTGGGCAGCCGGGGACTGGCCACGCCGCCGCGCGTGCCGCTCGACGAGGAGGGCAACGCCCTCACCGGCCCGCAGACCTCCGGCCACGCCACCGCCGCGCTGGTGCTCGGGATCTGCGCGGTCCTCGCCATTCCCGCCGCCGCGCTGGCGGTGGGCTTCGCAAACCTCGCCATGGGTCAGATCGGCATGTCCAATGGGCACCGGACGGGACGCGGCATGGCCGTCGCCGGGCTGGTGCTGGGGATCGTGTGGCTGTCGCTGTGGGGCCTGTTCATGACCATCGGCATCTTCGTCGCCTCGCCGTCCCCGGACGGGTGACCGGGCGCACGGGGCTGGCCGGCGCGCTGCTGGCCGTGATGCTGCTGGCCGGCTGCGGCGGCGGCGGTGATCCGCGGGACGCCTGGCGTGAGCGCTGCCGCGAGACCCAGCTGCGCGTGGGGGCGCTGCCGCTGATCGGCACGCCCGACCGCCTGGGGCTCGCCGCGGGCGCGGCATCGGGCGAGCTGCGGGAGCTGGCCGCCGCGCTGGACGACCTGGATGCGCCCGGCGACGCCGCGGCGGCGGCGAACCTGCGCAACGGCGTGGCCGCGGCGGCGGTGGGCTTCGCCGACGTGGAGGCGTCCATCCGCGGCACCGGCACCGGCGGGCGCGAGCGCGTGGTGCGCGACACCGCCGTGGTCTACGAGCGCATCGACGCCGCGGCCACCACCCTGGGCCTGCCGGAGTGCGCCGCCGACGCCCTGGGACGGGCGGCGTTCACCACCTTCGCCGACGCCGCCCAGGGCGTGCGCTCCGAGCCGCTGCCGGCGGTGCTCACGCGCGCCTGCACCCGCATCCGCGAGGCCTACGGCCCCACCGCCGTCGCCGTGGACGAGGGCGCCGCCACCACCCAGCTGCGGCGCTCCGTGGACGTGCTCACCGACATCCGCCGCGACCTGGCCGGCCGCCCCGAGCCCGGCGCGGCGGCGGTGCGGGCCGCCGCGGTGGCCGCCACGCGCACGCTGCGCGACGCGGAGCGGCAGGTGGTGGGCGGCGCCGACCCGGCCTCCACCACGGTCACCGCCTTCCGGATCGCCCGGCCGGTGCTGCGCGCCGGGTTCGCCGGCGCCGCCAGCCCCTGCTCAGCCCTTCGCTGACGTCCTGGCCCGCGGGTGGGCGCGGTCGAAGTCGGCGCGCAGGTGGGCGGCGGTGACGTGCGTGTAGACCTCGGTGGTCACCGGGGAGGCGTGACCCAGATGGGCCTGCACGTACCGGATGTCCACGCCGGCCTGGATGAGGTGCGTTCCGCAGCTGTGGCGCAGCGCGTGGGGGAAGACCCGCCCGCCGTCGTCGGTGAGCCCGGCCCGTGACGCCGCCCTCGTGACGATGCGCCAGATGTCGGCCCGTCCGAGGCGCCGGCCGCGGTTGGAGAGGAACACGGCGTCCGCATCGCCCCGTGCGCCCAGGGCCGAGGTCGCGCGCAGCTGCGGGCGGCCCACGCGCAGGTAGGCCACCAGGGCGTCCCGGGCGGCGGCGGGGACGGCGACCGCGCGCACCTTCGATCCCTTGCCGGTGACCACCACGTACGGGTCCTCCGCGTCGTCCAGGTGGCAGGCCGAGACGTCCAGCGAGGATGCCTCGCTTGCCCGCAGGCCGCACCCGTAGAGCACCTCCACCAGGGCGGCGTCGCGCGCGCCCAGGGGCCCGGGGCGGCGGGCGGCCTCGCACAGCCGACGGGTGGCGGCCGGCGCGAGCGCCACCACCTCCTGCCCGGGCCGGCCGCGGCGCACCACACCGCCGGGCGGACGCAGGTCGCGCACGGGGTTCTCCATGTCCAGCACCCGCGACCACCAGCGGCAGAACGCGCGCACGGCCGCCACGCGGCGCCGGCGGGTGGCGGGGCTGCCCTCCAGGCCGTCGCGCCAGTCGCGCCACCACTCGGGGTCCAGCGCGGCCAGGGCGCGGGCGGCCTCGCGCACGGCGGGGTCGTCCTCCACCCCGAAGGCGCCGGACACCTGGTCGTCGTCGGGCACGGCCTCCGGGACGCCGAGCGCCTCGGCCAGGTGCCCCAGGTCGCGGCGGTAGGCGTCCCGGGTGCCGGGCGAGGCACGGCCGGCCAGGAAGCCCGCCATCAGCGTGCGAAGGGCGTCGGCGTCGACGCTCATCCGCGGGGGTGGCCGCGGCGCAGCTGCCGCTGGATGTCGCGGGTGGTCACGCCGGTGTAGCGCTGGGTGGTGGCCAGGCTCGCGTGGCCCAGCACCTCCTGCACCACGCGCAGGTGGGCGCCCTCCCCGCCGGGCGGGCCCTCCAGCAGGTGCGTGGCGGCGGCGTGGCGCAGCAGGTGGGGGCCGCCGGCCCGGCCCATGTCGCGCAACACGGGGGCCACGGCCCGGTAGACGGCGCTGCCGTCCAGTGGCCGACCCGTGCGCGACAGGAAGACGTTGTCCACGGCGCGGGCGTCCGGGTCCACCAGCGCCGGGCGGCCCTGGGCCAGCCAGTCGCGCAGGGCGGCGATGGCCGGCTCGGTGAGCGGCACGGTGCGGGCCCTGCCGCCCTTGCCCACCAAACGCACCGTCTCGTGTTCGAAGTCCAGGCCGGCCAGCACCAGGTCGCACACCTCCTGGCGGCGCAGGCCGCTGCCGTACAGCAGCTCCACCATCGCCCGGTCGCGCAGGCCCAGGGCGCCGCGGGTGCCGTCGGCGTCGGCGCGGTGGGCCACGGTCTCCACCAGGTCCCGGGCGTCGTCCTGGGACAGGCGCGGCACCAGCGGCGGCGTCACCCGGGGGCGCTCCACGCGGTCGGCCGGGCAGCGCCCCGGCGGGAACAGCGGCCCCAGCCACTCACGCGCCGCGGTGAGGGCGCGGGCACGGGTGGAGGCCGCCCACCCCAGGCCGCGCAGCGCGGCGCTCAGCGCCGACGGCGTCACGCGCTCCGGCCCGGCGACACCGTGGGCCTCCAGCCATCCCGCCAGCATGCGGGCGTCCTTCAGGTACGCGCGGCGGGTGCGGTCCGACAGCACCGCCCCCCGCGAGCCCTGCCGCGCCAGCCGCGCTTCCAGGTCCGCCAGGGAGGTGTGCCAGTCGCTCACGAAGCGGTGTTCGCCACCCCGCGTACCGAGACCTCCCCGATGCCGGCCCAGAACCTGCTCCCGTCGACGGGGTTCTGGGCGAGCCGGGTGATCCAGATGACCAGCCGCGGGGGCATCCCGTCCGGGAGGGCGATCTTCTGGGCGGTGCCGTCGAACGTGCCCGATGTGATGGGTGGCGTGCCCGGGTCGAGGTCGTCCTCGGTGCGGATCTCGAAGTTCGCGCCGGGCGTGGTGGAGGTGATGTCGATCTCGGTGGGCCGGGAGTCGCGCGGCGCGGTGAGCAGCAGGCCCACGCCGGACTTGCTGAAGCCGCCGAACTCCGGGACGTCCTCGTACAGCTCGGTGGTCCAGGCGGTGTCGGGGATGCCGTCGGAGGCCCGCGGGACCAGGTCGGGCTGCTCGGCGCCGTCGCCCTGGGGGTCGTAGTCGTCGAGTGTGATGGGCAGGGAGGTGATGACCGGGGTGGGCGTGCTGCCACCGTCCCCGTCCAGGGCCGTCAGCGCCAGGTACCCGCCGGTGGCGACCACCGCGGCGGCGATGAGCCCGGCGAGGGCCGCCAGGCGCCGGCGTGGCCGGCGGCGCGTACCCCGCAGCGGCGCCCGGCCGGTGGCGTCCTGGTCGCGATGCCAGGGATCGTCCACCGGGGGCAGGTTGGCGGTATCCCCGCCGCCCGGCTCCTCGAGCGCCTGGGCGAACGAGCCGGCGCTCTGGAACCGCTGCTCGGGACGCTTGGCCGCCGCCCGCATCGTGCAGGCGGCCAGCTGGGCCGGGATGCCGGCCGCCGCCGAGCGCGGGTCGGGGAGGGCGTCGGTGACGTGCCTCATCGCGACGCTCACGAAGCTCTCGCCCGGGAAGGGGAGCTTCCCGGTGAGGCACTCCCACAGCACGATCCCGAGGGCGTAGATGTCGGTGCGGCCGTCCACCGCGCGGCCCTCGGCCTGCTCGGGGGCGAGGTAGTCGCTACTGCCCACCATCATCCCGGTCTTGGTGAGGCCCGAGTCGGAGGGCCCCTCCATGAGCCGGGCGATCCCGAAGTCGGTGAGCTTGGCGTTGCCGTCGGCATCGAGCAGCACGTTCTGGGACTTGATGTCGCGGTGCACCAGGCCGCGGGCGTGGGCGTACTCCAGGGCGCGGGCCACCTGGGCGCAGATGCGGCGGGCGTCCTCGGGCGGCAGCGCGCCCTCCCGCTTGATGCGGGCCTTCAGGTCCTCGCCCTCCACCAGCTCCATCACCAGGAACGGGCCCTCCGCGTCCTCGCCGCGGTCGAGCATCCGCACGATGCCCGGGTGGGACAGGCCGGCCACCGACTCCGCCTCGCGCCGGAAGCGCTCGGCGATCTCGTGGTCGTCCAGCAGCGCGGGGCGCAGGCGCTTGAGGGCGACATCCCGCTCCAGCACGGTGTCGTGCGCCTTCCAGACGGTGGCCATGCCGCCGCGCCCGATCTGGCGATCGGTGATGTACCGGCCGGGAGCCGACGTGCTGCTCACGGCGCCGCCTCGCCGCCCCGCTGAGTCCACCCCGCCATCTGGCCGGAGGATAGCCGCGGGGCGGGCCCGCGTCCCCATCCGTCAGTCGGGGCCGGGCGCGGACGGGCGCTAGACTCGGCCGCGATGGGCACACCCCTGACCATCCTCGTCGTCGAGGATGACGAGGCGATCTCGGAGTCGGTCGCCTACCACCTCGGACGCGCCGGCTACCGCGTGCTCACCGCAGCCGACGGCGTGCAGGGCATGCGGCTGTTCACCACGCAGCGGCCCGACCTGGTGATCCTCGATCTCATGCTCCCGCAGCTGGACGGCTGGCGGTTCACCGAGCAGCTGCGTGCCCAGGACGCCCACGTGCCGGTGATCGTCTGCTCCGCCCGTAACAGCGAGTACGACCGCGTGCACGGGCTGGAGCTGGGCGCCGACGACTACGTGGTGAAGCCTTTCTCCATGAAGGAGCTGGTCGCCCGCGTGAGCGCGCATCTGCGCCGCCTGGAGGTGCATCGCCGCCCGGAGGGGCGCGGCGCCATCGAGACCGACGGCCTGGTGATCGACCCGGAGCAGGTGCAGGCGTTCACCGACGGCCGCCCGGTGGGGCTCACCCCCCGCGAGTTCGAGGTGCTCTACGCCCTCGCCCGGGCCGGCGGGAAGCCGGTGCAGCGCAACCGCCTGTACCGCGAGGTGTGGGGCTACGAGATGCTCCCCGGCGACCGCTCGGTGGACGTGTTCGTGCGCAAGGTCCGGCAGAAGCTCGCGAAGGCGATCCCCGACCGCACCTACCTGCAGACCCACTACGGCGTCGGATACCGCTTCGAAACCGTCAGCGGACCGGCCGAGGACGACCTGAACTGAGCCGCCGTTCGCCTTGCGGCCGGAGGTGGCCGTGGGCTACCCTTCCCGTCGCTCTGAGCGGCGGGATGCCCGAGCGGCCAAAGGGAACGGTCTGTAAAATCGTCGGCTACGCCTACGGAGGTTCGAATCCTCCTCCCGCCACTCCCCCGCCCCCTGATGAGGGCCGGGGAACACGCCACCTGTCAGCTATATTCCGGCGGGTGGCGGCCGATCCGGTAGTGACGTCGTCGGCCATCGCGCCCAGTTAGCTCAGTTGGTAGAGCACCTCCATGGTAATTACTGGGCTTCATCACGAGCGTGGCGGAGTAGCTCAGTCGGTTAGAGCAGCGGAATCATAATCCGCGTGTCGGGGGTTCGAGTCCCTCCTCCGCTACTCAGAAAGGCCCGCAGATGCGGGCCTTTTGTGTTCCTGGGGCCGGACGGCGAACTCGGCCGGGCGCATTGGGGAGCGCGGGAATACGTTGCGGCGGCAGCGGGGACGTTGCGGGGCGCGTTGCGGGAAACGGCCGGACGGATGTCCTTGACCCGCTCCCCGGGGTGCCCGGATGAGGCGCCCTCCGCTCTGGACCGAGCCGCGGGGCAGGCGCGGGTACACGGCGGTCGCCCGGGACGTGACCCAGCTGCTCGCGGCCGCGGGTGCCCTGCACCTGCTGCCGACCTGGCTGGCCCTGCAGGAGGAGGGCTGGCGCCAGCGCCGGCGCAACAAGCTCGGCACCATCGGCGCCTCACCGGCCGAACTGTGCGGCGGCCACGACGAGCGCGGCGCCGCCGGGGTCCTCGGGCTGCACACCACCCGCAGCCGGGCGACCAACTACCGGCACATCCGGGCCCTGGAGGTCCTTGGCCTGCTGAGCCGTGAGCGGCTCAGAGGTGCCCCGCGTCGCGGTCCGGGCGCGGAGGTCCTCTACGCCCTGTTCGCGTACCTGGTGACCGACCACGAGGCGCGGGAGCGCGAGCAGTGGGTGCGGCGCTCAGCGCGCGGCCACGGACGCCAGGTCGAACACGCCTCGGATCCGTCGCGCGGGCCGCCGGATCTGGAGGCGCTGGAGCGCGACCTGATCAGGCGCGCCAGCCAGGGCGCCACCGAGCTGCAGCACATCACAGGGCCGCACGCCGCCCGCCACTGGCTCACCGGCCGCTGAGGAACCCACCAGGCTGCTCGTCCTCCCCGAGAACCACCCTCGGGTCGATCGACAACGCCCTGGTGGCGGTTCACACCCCGCCGCCGCGCCCGGCATCGGTGCCCGGCCCCGCTCCGGGGAGGTTCCCGAGACCGCTGAACGCCGTCCAGCCGGGGTCTGGAGCGTGCTCGCCGTCCGCCGCTCCGAGTTGGTCTCACCGATGCGATCAGCCCATGGGCAGCGGGTCGCAGCGACTCGACCGGCCTCCCCATAGGGGAAAGACGAGTTGTTGAAGACGGCCAGGACCGGCCCTGGCCGTCTGGTGCCGGCCGGTCCTGGGCGAAACCCGCCCTCACGCCGGCGAACGAGGCGTCGGTCACGCAGGTCCTCATGGACCCCAGAGCCCAGGAGACGATGACCCGCGTGTGATCTCGTCGGTCCACCGGGAGGACTGGCACGGCCGGTACGATCACCACGATGACCGACTCGACCGAGGCCGGATTCCACGACCTGATCGTCGAGCGGCGGGACGGCCGGCTTACGGTCACCATCAACAGGCCGCACCGGCTCAACGCGCTGCGAACGCAGACGCTCGCCGAGCTGTGCGACGTCCTCACTCGGGTCGCGAGCGACCGAGAGGTCGGGGTCGTCGTGCTCGCAGGCACGGGAGACCGGGCCTTCTGCGTCGGCGGAGACGTCCGCGAGCCGACGCGGACCGAGCAGGAGAAGCGGGCCCAGATCGCGCTCTTCCTCCGGTTGGGCGAGTTGCTGCGAACGTGCGGCGTCCCGGTGATCGTCCGTGTCCAGGGGTACTGCATCGGCGCCGGCCACGAGATCAACGTGATTGCGGACCTCACCATCTCGGGCACCTCGGGAGTGTTCGGTCAGGCCGGCACCCGCCTGGGCTGGGCACCGGCCTGGTGGTCAGCGCAAACCCTGGCTCGCCTCGTGGGCGACAAACGCGCCCGGGAGATCGTCTACCTGAGCCGTCGCTATCCGGCCGCCGAGGCGCTCGAGATGGGTCTCGTCAACGCTGTGGTCCCGGACGAGCGCCTCGATGACGAGGTCTCCGCCTGGTGCGAGCGCATCCTGGAGCACTCCCCGCAGGGGCTCAGGCTGGCCAAGCTCGGGCTGAACGCGGCCACCGACGTCGCACGGGCCTCGATCCTGCCCTCCCTCGAAGCGAATGTGCTGAACCATCTGCACGGACCCGACCCGGCCGAGGGGATCGCGGCATTCCAGGAGGGCCGACCGGCGGACTGGCGCAGGTCCCGCGCGGGTCAAGGCCCGGCACCGACCGCCGGCTGACCTGCTGGCGCCCCTCCGGGACGGAGACCACTTGCTGCCGTGAAGCCCGAAGCACGCGGCGGCGTCCCCCGCACGCCGGGGGGACTCCTCTTCGCGCTGCCGCGCGCGGGCACGTCCGTCCTTGCAGAGTGCATTCTGTGCGTTCCGGTTCAGCGCATGCGGGGGTCGACGTACAGGTCGTCGATCCGCAGGGCGCTGTCGGACGGGGCGGTGATGGAGATCTGGATGGCGCCCCAGCCCGATCTGTCCAGGGCGATCTTGTTGGTCCGCACCCGGAACTCCGGGGTCGGTGCCCAGGAGGTGCCCGTGACGGCCGAGCCGGAGGCCTTCACCGCCCCGCCGTCCTGGGTGAGGTAGGTGACCTCCACCGCGTACCCCTTCGCGGTGGACGCGAGCGCCTTGGTGAAGAACCGGAATGAGGGCGTGCTGCTGTTCGCGCAGATGGGCGGGCTTGTGACCTTCGCGCCCGGGGCCAGCTGCAGCGAGGTCGTGTCCGGGACGGGCCCGTCCGGGTAGCCGGCGTCGGCGACGACGGTCACCTCACCCGTGACGGTGGTCCACCCGTCGGCGCCGTCCTCGAATGAGCCCTGCGGTGCGAGGAAGTACCAGTTGGCATCGCCGAACCGGGCGAGGGCCTGGGTGGAGGAGAGGCCCGAGCACGCCGACCCCGAGGCCTTCGCGGCCGCGTTGACGTCCACGCTCTTCTTGGCCATCGCGGCCGGTCCGCCGACCTCGAACCCCCGACTAGAGAAAACACACGGCCCCCATCGCTCCCCATCACGGCGAACCGCGCGAGCCAGCGAACGACACGGAGGGCCGGAAGAAGGGGCGCACAATTGCATGCCTCTGTCGGCATGCGGTTGGAACGGTCCGTGACACTCCCGGCAGGATTTTTGTAATACGATTCGTTCGTGGACGTCCATCGCTCCGCTCGCAAGCACGGCGTCAGCGATGCGGACATCCACCACGCTTTCAACCACCAGGTCGCCCGGTACGAGATCTCCGATGACGACGGACCGACACGCTTCCTGCTGATCGGAGCCGACCGCGCCGCCAACCTGCTCGAGGTCGTCGTCATCGAACGCGACGACGGAACCCACATCGCGATCCACGCGATGCCCCTCCGCCCCAGTTACCGACACCTCCTGCCCGCCCCGCCCGAACGAGACACGCCATGACCGCAAAGGACCACCTGGGAAGCTCCAGGGGAATCCCGCTCACCGACGATCTCCTCGACCGTCTCGCCGCCGAGGCGGAGGCTGGATACGCCCCCGAGCGTCTGCGCAGACGGGGCCGGCCGCCACTCGGTGAGGGGCCGTCCGAGGTCGTCCCCGTGCGCATGGACCCGGAGCTGCGGGCCCGGCTGGACGATCGCGCCGCCGACGAGGCCATCACCGCAAGTGAGCTGATCCGCCGCGCCCTGCGCGCCTACCTGGACGCCGCATGACCCGCTGACCCCCTCACCCCCTCTTTCAGGCCACTCAACCCATTTCTCCGTGTAGAGGGCACCGTTCGCGCACCGCGTGCGCGGCACGCGGGCGGTGCGCATGCGTTGCGCGCAGTGCGTGCGTGGGGGTGAGCGTGGTGGAGATGCAGCTGATGACGGTGGCCGAGGTCGCCCGGGTGCTGCGGTGCTGCCCGGAGACGGTGCGGCGCATGGTGGTGCGCGGGGACATCCCGGGCGCGAAGGTCGGAGCCAGGTGGCTCATCCACCCCGACGCGGTGCCCCTGCCGCCCCGACCCGACGGGCCACCACCGTTCCCGTGGCAGTGACCGCCACCTGGGACGGTCCGCCGCGGCGCCTGCCGCGCGTCCTGGACGTGCCCGCGGTGATGCGCCGGTACGGCCTGCGGGACGCGCGCACCGCCCGGGCACTCATGCGCGAAGCGGGCGCGCTCGTCGCGGGCCGGCGGCTGATGGTTCGGGAGGACCACCTCGACGCCTGGGAGCGCGCCCAGGCGACGCCCTGGCCGGCGACGACGGAGCATCCTCGCCCCGCTCGGCGCAGACGGGCAGGGACGCGCCGCGTGCCCGGTGGGGCGCCGCTGCAGCCGGGCTGGTGGAGGGACCCGGAGTGACTCCTGTCATCGACGCGCTGCGCCTGTGGAACGAGGCTCACCCCGAGGCGCTCCCGCACATGACCGACACCGACACCCCACGCGCGCGCCGGGGCTGGCGCGAACCGATCGAGCCGGGGCTCTACCGGAGCCACCGCACGGCCTGCCCGTCATCGATCGACCAGCGCCCCGGCCGACGCTGCACCTGCCCGTTCACCCTCGTCGTGCCCGGAGCCCAACCCACCTCACGACGGCAGATCACCCACCCCGGACCGGTCGGCGACGCGCGGGCCGAACGCCGCCGGCTCCTGTCCGCCGGGCGTCCCGCGCCGGCTGAAGTGAACAGCGGGCCGGAGACGCTGCACGACCTGGCGCGCGACTACTTCCGCACCATCGCCGCCGCCCTCGCCCCGTCCACGCTCAAGGGATACGAGGAGGCGTACGTGCGCTCCATCGCGCCCCGCCTGGCGCACCTCGAGCTCACCGAGATCACCCGCGAGATCGTGGAGGAGTGGATCTCCGGGATCCTCACCGACCAGGGTCGCCACGCGGCCTGGAAGGCCCTCGCGTGCCTGCGCCCGATGCTGCGCCGCAGCGTCGAGTGGGGCCGCCTGGCCGACAACCCCGCGGCGCGCATTCGGCTGCCGCGCGCCACCACGACCGCCGAGGAAAGTGCCCATTTGCAGGGCGCGCGCCGCGTACTCGACCGCACGCAGCTCACGCAGCTGCTGGCCGCGTGCCCCGCGGTGCGCGTGGAATGCATGGTCCGGTTGTCCGCCGAGGCGGGTCTGCGCAAGGGCGAGGTCATCGGCCTGCGGTGGGGCGACCTGGACCTGGCGCTGCGCCGTGTGACCGTCGCGCGCACCGTCTGGCAGGGCCGCACCGACGGCCGGACGATCCGCCACGTGCGCCCACCGAAGTCCGGCCGCCCGCGCCGCGTCGCGCTGCCCGAAGGCCTCACCGCGCGCCTGGCCGACTGGTACGCCGAGTCGGTCATCGAGGGCGGAACGGCCGCCGAGGGATGGGTCTTCCCCGGCCGCGACGGTGGCCCAATGGACGAGGGCTCACCCAACCAGGCGCTGGAGCGCGCCCTCCGGCGCGCCGGCCTGGTGGACGCCCACGACCGCGGCCTGGTGACCTGGCACGGCCTGCGCCATGGCGCCGCCAGCCACATGCTCGCCGCCGGCAAGCCGCTCACCGCGGTGGCCATGCAACTCGGCCACGCCGACCCGAGCATCACCGCCCGGATCTACAGCCACTTGCTCAACGACTCCATGCTGGACGACGCCGTGAGCACCTTCGACCCCGCCGCGAGCACCGAGACGTTGCGGGCCACGTTGGGGGAGGACGCGTGAAACGACGAGAACGCGAACGCCAAGCGATTCTCGGGGGGTGGGCCACCCGGAATCATAATCCGCGTGTCGGGGGTTCGAGTCCCTCCTCCGCTACTTTGAAAGGCCCGCATCTGCGGGCCTTTTGTGTTCCTGGGCTCGGGCGGCGAATCGGTGGGGCGCGGATGGTCCTGAGATCCACCCCGCCCGAATCGGCTCTCGACCGTGACCGGATTGCGTGCCGCGGCGGAGGAGTGACATGAGGACGGCCCACACGTACCCACTCCGCGTCGCCGGGGCCCTCGCGGTCGCCGCAGGGACCCTCTCCGTTCTCAGCGCCTGCGGAGGAAACGCTCCCTCGCCTGAGCAGCCGGTCGCTGACCCCCGGCCGCACCGCTGCGCCGGCGCCTCCGGATCGATCACCGATCTGAGCGCCGAGCCACCGGCCTGGCGCAGCGCGGCGAGCGGGCGCTTCTGGACCACCACCGACGGCTGCCTGGTTCGCATGGACGTGGTCGCGGACCACAGCGGGCCTGACCATTGCGGCTGGGCCTCCGCCCGCTACATGGTCGTGACCCATCCGCCGGGCGGCATCTGGCGCCAAGAGCGCGCGAACGAACGCCTGGCCGAGTCGGCACGCCCGCATCACTACGTGCGGGATCCCGACGGCGTCTACAACCGCCCCGACACCACGCGCCTCCTTGACCTCGACGCCACGCTGCCGTCGAACGCGAAGGACTCGGGGCTTCGGCGTGGCGCCGAGGAGCTCTGGTTCGTTCCCGGCGACACGACCGGCGTCTTCGTGAAGGTCGAGAACGTCGTCGAGCGCTGGCCGCTCGACGACAACCTCCCGCTCTGCGAGTAGCCGAACCTCGGCCGCTCGGCGCAGCTCACGGCGAGTGTGTCGTGAAGCTCCCCGTCGAGTCCCTTTCCGTGGAGCCGGTCATGACGCGATCCGCGATCAGGAAGGAACCGGCAGCCAACGAGACGGCCTCGATCACGGCCATAGCTCGCCACGACCACGCGGCCGGCTTCCCCGGGAAGACCGCGACGCCGAGGATTCGCAGGCAACCGCACCCGGCATCAGTTTTCGCTATGCATTACGTCGTCAACCGTGGCTCCACCCGTCGGCGGGTATCCGCAGGCCGGAACTCCGAGTGCCCTCTCCGCATCAGCGAAACAGACCATGACGGCCAAGGACCATTCGGGGCACTCCCGGGGCATCCCGCTCACCGATGACCTCATCGACCGGCTCGCCGCCGAGGCGGAGGCCGGGTACGCGCCCCAGCGCCTGCGCAGGCGTGGCCGCCCGCCGCTCGGGGACGGGCCCTCCGAGGTCGTCCCGGTGCGGATGGATCCCGAGCTGCGAGCCCGCCTGGATGATCGCGCCGCCGATGAGGACATCACCGCGAGTGAGCTGATCCGCCGCGCCCTGCGTGCCTACCTGGACGCCACCTGACGACCTGATCGGTCGGCGCACCCGCCTCCGCGCAGCCCCTCTGCGCGGCCTCCGGGATCGCACGCGGCGGCACGACCGGAGCGGCACCGCCCGGTTCGTCGTGTGACGGCGCCGGATGCCGATCTACAGAGGGTGCGCCTCCGTATCTCCGCGGCCGCCACACTGCTGGCCGCCCTCATCCTGCTCACCGCGCTCGCGTCGGTCACCGC
>LNFL01000077.1 GCA_001464275.1 Actinobacteria bacterium Ga0077560 | reverse complement strand
TCCTGCCGTCTCCGGTCTCCCCCTCAGCTTCGAGCGGTACGACCTGTCGCTCGAGCACCGACGCGCCACGAACAACCAGGTCGTGTACGACGCCGCCGACGCGATGAGGCGGCACGGCTTCGGCCTGAAGGCGGCCACCGTCACCCCGGAGGAGACGGGGGACGTCGGCAGTCCCAACGCGTTGCTGCGCGAGGCGATCGACGGGCGGGTGATCATCCGCACCGGCCGCCGCCTGCCCGGCGTGCGGCCCATCGGCGGCATCCACGCGCCGATCTCGATCGTCCGGATGGCGGTCGACGACGCCTACAACGCCAAGGAACACCGCGAGGGCACCGGCCTCGACGAGGTGGCCTGGCGCACCGAGCACATCTCGCGCCGCACCTGCCGCGCCGTCGCCGAGTTCACGTTCCTGCAGGCGCGCCGGATGCACGCACAGGTCTACGGCGGCCCCAAGTGGACCGTCTCACCGGTCTACGAGGGCATGCTCAAGGAGGAGCTCGACGCCGCCGCGGCACGCCACCCGGACATCCGCTACCGCCCGGTCCTCATCGACGCCGCCTACGCGGGGCTCATCACGCCGTCGCTGAACCGCGACGGCGACTGCCTCTCGGACATGGTGCTGCAGCTGTTCGGATCCATCGCCGGCGCCGAGTCGCTGCTGCTGAGCTTCGACGAGGACCTGCGCGTCACCACGGTGATGGCCGAGGCGCCGCACGGCACCGCGCCCACCCTGGAGGGCAAGAACGTCGCGAACCCGCTGGCCATGATCCTGGCCGGGGCGGCGCTGCTGGGGTTCATGCACGAGCCGCCGGCCACGCAGGTCTCACGCGGGATCTACGAGGCGGCACTCGAGGCCGTCGCGGAGGAGCACCGCACCGCCGACCTGGGCGGGCATTGCGGAACCGACGAGTTCACCGACGAGGTGATCAAGCGGCTGCGCACGAAGATGGACGTGTGGAGCTCCCTGGGGGAGTCCGCGGTCATCTGAGGTCTCCGGGGACGACCGGACCGCGCCGCGGTCCGGTCAGTCCTCGTCGTCGTCCTCGGTTGGGCCCTCGGAGATGAACTCGATGAGGTCCTCGACCGTGAAGCGGCCCGCCCGCATGGAGGCCACCAGCCCGTACACGGTGGCGCTGTGGGGGCGCTCCATCACGTAGGCGCGCATCGCGTCGTTCGCCTCGTCCTCCAGCCGGGATGCGCGCTCCCGTCCGGGGACGGTCACGGCGATGCCGTTGGGCCGCACCTCGGCGAGCTCGTCCTGGACGAGCCGCCCGGCGAGGCCGGCCACCTCGTCGCCGTCCGCGCCGAGCGCGGCGGCCAGCTCGACCACGGCCACGGGGCCGTCGGCGCGGACCAGCTCGCGGAGCACCAGGTACGAACCGGCGGTGAGCCCGCCGGCGGCGACCGTCTGGTCGAGCACGGCCGCGAGCTCACCCAGCAGGGCGATGTCCTCGTCGCTGCGGTACACGGCCCGGCCCTACGGGCCGTAGCGGTGCGGCGGGGCGGGGCGCAGCGTGGTGCGCGTCTCACCCAGCCAGGTGCGGCCGCGGATGCCCAGGTCGTCCAGCAGCTTCAGCGCTGAGCGGACGACACCGGTGCGGGCGCCGTGGCCGGAGGTGTTCGCGACCGTGATCGCGAAGTCGTGGTCGCCGGCCCCGTACAGCGGGCGCGCGTTTGCGCGGGCCAGGGCGACGCGGGCCTCGGTGAGCCGCTCGGGCTCGTCCAGGGCGACATAACACTCGAAGAACGACCAGTCCCCGGGGAGGTCTTCCAGCAGGGCGTCGAACGCGGTGGTGTGGCTCATTGCCCGAACGGTACCACGGGCTCGGGAGGCCGCTAAACCGCGGCCGAGTGGGGCTGCAGCGCCTCCGCCACGCGTCGCTCCGCCGCGGCGAAGGCGGCGTCGTC
>LNFL01000076.1 GCA_001464275.1 Actinobacteria bacterium Ga0077560 | reverse complement strand
GGAGACCTACCGCACGACCAGCCGCTGACGCGCCGTCCCGGGCCCAGCTCGGCGGCCTTGCGACCCGCCCGTTCGCCATCGGGAACTGCGGGCGTGCGGGGCCGAAGGGTCACGTAGATGCGTAGCCACGTATTGGCGTATGGGTTGCGGTCGACGGCGCCTGCCGATGTCTGAAGGCGGAGGTTGAGTCCCAAGTGCTCTACGGCTTGGTCCCTTCCCCTGCGGCGTCGACTGAGACGTGGGTAATCCTAGGAACCGCTGCCCTCAGACCCTCCGCCATTCGCGGGACCTCACCGCCTGGCCAAGGCCCCTCGGCCGCAACGACGACGGAACCATCAGCGTCCTCGCGGACGCTTGTCACGAGAGGCAGTCCGTGCGCAGCTTGGTAGATGCGCACCAACCGCTCAACGAATTCGGTGCTCGCTTCCATCTCGACGTCTGCGTTCTGCCATCCAACCGCGTATCCGAACGCTGTCTTGGCGCAATCGATTCCGGCAAACCCCGAACGTAGGAGGGCGTACCGGGTCTCCACTTCCACGGCCTCGACTACTCGCTCAACCTTCCCGCCGCTTCCAATGATCTGAATGCGTCCTCCCGCTGGCAGCGCACGGCTGTGGGAAGCGGCGTTTCGCAGACGGCTGTCAGCCGGGGCGACGAGCACCTGCAGAATCGAGTCGCGCTTCCCTGCGCTTGCCGCCGCGTTCAGAACTCGAGTCAACGTCGTGTTGAACGGCAGCCGAGGCATCGTCTCCCCCGCTGCAAGCGCGTGCATGTCGAGCATCAGCCTTAGCCAAGGCTGGACCACGGCCTCAAGCAGCGTGCTGTAGGCGGTGAGCCCTCGGCGAGGGTCACCGTTCGCCTGAGCCATCTCTCGGTCAGCTCGAGGCGCCTCGCATATGACGAGCAGGGTGTCTTCCCGATCGAACTCAAGGAGTCTCTCCTGCAGCCTCTCCCGATCGTTCTGCAAGGCGCTCACGATGACGTGAGAGGCCCACCGCCCTGTGAGGTGCGCTAGAGCCGGGAACCTCTCCGTCGCGAGCCGGAACCCGACCTGCATGTAGTCCTGCGCGATGAGGCCGTCCATGGTCCCAGACGGCAGTGGAAGGAAACGCACCTGGCGCTCGGCAAAGGCGAAGAGTCGGTCCGAGCGATTCCCCATCCCGTTCGGGATGGGCTGAACGTGAGGTGACGTGTCTGGTAGTGCGCCCTTGCGCGGATCCAGGTGCTCATACGCGCCGATACAGCTCTCGACAGAGTGGACCGATTGGGCTGGCGGGACTCGGAATGCGCAGTGCAGAACCTCGGCGAGACCAACGTCGCCCCAATCCAACATGGCACTTTCAAGCGCGATGTCCGTCGCAGCGATGCCGGTAACAGCGGCCTCGAAGCGCTCCTCAGCGATGCTCCAGGATCCCTCGTCAGGGGCGGTGCAGGCAGCCACCATTGAGGCGTATGCCGCCACGGCACCAATCGAGCAGGTGCGTGCCGCGTCGAGGGGCTTTGCGCCTCGGTAGTAGTCGCACTCAGCGATGTGATCCAGCCCCTGAACGAGACTCCTCAGACCCTCGGCTCGGACCTGCAACGAGAGCAGGGAGGATTTGAGGTCCGCGATACCCCGCGTACTGCTGCAATCCGCGCCGAATACCGCCTCAACCGCCTCCAAGAGGAAGCCCGACCACTCCTGCTTCAGCCATCCGTAGTCCGCTTCGGTCGTTGCCGGGTGGAGATGAATGGCGTAGGTGTCCAATCCCGAGGTGACCTCTGAGGAGAGGGCATCCACCCGCGCGAGGAAACGCCGGCCGAGAGCGTGACGTAGGGCAACCCGGTTGTCCTGGGGGAGCCGCGCCAACCTGTCGCTCACGTTGGGACCTCTTTTCCCGCTGCGTCCGAGGCGGATGGAGCCGACGCGCCGGTACCCGACGGGCAGGGAGCAGCCTTGCACCCGCACATTCAAGATCTTCGGGGCTCCAGCCGCAGACGCATACTTGCGACAGCCCTAGCCGAGTTGAGGAAAACTAGACCAGGCCCGCTCCGGTGCACAGGTCGCTTAAGGGGCCGGCCTCGTCGGTGATGGCGGCGGTGGGGAACGGGGTGGAGAGCTGCCGAGGAGATCCCCTTTTCGAAGGAGCTGCGCTAGCCACCGCCGGCAGATCGATTGACCGCAGTAGGCTTGCCGCGAGTGCCTCGCGACGGCGACAACCAGATTCGTTGGAACCCCCCTACCTCGGGTCTCCTGCCGGCGCATAGCACCAGGACAGGCGGGGACATCGTGGACCAACTCGCGGGGCGCGATGTCCTCTACCGCCTCGCCTACACGTCGAACGCGGTGATCGGGCAGCCGGAGAACGTGCGGGTCCATGGCGTGGACTTCACCTTCACGCAGGGGCCGATCGAGACCATGCGGGTCGAGATGCAGCAGCGAATTCCTCCGCCGCTCGTGTGGGACAAGTGCATGAAGAGCGGAGTCAAGGTGGGCGAGGGGAGGTACGTGACCCTGTGCACTCTCGAGGCACAGGTCCAGCCGAATGAACCGATGTGGATCCAATTCCGGGGATGGCGCGACCACGTCATGTCTGCGGCCGGCCTTCTGGTGGCGACGCTCGACGAGAGGTTCTTCGGCGAGGAGATTCTTGAGGACGTCCTCGTTCACAGTGAAGAAGGCACAGTCGTCGCCAATCGTGTGGCCTGGGTTCGAGACTACCTTCCCCGAGCTATCGGGAAGCACGAACTGGAAACCCTCGGCATCATCCAGGACCCGGTAGGGGACCCGATCGCGACCACCGCTGCCCGTTGGTATCTGAAGGCCGCCCGTGCCGGACCGACCGCAGACGCCATCGTTGCGTTCTGGATCGCCCTCGAGGCACTCGGTGGCGTCGACAGAAGCAACGTTCGGCGGGTTGTTGAGCTCATGGAGGACGCGGGTCTTGACCTCACGGAGTCCGGCCTCCCTGACATCGGGCGCTTGTATGGGTTGCGCTCAGCAATCGTTCATGACGGAGTTGAAGTGCATCCCCTCATCGAGGAGGGCTTCACTGTCCTGGAAGCGGCTGTGCGTGCGATTCTGAGAAAGCGAGTCGGCACTGAACTCTGGCGCTTCTGGCCAGTCTTCAACGCCGCTCCGAACGTCGAACTGCCACCCGAGGGCTTGGCTTGGCTGCGACACGCCTACGAGAACCCAATCGAGGAGTGGCACGAAGGGGCTCTGCCAACGCCCCCGCCACCGCCCGACTTTCCTACAGCGACGTCCTAGCTGGCGAACTCAATGGGGCCATCGGCGTTCGAGTGCGATGCCTAGGGGAGACGGAGGCGCTCACGGACGACGCACTCATCAAGAAGCTCCACGAGCGCGTTGAGAATCGCGATCTTGCTTGCGCCGAGTTCCGCGACCGCCATGTGGAGTCGGAGGTAGTTCTCCCTGGTGAGGTCGCACGAGACACGTGTGCGTCCGGAGACCGCGCTCGCGGGGCGTTCTTCGAGCCGACGGGAGCCGTGCCGCACCGCCACCTGCAGCTTGTTCTCCCTGATCGCGGTCATCGGATGACCCCAAGGGGCATGAGCTCTGAAGCGAACGAGCGCCAGGCGTCCCGCTCACCCAGGGGGCCGGCGTAGGCGCCCGCGATGGATTCCCTCAGCGGGATCTCCGTATGGGAGACAGCGACCCCGAAGTCATGGAGGGCGTCGCGAGCATCAAGGCGCGAGCGAGTGCCAGCGCGAACCCGGGAGAGCAGGGCTACGACTCGTGGTTGTTCGCCGAATGCCGAGTCGTCGATCAGCTCAAGCGTCCTGGGGACATCGGCGAAGTCTGCGGCCGTGGGGGCCAGCGGCATGACGACGAGATCGGCGCTGGCGACGGCTTGGGCGGCGATGCCGCGTTCGCGCGAGCCCGGTGTGTCAACGACGGTGAAGTCGTGATCTCGCGCGAGGGCAGCAAGATCGCGGGCGAGTCCGCGGCTGCGTGCCCGGCCGATGGCGACCGCCGGGTAGTCGTCGAGTCCCTCGACCCAGGAGAGCGCCGATCCTTGCGGGTCGGTGTCGACGAGGAGTGTCCGGCCTCGCTCGGCGAGGACTGCGGCAAGGTGGACGGCGGTGGTCGTCTTGGCGACGCCACCTTTGGTGTTGGCGATCACGATGAGCACGAGGTTCTCTCCCGGGCGTCGTGCGTGGATACGTGGATACGTAGGTACGTGGGCACGTAGCCACGTACCGAACTCGCGGGCAAGGTCACCGCACGACCAGGTCGATGGGCGAGCTGAACCCGGAGACCAGGGCGTCTCGGGGTCCCACGTCCAGCCGCACGCGGTACCGGCTCTGCAGCGGCACGAGCAGGCGGTACGAGAGCCGGAACCGGCCGAAGCGGTCAATGCGTCCGGCCTTGCCAGCGCTCACCCAGCCGGTGCGGGTGCGGAACTCGAGGCGGACGAGCCGTCCCCGGGCCCAGAGGCCAGGCACGACCATGCCGCTGACTCGCAGGGAGTTGCCGACGGCCAGAGTGGTCGCCGGCTTGGCCAGGAGGACGCGCGGAGCGACGCGAACAAGGACTCCTCGGCAGACCATTGGCCGGCCGACGGCGCACAGTTGGTAGAGGCCATTCCGGGTCGGCCGGAAGCGGAGGGTGAACCGGCCGCTGCGGTCGGTTTGGGCGATTCCCACCGGTGCCGTTGCGCTCGCGCTGGTGAGCAAGAACACGGTGGCGCGGCGCAGCGGATTCCTTGCGACGGCGAGGCCGAAGCGGCCTCGGATGGCGGTGGCGCGCCGGTACTTGGCCTTGACGTAGGCGACGACCTGGCCGCGGTAGACACGATTTCGCGCTGTGCCGCGGATGCTGGTCAGCTGGGCCCGGGACAGATCCGGCAACGGGCCCTGGGCGAGGATCGCCGGGGGCACGGCGGCGCTGGAGGGCGTGTCCTGAGTGACCGCGACGCTGATCGGCGCGGTCCAGACCGATGTGTTGCCCGCCTGGTCGATGGCGCGTGCGCGGACGGTGTACGCACCGGTGTCCCGCAGGACCGGGTCTCGGCGGACGGTGCGGCCGCCGTCGGTGGTGAACTGGTAGCCAGCGACGCCGGACCGCTGGTCGGTGGAGCCCGCTGCGCTGAGGGTTATCGGGGCCGGGCCGCTGGTCGTGGACGCGGTGAAGGTTGTCGGCATGGACGGCGCTGTGCGGTCGACCTGGATGGCGGTGACGGCGACGGCGGGATTCCAGCCGGCGCCTTCTGCGACGGCGCGCACCAGGCGCGGACCGTCGGGGCCAGGGTCGAGGCCGGTCACCCTGTGGGTGCCGTCTTCGTAGGTGTCTGTGGGCAGCAGGCTGCCGCCGCCGTCGACCTCGGCGCGGGTGCCGTTGCGCCCGAGCAGGTTGTCCGCGCTGTTCCAGCTGACCTCAAGGGGGCCGGTGCACCAGCCGCCGGTCCCCGGGCAGGTGACGGTGGGGGTGGTCACGCTCGGCCCGATCAGGTCGGTGTAGATCGCGGCGTTGACCTTGAGGCCCCACAGCCGCCGGTTCGTGGTGGTCTTGGTGGTGCCCTCCTGGACCCGCACGTAGACGCACGGGCCGTTGATCGCGTCGACGCGCACGCCCTGAGGGCCCGGAGCGTCAGCCGTGAGAGTGCCGCGGATCGGCTGCCCGGCTGCGTCGAATCCGGCGCCGCTCATCACCCTCGTCCCGGGGTAGGCGGTGGTGTGGTACGCCGTGATGACGCCCTCGATCAGGGAGAGGTTCGTCCCGGCGACTGGTGAACACCAGCGCGCTTGGGCGAGCGTCCCGGCGACGTACCGGTCGGCGGGGGCGTTGATGGCGGCCTGATCGATGAGCTGGAACCGGCCGAGGACGGTGTCCATCGTCCACGGGCCTGGCGGCCCGATCTGTGCCCAGCCGGTGCCACCCATGTACTGGTACTCGGCAGGGGTCGGTGCCCCGAGGCCCATTGGCGCGGCGGCGAGCGCCCCGGCGATGACGGCGGCTCTGGTGACGTGACGGGGGTTCACGGGCTGCTCCTCAGCGCAGGGGGGCTTGAGGGACTCGAAGGCGGGTGCTGTAGCTGGGGCCTCCGCCGACCAGCCGCCACCGAGCGGTCAACGTCCGGCCGCCCAATGGGGCGAGTGGCAACGGCACCCGAAGTCGGGAGGCGTTGGCGGTGACCACCACCTGACGGCGGATGAGTGTGGCGCCGATGCGGATGCCGACGTTCCAGCGTGAACGGGCCGTGCGGAACGGCATGGGCAGCAGCAGGACCCGGCCCCGCACGCGGGGCGGTGGAGCGACGAAGATCTCTGAGCCGACCACGCCCTGGGCGGCGTTGCCGGCGGCGTCCTGCAGGTCGTACTCGACGCGCCAGTCGCCGACACGGGGGACCCTGACGCCGAGGGCATTCAGGCCGCTCTGGGAGCTCGCCCGTCCGGTGGCCACCACGGATCCTCCGCCGCTTGGCCGCACGCGCCACGTGGCCGAGATCACCGGGGCGCCGGTTGATGGGAATCGGACGGGGACCGGGCGAGTGGTGGTGAACGGCCGGGCCGTGCTGTCCTCGGTCGGGGCGACAGGCGGGCTGTTGTCGATGCCGATCGTCCAGGGCGTGCTGGTGGTGGTGAGACCGGCGGCGTCGGTGATGATCCCCCGGAGGGTGGCCGGGCCGTCCGGAAGGGTGCGCGTGTCGATCGGAACGCTGAGCGTCACCGGGCTGGGGCAGGGCCGGGTCTGCTGATCGCAGGGTGTGGTGGCGGCGCCGAGCGCCGATCCGTCCGGCGTGACGATTCGGGCGCCGGCGACACCCGATCCGATGTCTGTGGCGTTGACCTGCACGGAGCTCTGCCCGCCGATCCACCGAACGCCGGGGCCCGCGGCGCCGGCTACGGTGCTGATCGCGGGCTGAGTGTTTTCGCTGAGCGTCACGATGATGTTCCGGGCCGCGGCACCGACCAGGTGCTGGGCGCCGGGGGCGCCTGGCGAACCGTTGCTGCAACCCCCGGGGTTGGCGGTGTCGCACGCGACCCCGATCACAAGGCCGGTGGCTTGCAGGCCGGTGAAGGTCTCGGGGTCGTAGTCCGGCGCGGCGAGCACCGCCGTCCCCGCGCCGATCTCGCAGGTGACCGACGGACCCGCCGGTGCTCGGCAGCTCTCGATGGTGAGCCCTTCCGCGGTTCGGATGTAGGACACCCACCCCGGGTCGACCTGGGCCGCGAGCCAGCGGTCGAGGCTCAGTCCCGTGACCGTCGCGCCGGCCGGGGCCGTGAAGCGCCACTCGACGCTGGCGCCCGTCGGGGTGGTGGCGGGGCTGACCAGCCGCTCCTGGGCGACCAGACCGCCGGTGCGACCCGTGCCGGGTGGGCAGGTGAACAGGCCCTCCAGCAGGTCGGGTCGGGAGGTGGTGAGGCCCCAGGCCCGGTTCGAGATGGCATCGGTGCAGGAGGTGACGGTGAACGTCGCGGCGGAGGCAGGGGCTGGGAGGGCGGATGCCATCGCCCCGGTGGCGATGGCGATCCAGAGGCCGCGTCGCGTCGTCATCGCAGTGCACCTGTCGCGGGGATGCTGATGGTGCGCCAGACGCTGGGTCCTGCTCCCGGGCGGGTGACGGCGATCCGGATGACCCTCGGCCGCGTGGACCGAGCGGCCACCAGGGAGGACCGGGTGAGGCGTCGGACGCCGGATCCTCGCCAGATCACCCGCCAGCCCGCCGCAAGGGGGGCGACGCTCACCCGCACGGTGCGGTGACCGCTTCTGGTGAGGCGAGCGGCCGGGGCACCTTGCCGGGCGAGGGACGCGACCGGGGTGGGCGGCTCGCGAAACAGGTTCTGGAGGCCCGCCGCCGAGAACAGCCCGGACGCGTCGACCAGGCGGACATCCGCCGGCCCAGTCCGCGCGGAGTCGGCCAGCATGCGCTCGGCCGCCTCCCGGTCGAGGTCCGGCCGATACGCGCGCAGCGCCGCCAGCACTGCCGCGACCTGCGGAGCAGCGAAGCTCGTGCCGTCAAGGCGAACCTGGGCACCCGTCGTCGTCGTCGCCTCGACACCGCAGCCCTGCGCTGCCAGAACGCCGGGGCCGCGATTGGAGAACGCGCAAAGCCCGCCGCCGTCGGCTTGGACGGCCGCAACTGGAATGACTCCCTGCACGGCTGCCAGACCGCTCAGCGTGGTTGCCTCATTGCCGGCGGCCACCACGACGCTGATCCCGCGGTCGCGCGCCATCGCGACCTGCCCCGTGAACTGCTCCGCCTCTGCCGTAGACGCGACGGGCGGGGTGCTCGAGATCGAGATCACGCGGACCTCGGGGATCCTGGCGCACGCCCAGACGCCCGAAGTCAGCGCCGCCCAGCCCGCGTCCGGCTCGGCACCGATGCCGACGCTCACGGCGCCGACCTGGGGAGCGATACCGGCGATGCCCCACCCGTTGACCGGGGCCGCGACCAGCTGCGCGAGGTGCGTGCCGTGGCCGTCCGCTGACAGGTCACCGAGGGGACCCTCACCCCAGACCCAGCGCCGTTCAATGGCCTGCGTATCAGGCGTGAGGTCCGTGCCGCGGTCGACGATGCAGACCCTGGCGGCGCTCGGTGGGGCGGGGGCCTGGGTGAGGAACCATGCGTGCAGCGTGCGCGCCTGCGCGGTGAGCGTCACCTCGGCCGCCGCGGCTTGAGCGCTGCCCCCTGCCAGCGTGATCAGGAGCGCGGCCGGCGCTGCCAGCTGCCGATAGCCGCGACTCACCGGAACTCCGACTGCTGCGCTGCCTCGAAGGAAGGCGCCGGCTTCGACGGCGCCGCGACCGGAGCCGACGCAGATGACGTGGTGCCGCGGGCGCCCGAGGGGCCACCCGACGTCGAGCGGGTCGAGCTGGAGCGCCGGTTGGCGGCTGAGATCCGCGTGACGCGGGCCAACTCCATCCTGGCCGGCACTTGGGCGCGTGCACTCCGCGCCGCCTCATCTCCGGCGACATGCGACGAACCCCGTGGCGTGGTCGGCGGCTTGGTGACCGTGACCACCACAGGGGCGACCATTCCGGCTGTGCTCTTGTGGGGCGATGCTTCTCCTCCGCCTCGGCCGGAGATCACCGCGACGCCTGCCACGATGGTGATCGCGAGGGCGCTGACCGCGGTCAGCACGGATCGCCCCCACGGAATCCAGTGCGCCGGATCCGCGGGCAGCCGACCCAGCGTCCGCAACGCCGCACCCATCCCGGTGACCACATCATCGACCGTGCCCGCCCGTGCGCCCGGCGCGGCGGCGTGGGTGAGGTGGTCGGCACTGACGACATGGTCGACGTGTGGAGCCGGCGGTGCGGCGGCCTCCGGCGCTGGCCCGAATTCCTTGATCGCGCCGACCGCGTGGATCAGCGGGTCGTCGGACTGGTTGGCGGATGCCGCCCCAATGAGCAGCGCCGGCGGGAGGACGGACTGCACCTCGAAGATGCCGCGCTTTGGCTGGACTCCGAGGCGTTCCAGGCCGGCTTCGGCGGCGACCAGGTGGTCGCGTGCGGTCCGCTCTCCGATCCCGAGGATCTCGGCGGTCTCACGACCGTTGGACCCCATGATGTGCAGGAGCATGACCTCCTGCTGGCGGCGGGTGAGCTTGGCGAGCCGGTCGAACATCGCGGCGTAGTGCCAGGAGTCGATCATTCCCTGCCAGGCAAGATCCGAATCGCTCGCCGCCAGTGGCCCATCGCGGAGGGCCTCCGGGTCCTCGGGGCGGATGCGGTCGCGTTGACGTCGCGTGCGTCGCCACACGATCCGGACCAGGTCCTGCAGCTCCCAGTAGGCCTCGACCTCGGTGAGGCCCTCGATGCGCTCCGGATTCGCGAACAGCTCGGCCCACGCCTCGTTGCACAGGTCGATGGCCTCGTCGTCGCCGTCGGTCAGCCGCCGGGCGAACCGGATCAGTTGGCGGTGGTAGTTGAGCGCCAGCGCGTCGAGGAACACCGACAGCGCATCGCGGGGGTGGGTGATGTCAGAGGGCACAGACCGATCCTCTCTAAACCTCATACTCTCCGCTGGCGCGGCGGGTGTCGAGTGGGCGGGCTGCTCGCGCTTCGGGCGCGCTCCGGCGGTCATCGCCTCTCCCCGTCAGCGGTGGGCCGGATCGCGCCGACGTAGGTCGCTGCCCGTGTCCCGGAGCTGATGTCCTCGATGCGGACCACCTCACCGGTCGCCGGGGCGTTCACCATCCGACCCCCGCCGATGTAGAGCCCCACGTGGTCGAGGTCTGAGAAGAAGACGAGGTCCCCGGGCTGCAACTCGCGGGGATCCCCGACCGGGACGCCGGCGCGCCACTGCTCGTAGGTCACCCGCGGCAGCACCACCCCTGCCTGCGCCCACGCGTACCGGGTGAGGCCGCTGCAGTCGAAGCCCACGGTGTGAAGGCCAGAGCAGCCCGCCCGGTTGCAGAAGCCCAGGCTCGGACCGACGAGCGTTCCTCCGCCCCAGGAGTACGGCGTGCCCAGCCAGGCGAGCGCGGCACGGGCGGCGATTGCCCCCGCGCCGCTACCGGCTACTGCGGCGGCGCCGCGGTAGCGCTCCGCCCATGCGAGGACCTCGTCCGCGTAGGTGGTGGAGTGGTTGTACGCCCAGAGCGCGGCTCGGTAGTCGCCGGGTGCACCCGAGGCAGCCAGGTAGCCGGCCGCCCCCGGAATCGCGTCGGCAGGGTCGTAGACGTCGCGGCGGCCATCGCCATCACCATCGACCCCGTACGCCTTCCAGGTCGCACCCAGGAACTGCATGGGCCCCATCGCGCCCGCGGAGTTCTGCCCGGAGTGCACTCCGGGCAGCGTCGAGCGCCCGTGGTTGGTCTCCACGCGACCGACCGCGGCGAGCACCGCCCAGTCGATCCCCTCCTCATCCGCCGCCTGGCGGTACAGGGCGAAATACCGCGGTGGAATGTCCGTGGCGGCGAACGCGGAGGGACTCCACCCGGCGTTCGGAGTGCCTCCGGCGCCCACCACCCCGAGCCCCACCAGCAGCACTCCGCCGATGACCGCTGCAGGCAGACCGATGGGCGCCGCAAGGCGCGCGGCCCATTGGGCCATTCGGTATCGGGCAACCGCTCCCATCAGAAAGGAACGGTCACTCCGACCTCGCTTTCGGAGTGACTCGGAGTCACTCCGAAAGGCAAGAAGGCCGCTCGTAGCGGACGGAACATGGGGCCCGTGCTCCATACGGCGACCCTAGTTTGAAGAAGGAATGGCTCACCCCGACGGTCTGGTCAATGGCACGCGCGCGCCAGACAAGAGATCCGGAATCGTGCGCAATTAGCCCTCGTCCGTCCTTTGCTGGCCCGGTGGCCGTAGGTGCCAACGGTGGTGGCGGCGCCTGCTGTCGAAAGCCGCTCCGCGCCTACTTCGAGCCGGCGGACACGGACGTGCTCCAAGCTCCTGAGATGCTGACGTCGCCGCGCTCAGGGCTGCCTAGATCTCTTGGGAAGCCAAATCGCCGCGGCTCACGTCGCGGAGAGGCCCCGTTCCTCGGGCGCTCGGCCTTTCGCGGTGGGCGCGAGCCGTGGGACGCGCGTCGAGTTACCCTCTTCGCGTGTCCAAGGTCATCTGAGAGGGGCCTGTCCTGAACGTCGAGCTGGTCGGTGCAGTAGTCGGCCTTGTTGGCGGCACAGCAGGTCTGCTGTCGGCGATCACCGCTTGGCGCGACCGACGTACGCGCCTAACCGTCGAGGGCGTCGTGTTCCTGAATCTGTCCACGACACCGCCCGAGTTCACCTGCGCCGGCCGAGTCGTGAATAGGAGCCGTCACGACCTTCACCTGATCGCTGGAGGCTGGTACTACGTTGGCCAGGGCACGGCTGTGAGTGGACCTTGCGCCATGGAGCTGAAGGCCAACGGAGCAGCCGTCAATGTGGGTGAGCAAGGAGCCCACAGGCGCCTGGGCGAAAGCCATCCCCCACATTGCGAACAGCCCGTCGTGCACTGGGTGCAGCTCGCCGACGGGACTGTGCACCGTTCGCGCCCCGGGCTTCGACTGCTAAGCGATGGCGTGCGTTCACACTTCGCGGCTCCGGACTCGCGTTTCTATCGGCGAGAGCGATGGCTTGATCCGGTGCTGCGGGAGTGGTTTGGAGCCAAACGCGAGCGGGTCTTCGGTACCGAGCCTCTCGCCATCAAGATGGAGGCCGAGGAACAGCCGGCGAGTGCGCCAGACCCCTAGAGGGCTCAGCTTGGAGGAAGCCCAGAGGGGCGTGGGCGTCAGTTCGTTCCGGACAGGGCAGTGAGGACTTCGGGGTCCCAGGGAGTGGGTCCGTCTCTGGCAGCCGGAGCGCCAGCCCATTCACTAGACCAGCTCGGGACCTGCACCAGTGGAGATACCTTCAACGCGTTGAACCGGGGGCTTGTCAGCGTCACTCTCCTGGCCGCGCAGCACCAGAACGGCTTCGCGAACGGCATTGAGCTCTAGCGCTGAAGGCTTCGATCCTTCCGAATTCAGTTGCCTGTTGGCAGCGGCGATTCGCTCCTCCAGGGCGGTTTCGACCGCAACGCGACGGAGTGTGAGGCTCTCCCCAAAGCCAATGCCGGCAGCCTTGATGCTGGATGGCGGTTCGGGCAGCGGCCGACTTGGCGGTGCAGCCTCTGTCGCCGCCCGGATGCGGGCAGTCAGCCGGTCGAGTTCGGCTCTGCACCGAGTTCTGCCGAAGAGTGTCGCCTGTTCGAGCCGGGTCTGGGCGTCGCGCCGTGCCACTTGAAGCTGCCCGAGGGCCGCGGTGTGTTCGGCCGAGGCCCTGGCTCGTGGATCCAGTGCGAGTCGCAGCCACCGTGCCTCGGCAGCTAGAGCACGGGTGGTCAGGTTCTCGATTCGGTCGATGCCGTAGCGAGCGCGCTCGCGAAGGACCTCGTCGCACTGGCGAAGGCGCTCGACGAACTGTTCAGGGCGCACGGCGTCGAGATCGAGCGTGAGCGGTTGAGGCTCCGGGGGTTTGGGCGCGCCCTCAGCTCGCTCTCCAACACCTGCGCGCCGCCGGCGAACGAGGTCATCAGTCGCGACCTGCACCTTTAGGTCGACGGCCCGCTCTAGGAAGGCTCGCTCCGCACGGATCTGTTCGGTGGTCAGGTGGCCGACGCTTCTCGCGCTCGGGTGGTGCCATGGGGTCCGGTCGTCGGTTGGGGGCCGATGTTCGAGACGATGGCGGTAGCGGTCCCACCAGGCGCCCTCTTCGGAGTGAGGGGCGTCGCCAGCGTGGACTTCGGGGCGTGTCGTCATCTCGTCCCTCCGGGGAGATTCCTGGGATGGGTGGACGAAGCCGCCGGCTGCGGGTGCCCGGAGGGCCTGGGTGAGCCGCTCCAGCGGCTGTGGCGGCTGGCTGGGTTCTGGGATGTGAGCGTCCTGAATCGGGTCGGCGCAGAGGTAGATGTGCACAGGGCCGCGGTGGCGTGACAGTGCGACGTAGCCCCACTCGGCGAGTTGGCCGGCCGCGGGGGCGAGGACGTGGACGTGCTCGAAGGTGCCGCCCTGGGACCGGTGGCCGGTGAGGGCGTAGCGGTGGTCGAGGCAACCGCCGGCGATGTAGTCCGCAGGGATCTCGACGACCTGGCCGTCGTCGAACTGGACCTCCACCGTCTCGGCCCCGACGTCCAGGACGGTCCCGGCCATGCCGTTGCGCAGGCCGAGGTCGTAGCGGTTTGCGGAGCAGGCGACGCGGTCGCCTGTGGCGAGGGTCGAGCGTCCGATCATGTGGTCGGCGCCGAGTTGCCCGGCAGCGTGGAGCAGCCCGCGGGCGGCGGCGTTGAGGCGTGCGACCTCCCCGCGGGTGGAGGCGATCATGACGGCCTCCCGGAGCCCACTCGTCTGCGCGGATTCCCACCAGGCGCGCACCAGGTGACCTTCGGCGGCGATGCGGTCCTCGGCCTGGTGGACTCGACCATGCTCAGCCCACGCCGCGAGTGCCGCGGTGACGCCCTCCTCACTGCGGGTCCGCAGGTTGTCCAGGCAACGTGCCTCCCATGGTTCGCGCTGCCGCAGGTGGCGGTCCAGGCGAGCGGGCGTGACCCGGCGGCAGACCTCCGCGAACGCACCGCCGGGGCCCACCGCCGGCAGTTGGTGGTCGTCACCCACCATCACAACCCGGGCGGTGTCAGGGATCGTCGCGAGGTATCGGGCGAGGGTGCGCGTATCGGCCATCGAGGCCTCGTCGATCACGACCAGCGCGCCGTCCGGAATCGCTGACCCACCCGAGGCAAGTTGCAAGTGAAGGGTGCTCGCCGGCATTCCGGCGGCCTGTGCCAGCACCGCGGCGGCCTGCGCAGAGGGCGCGCCCAGGACCACCGGCATCCCTGCGGCGGCGGCGATCCTCACGGCGGCGCCAATCGCGGTGGTCTTGCGGCCACCGGCGACACCGACCAGCGCTTGAACGGCCCCGGGCGCGCCCAGCAGATGCCGTACCGCGGCGGCGTGGTCGGCCCGCAGCACGGCGACCGCCCGGTCGACATCCGCTGTCGGGAGTGGTGAGGGGCGATCCTGCGCGTCGTCCAGGAACCGTTCGATCCGGCGTTGGGCGTCCAGGACGTCTGCAGTGGTCAGGAGCCTTGGGCCGACGGAGTCTCCGCCACCGACGGGCACCAACTCGGGCCGTCGGCGGGTTCCTTCGGCCAGGCCCCGGACCTCCTCGACCAGGAGGCCGTCCGGGCTGGCCTCGGCCCACGCCATCTCGATCTCCATGGCGCGGAAGGCGGTCTGGGTGGCCGTCAGGACCGGCAGGTCTCCTCCGGCGCCCACCATTGCCGCCTCCACGCGCTCATGTTCGACGGGCGTCCGTTCGCGTGGCCCTGGGGTAAGCGCGGCGAGTTCACTGCGGCCCAGGCCGAGTTCTGCGGCCCTGGCGCTCCAGTCGTCGCGGAGGGCAACGAGATCGGCGTCGGCCTTGGCGGGTCGTGTGGCGAGAACTGCGACCTGGCCGGCGGCCGCCCCGGTCCTCCCGGTGGCCGCCATGTGTTCGAGCACCTGCTGGCGGCGCTGTGAGAACGCCTCCAGCACCGCGGTGGGAACGCCGGAGATCTCAGCCTGGCCGCGAGCCACCAGCCGGAACTCCACGCCCAGGCGCTCCACCAGCAGCGCCCGCAGGTGGGACTGGTACATGTAGCCAGCGGCGAGCATGTGCCCCGCCCATCCGCGCCCGTCGAGGGTCCGCCACCTCCCATCCGCCGCGCGGACGGCGTTGGCGATCACCACATGGGTGTGCAGCTGCGGGTCCTGAGCCCGGGAGAGCCGGTGCGTGAAGGCCGCGGCGAGGAACCCCTCGCCGCGCACCCGCTGCGCGCCGCCGCGCCCGGTCCGGGTGAAGCACACCGTGTCCTCCAGGTACCTCAGGGCGGCGTGCACGGCTTCCTCATGGGCCTGCCGGACCGCCGCCTGAACCGGCGCGTCGCCGAGGGCGTGCAGCAGGCTCACGGACTTGGGAGCGCTGAAGGTCGCGTCGAAGCCAGCAACGGGCTTGCGCTCCCGTTCGACCACCATCGGCTGACCGGTCGCCGGGTCGGTCACCGTCACCCGCTCCAACCGCGGGCTGATGTCAGCCCGCACCCGCTCGCCGCCCGTCGGGTGCAGACCCTGCAGCAGCTGGGTCAGGTGCCCGTCGCCGACGGCCCCTTGAAGGCCGGCGGCCTCAGAGCCTGTGCCGCACCACGTTCCGGGGGACTCGCCACGACCCGCGTAGTAGTCGTCTCGGCCGCGGGCGACCGAGGCCTCGTAGTAGGAGACCTCACCCCGTGAGGGGGCGGCGAGCTTGGCCAGGCTCAGCACGACGACGCGGCTGGCCGGGCGTGGTTCCGAAAATGGTCCATCGACCAGTAACGGTCACCGCGGACTCGATTTCGGAGTGCCCTCCGAGAAGACCCCAGCGACACTCCGCACCCGATGGTGCATCTGTGTGTCGTCGAATGTCTTTGGTGAGCTTATGCGCTCACTCGGACGGGGAACAGTCCGCCTTCGGACTGCGGTCGCGCGGCGGTCTTGGTCCTGTGGGTGGGGCAGGCGCCGGACCTCTTCCATGGTCCGGAGCCGTCGGCCATCCATCAGGCTGCGACCGCCGGCGCGGCGCCCTGGTCGGCCGCCAGAAGCGCGTACCCGACCCCCCAGCGGTTCACCACCCACGCCCGCCCGCTCGGGTCGGCGTCGCGCAGGGCCCGCCGCAGGCGGCTCGCCTGGGTGTCCAGGGACCGCGTCCGGGTGATCGTGCCCTGCCAGTCCCACACGGACCGCAGCAACTCCTGCTTGGGGTGAACCCGGAAGGGGTCCGCCGCTAGCTGCTCCAGAACCCCGAACACCTTGGGCGGCAGGTTGAGCCGCCGTCCGGCCAACCAGGCATCGCGGGAGTCGCGACAGACCCGCAGGTCCCCGATCACGACCACCCGGCGGGACTGTTCGGCGGATGTCGAGACGGGCACGGCGGCAAGCGCCGAGCGCAGCTCCCGGCAGGTGGTCGTCAGTGCGGACATCACCGGGGACCAGGTGGCCCCGTCTGCCGCTGCCGCGTCTGCGATCTGTGAGCGCAGACGGTCGGCGCGGCGCGCGATGACCGCCAGCTGCGCCCAGACCTCGTCATGGTCGGCGGGAGCGGCGGGAAGTGGCGCGTTGGCAAGGTTCTGCATGGTCAACTCCATTCCGTTCGGATCTGGCCGCGTGCGGCGCGGCCAGATCCCGGGGTGGGCACTCGAGTGGCCGAGTGCATGTGTGTGACCGTGGCCGGCACCCTCAGGTGCCGCTGCCAGCGCGCGGTTCTCGATCGTGGGTGTCTCAAGGGCCTCTTGGCGGGTGGTGGCGCGCGCGGCGGTACCAGATGCTGAGGTCGCGTCGGCGATCAACTCCACGTCGGCGCATGGCTCAGGCGCGTGCGGCGCGCCTGAGCCGCCTCCCTTTCGCGCGGAAGTGATCACTCCGGATTCGCCGGCCGGGTGACCGTTCCAAGTAGGGCGCCGCCTCTGCGGCGCAGAGAGTGGAGCGGAGGTCACATGTTGGAGCCGGTTGCCACGGACGTGGCCGTTGCTGGCGGCGCGAGTCGCAGGCTGGCCGCAAGGCTGCGCGGGGGGTTCATCTGCGCCCCGCTGGGGCTCTTGGTCGCCGCGCCTGGCGCCCTGGGGCAGAGCTACACGCCATCCCGCAATGCGCACGGGTTCCCGGGGGTCGGGAAGTTCACGAACCTTGTGGACCTCACCTATTGGGGCGCGTTCCTGCTCACGCTGACCGCGTCGTTCGTGTGCCTGGGATGGCTCGGATGGAGCTACATCGCGGGCCGCTCGTCTGACTGGGCGAAGGGTGGGCTCGTGGCTTCGGGCATGGCCGCGCTGGGACTCGGTATCGCGCCGGCCGTCATCGGGTGGCTCTTCGGATGAGGCGCTCCATTGCCCTGGTCGTGGCTGCCACGAGCGTCGCTGCCGCTGTCGGCGGCTACGTCGCAGGCAGCCGGAACAACGGCCCCCGGTCGCTCTCGTCGGTGCCGGCCCACTTAGAGCGACCCGCACGGGTTTCCATCCCCCCTGAACCGCCGGTGCTGAGACCCTTCGGGTCCGCGCCGGAGTCGGTGCGTCTGCCCGAGGGCGCTGGGCGGTTCGCGGCGCGAGCGGTTGAGCGCTTGGGGTCACGCGAGCTCCTGGCTGAGCCAGATTCGGCGAAGACCGTGCTCGCTGAGCTCGGCGGGCCGGGCCTCGCACGAGAGCTGGGGCCCCGGTACGCCACCGCGTTCAATGCGATGGCGGCCGCCCTTCCGGTCAGTCCTGAGCGTCGCGTCCTGCGGGCGGGAGCCCTCGGGTACCGGGTGGAGGGGTGGTCGAGCCGGGCCGCGGTCATCGCGGTCTGGAAGGTGACCCTGGTCGGCACCGCCGCCCGCGGGGTGGTAGCGAGCTGGGATACCAGTCACGTCCGCCTGGTCTGGCGGTTGGGGAGATGGTGGGTGGCCTCGTTCGGGCCCGACACGCCTGGTCCGGCTCCGGGCGTGGCCCGCGTTGGTGCCGAGACGCCGCCGGCAGCGTTCGCCGCCGATGAGGCCGACTTCCGGCGGCTGGGATGACTCGGGCTGCGTTGTTCTTCGCGGTGCTGATGGCCCTCGGGGCATTCGCATTGGCCGCGTCCCCGGACCGGGCGGCGGCGCTGCCGGGGCCGGTTGATGCCGTCTGCACGGTCCCTGGGGTGTCGGCTGCGTGCGCGGCGGTAGGTGCCGTCGGTGATGCGGTGGATTCGGTGGCGAGCGCCGGCGTGGACGCACTTCTGGGCGGTGTCCGGGACTCGATTGCCTCGGGGCTCGGGTGGTTCCTGGAGCGTCTGCTGACCGCCGTCGATCAGACCACCGCCCCGCGGTTCGATGGGTACGTCGCCGAGCATTCCCGCGCGATGACCCAGGCCGGCGGCCTGTTCGTGGTGCCGTTCGTGATCCTGGCGATCGCCCAGGCGCTGATGCGCGGCAACGCCGCCGCGATCGTCCGCGTCCTCGGTGTCTACCTGCCGGCCGCGGCGATCCTCACCGGGCTGATCGGAGTCGCGACGACCGGGCTGGTGCAGGTCACCGACGCGATCTCGGCCAACCAGGCAGAGGGCCTGAGAACTGACCTGGAAGCCTTGCAGCGCAGCCTCCCGGACGCCCTGGGCGCGGCGGGTGTGCCGGTGCTGATGGCGATCATCGCCGGGGCGCTGATGCTCGCCGCCGGACTGCTGGTGTGGGTGGAGCTCATCGTCCGGGACGCCGCGATCCAGCTGATCGTGGTGTTCATGCCGCTGTTCTTCGCCGGGCTGGTATGGCCGGTCACCCAGGCGTGGGCCAAGCGCCTGGTGGAACTGCTGGCCGCCCTGATCATCAGCAAACTGGTGATTATCGAGACCCTCGCCCTCGGGATCGCGGCGATCACCAGCGGCGACGGCCTCGAGTCGGTCCTTGCCGGTGCTGCGATGTTCCTGATGGCGGCGATCACGCCGCTGGTCGTGCTCTCGCTGATGCCCCTGGCGATCGACGCGGCGAACCTGCACCGCGGCCGGATGGGAGCGACCTGGCAGGGCGCCCCCGGCGTCGCCCGGTCCGGGGGCCGCACCGCTTGGGGCGCGGTCTCGGCCCGCATCCAGGGCGCGCGCCCCGTGCCGGTGCGCCCACTCAGCGGTGCGTCGGTGCGTCCTGGCAACCCGCGCATCCCGATCGGCGGGTAGCAGGGATGAGCACCGACACCCGCCGCCGTGAGCGCTACCGGTTCGGGCCACTGGAACCAGGCCCGGTGCTGGGTCTGCACCTCTCCCAGATCGTCGCCCTGGGGGCCGCGGCCCTCGTGCTCGTGGCGGCGGCAAACCGCGACAGCCCCCCGCAGGTCCTCGCCGGTGCCGCGCTCAGCGTCCTGATCTGCATCGGAGCGCTCCTGCCCGTTGCGGGCGGGACGGCCTTCGGTTGGGCCCAGCTGACCGGCGCCCATGCGGTGCGCCGGGTGGCGGGCCGTCACCGGTACTGCCACACGTGCCCGCCGGCCGGGGAGTGCTCTCTGCCGGCCGCGCTGTCCGGGTGCCGGCTCGTCGCGATCCCCAGCCAGGGCGGGGAGGTGGGCGCGGTCCGCGAGGGCACACTGCTGACAGGTGTTTTGGAGGTACGGCCGACGGCGTTCCTGCTGCTCGACGGGGCCGAGCGGGAACGGCGTGTGGCCGGGTGGGGACAGATCCTCGCCGGTCTCGCTTCCCGCGGCTCGGTGGTCTCTCGGGTCCAATGGGTCGAGCGCACCGCCGACCAACCGGTGGACGAGCTGGGCGCGTGGTTCGCCGAGCACGTCCACCTGGAGGTCACCCATCCGGCGGTCGCCAGCTACGTCGCGCTGCTGCAGGACGCTGGCCCCGCCTCGGTGGGCCACCAGATCCTGGTGGCCGTCAGCGTCGATCGGCGGCGCGCCCAGCACGCGATCCGCCGCGCCGGCGGAGGCGAGCTGGGTCACGAGGTCGTGCTCCTGCGGGAACTCGAAGGACTGGCGGCCGAGCTCTCCTCCCATGAGATCCCCGTTGCCGGGGCCCTCAGCCCACGGCAGCTTGCCACCCACATCCGCACCGGCTTCGACCCGACAACCACCATGACTTCCGCGCACCGAGCCGCCCACCAGGGCCCCGACGGCATCGCACCGACCGACCCCGGACCGATGGCCGCCGAGGTGACCTGGGGGACCCTGCGGACCGACGGCTTTCACCACGCGACGTTCTGGATCAGCGAGTGGCCACGCCTGGACGTCGGCTGCGACGTGCTCGCCCCACTGCTGCTCTCCGACCGCGTGCGCCGCGCGGTGAGCGTGGTCATGGAACCGATGGATGCCGCCCGGGCGATCCGCGGGATCGAACGCCGCGCCGCCTCCTTCGATGACGACGACAGCCTGCGGGCCCGAGGGGGATGGCGGCAGACCGGCCGACGTAGGCGCGCCCGCCAGGCCCTTGATGAGCAGGAGACTGAACTGGTCTCCGGCCACGCCCCGTACCGGTTCAGTGGCTACGTGACCGTCACCCACCACGATCCGGCCGCGCTGGAGGATGAGTGCCGGCAGGTAACCACCCTCGCCGCCCGCGTCCACCTGGACCTGCGCCGCATGTGGGGCCAGCAGGCCCTCGCCCACACCTACACCCTGCCCCTGGGACGGGGGCTGCGCTCCCGCGGGATCGGATGAGGGCCGTGTCTGCACCACGCGCGCACACCGCAACCACCGCCCACCTGCAGGCCGCCTACCCCTTCATGGCCGAAGGCGCGCTCGGGGGCGAGGGGTGCCTGATCGGCCAGCAGGCATTCTCGGGAGCGGCGTTCTGCTTCGACCCGTGGGTCCTCTATGCCAAGGGGCTGCTGCGGGGACCGTCGATGGTGATCGCCGGACAGGTCGGCCACGGCAAGTCCGCGCTGGTGAAGACCTACGCCTACCGTCAGGCGATATTCGGCCGCCGGATCGTCGTGGTCGACCCCAAAGGCGAATACGCCCCGCTGTGCGAGGCCTACGACACCCACCCGGTCCGACTCGAACCCGGCGCAACACAACGACTGAACCCACTCGAGGTCGGCACCACCCCGGCCGGCAGGGTGAGCCTGCTGGCCGCCCTGCTGGGTACGGCCCTCGGCCGGGACCTCGGACCCGAGGAACGCGCCGCAGTCGCGGCCGCCCTGCAGGCCGCCGCACGCAACGCCGACCCGCCAACACTGCCGCTGGTCGGGGAGGCGCTCCTCGCGCCGACACCCGCCGCGGCCACGGAACTCGGCACGACCACCGAGCAGCTGGCAGCTGAGGGACGCGCATGCGCGCTGGCACTGCGGGACCTCAACGCCGGGGCCCTGGCGGGGATGTTCGACGGCCCCACCAGCATCGACGTCGACCTCACGGCGCCGGTGGTCGCGTTCGACATCAGCCGCGTGCCGGTCGCCGCCCGCCCGATCGTGATGGCGTGCGTCGCCGCGTGGCTGGAGCCACGCCTGCAGACCGAGGACCGCCGCACCATCTTCGTCCTCGACGAGGCATGGGCACTGGTCGCCAACCCTTCGGTCGCCGAGTTCCTGCAGCGACTCTGGAAGCTCGCCCGCAGCCTCGGCGTCCAGAACATCCTGGTCGTCCACCGACTCACCGACCTGGTCGCCGCAGGCGACGAGGGATCGCGGGTCTCGCAGATTGCCCGGGGTCTGCTCAGCGAATCAGAGACCGTCGTGATCCTCCGCCAGGACCCCGCCGACCTGGCGACCACCCGCACCCTGCTGGGACTCACCGACAGCGAGGTCGAACGGGTCACCGACCTCCCCGCCCACGCCGCCCTCTGGCGCGTGGGCCGCCGCTCCCTGCTGATCGAACACCGCATCACCACCACCGAGGCCCCGCTGGTCGACACCGACCAGCGGATGCACACATGACCCCGCAGCGCATCACGCCCGTTCAGGCCCTCGCCCTGACCCTCGCGGCGGGAGCCGCGGCCGCCATCGCGGTCGTGTGGGCAACCTTCGCCCTGGCGGGTCTCATTTCCGGCAGCGGCACCGATGCCCCGACCCCAGGCGAGGCGGCGCGCGCGATCCCCGGGCTCTGGAATCACCGCGGCGACCCCTCCGGCGCCCTGCCGCCAACCGTCCGCCAGACGCGCCCGAGCCGGGCGGCGGTGTACGCGGCGGGCGGGATCGTCCTGCTTGGGACGACAGGCGCCCTCGTCGGAGCCGGGGCGCGGCTCCGCCAGACGACCCGGGGCCGCGGCGCCCGGTTCGCCCGTGCTACGGACCTCCGGGGGCTGCGGGTCACCGGCCCCACAAGGGGCCGCGTGATCCTCGGCCGCCACGCACGCCGCCTGGTGGCCGCCGAAGAACGGCACTCCGTGCTGGTCGTCGGCCCCACCCAGTCCGGCAAGACCACCGGCCTGGTCATCCCCGCGATCCTCGAACACGACGGGCCGCTGCTTGCCACCAGCTCAAAGCCCGACGTCCTAGAGGTCACCCACCGCCGACGCGCCGACCTCGGGCCGGTGCTGGTCTACGACCCGATCGGGGTCAGCGGCCACCCCAGCGCCGGCTGGACACCCCTGCACGACCTGGCCACCTGGGATGACGCCCAAGCCACCGCACGCGCTCTGATGAGCGCCGGCGGCGGTACCGCCGGAGTCACCGACGAATCCTTCTGGCGGTCATCCGCAGAACTGCTCCTCGCCCCGCTGCTGCGCGCCGCCGTCCTGCACGGCGACGGGATGGGAGCAGTGGTCCGTTGGCTGAGCATCGGGCCGGCGGCCGACGACGAGGTCAGCGAGCTGCTGCAGGAGGCCGAACCAATCGCCGCGGCCGCCTGGGACGGAGTCCGCGGCACCGACCCCCGAACCCGCTCCTCGGTCACCCTCACGGCCCGCACCGTCTGCGCAGCCTGGTGGGACCAACGCGTTCTGGGCCTCGCTCACTCCGACATCACTCCCGAACGTGTCCTGCGGGGCGCCAGCGTGTTCCTGGTCGCACCACCCCACGAACAGCAACGCCTCGCGCCGGTCTTCGCCGCCATCACCACCCAGATCATCCGCCACACCCAGACCATCCGGGCCCGCGGAGAGCGCCCCGAGCGGCCCCTGCTGTGCGTGCTCGACGAAGCCGCCCACATCGCCCCGATCCGCGACGCCGGCGTGCAGCTGATCACCGTCTTCCAGGACACCGCGCAGATCACCCACGTCTACCGCGACCGGGCCCGCACCGTCCTCAACAACCACCGCGCCCGGGTCTTCCTGGGAGGCATCGCCGACCACCAGACCCTCACCGAGATCAGCCGATCCCTCGGCGACCTCGAGATCGACCGCACCAGCACCACCCACGGCCACCAGGGCAGAAGCACCACCACCAGCCGCAGCGTCCAACCCCTCGCCCCCGTCAACGCGCTGCGAGAACTGCCCGCCGGCCAAGCCCTGCTGCTCTACGGCGACCGTGCCCCGGCAATGTTGCGCCTGCGTCCATGGTTCAAGGAGCGAGGGCTCAAGAAACTGGTCGGGGACGCCGGTGGGACCTGACGCACTTCGGCTGTCGGTCGAGCTGTCCCCCGAGCAGGTGGAGCTCATCGCCAAGCGAGCGGCGGAGATCGTGGCCTCACAGGCCGCGCCACCACCGCCGGAGTCCCCGTACCTCACGATCAGCGAGGCCGCGGACTACATCCGGGCCCGTCGGCATCGCATCGACGACCTGCTCTCCCGGGGGTACCTCACCCGAATCAAGGAGGGCACCAGAACCCTCGTCTCGCGGGCCGAGCTGGAGGCCTACGTGCGCGGCGAGGTGCGCCTGACACGCCGCGCGGGGCGGGCGGCGGCGTGATCGGGGGTGGCCATCGGCGGGAACACGGGCTCCGGCAGGTCGTCGGGGATCAGGTGCACGTAGGTGGCGAGCGTGAACGCCGGGGAGTGGTGACCGAGCACCATCTGCACCTGCTTGGCGTTCCAACCCCCGCGGAACAGCATCGACGCGCAGGTGTGCCGCAGGGTGTGCAGCGCCGCCCAGGGCACCCCCGCTCGAATCGCCGCCGGCTTCACCACACGGTTCAGCAGGTTCATCCCGTTGAGGGGCGTCCCGGCCTCGCTGGGGAACACCGGGTCGGTGTCGCCAGGGTGGCGCGAGGCGGACCGGTGGTTCCACAGCGCCTGGGCCAGCTCGGGGCTGACCGGCACGTCCCTGATGCCGTACCGGCTCTTGGGCGTATCGATGACGCCCTTGTAGAGCCGCCGGCGGACCTTCACCCGCCGTGCTCCGAGGTCGATGTCCTCCCAGCGCAGCGCGATGAGCTCACCGATCCGCAGGCCCGTCTGCGCGAGGAACTGGACCACCAGCCGCCAGGCCTCGGGGACCTCCTGGACCAGGCGTGCCAGCTCGTCCTCGGTGAGGGCGCGGGCATGACGGTCCGGGGTCGTCCCTCCCGGAAGGCGAAGACCGGCGCAGGGGTTGGTGCGCACGACGCCCTCCTCGACGGCGGTCGCGAACAACGCCCGCAGCGGAGCCATGATGTTGCGGACCGTCGAGGGCAGGCGTCCCGCCTTGGCGAGATCGCTCGCCAGCAGCTTCACGTGGCGCGGCTCGATCTGCGACAGGCGACGCCGGCCCAGCACCGGCAGGACGTGGGCTTCCAGGTCGCGCCGGTACTCCTCGAGCGTTGTGGGGCGGATGCCCCGGCTCGTGCGGCCCGCGTAGGTACGTACCCACTCATCCGCGTACTCGGCGAGTGTGATGCGCGACTGCTCTCGGTACTCGCCCCGGCTGAGGTCCGCGGAGATCTCGCCCTTCAGCGCCCGGGCCTCGGCCATGGTCCCGGCGGTCCGTCGGCGCTGGTTGCCGGTGGCGTCCCTGAAGGCGACCACGTAGCGGCCGCCGCGGCGGTAGATGCCGGGCACGCTCGTCTTCTCCATGGGAGCCGACATGGAGGGAAGTTACCACTTTTGTTACCACCCCCCGCCTCGGCGGGGTCGACCAGAGAGGAAGGTGGCTCTGTGAACCGCTTGAATACGGCGTTCTCAGCGATGGGCCGTACAGGGCTCGAACCTGTGACCTTGGGATTAAAAGTCCCTTGCTCTACCAACTGAGCTAACGGCCCACGGGGACTCTAAAGGGCGGAGCCGGAAACGCGCGGAGACGCCGGAACCGCCGAACCGGAGCCTCCGGATCCGGGTTCCGGTGCGACCACTCCGCACGCGAAACGGATGAGGACGCCGCCGCACCGGGGGATGCTTGACGTACCGGACCCCACGCCGGTCCCTGCAAGACCGAAGAAGGGGTGCGTGATGAAGTCGGTCGTGATCTTCCGCTGGGGCCCGCCGTACCCCGGCCGTGAGCCGGACGGCATGAAGTACGCCGCGGAGTGCGAGGCCGCGTTCCGCACGATGATCGACGAGGGCGTCATCGATCGGTACGAGTGGATCACCAGCGCCAGCGCCGGCGAGGACGACATGATGATCCTCTGGGGCGACACCCAGAACCTCGCGGCGACCATGGCGACGCAGGAGATGGCGCAGACGGTCGCCGAGGGGCGCTACCTGATGCAGCGCTTCCGCTGGGACATGGGCCTGGCGAGCGACAAGGCCACCGAGGTGTACGGCGCCTGGGGCGCCGTGCTCATGGAGCACGCCACCGCATAGGACGCGGGACTCCATCGCGGGCCGGTGGTGCCGATCCTTGTAGGAGCACGTGGGATCGGATCACCGGCCCGCCGCTGTTCGACCCACGGATGGGGGAGCAGGGTGCGCACGACGCAGGACCAGGACCCGGCGACGGAACGCCGGTCCACGCAACGCTTCGACCGGCGGCGGGAGCCGCTGCCCGAGGCACCGGGGCATCGCATCACCGGCATGGCGGCCTTCGCCTCGGTCGGGTTCGCCTGCATGACGTTCCTGCTGGTGTGGGCGTTCGGCGGCCAGGACCTGGGCATGTACACCGGCGACGCGTCGTCGGTGCTGGACGGCGACTGGAACACCGGGCTGCTCAGCAACGTCGGCATCCTGTCGTGGTGGGCCGCCGGGGTGGCGTGCCTGCTGGTGGGCTGCATCCGCGGCTGGGACCCCCGCGGCCGGGTGCTGCTGCACGCCGGCGTGCTGTGCACCGTGCTCACGCTGGACGACCAGTTCCAGTTCCACGAGGACGTCGGGCCGCGCCTGCTGCGGATCCCGGAGGCCGCGATCACCCTGAGCTACGGGGCCATCCTCATCTCGCTGCTCGTCATCCACCGCGCCTGGCTGCGCCGCTCGGCGTGGCAGCTGCTGGTGATGAGCGGCGTGCTGCTGGGCTACGCGGTGGCGGTCGACGTCGTGCGCGGCAGCCTCGGCACCCCGCACACCGCGGTGGAGGACCTCACCAAGTTCGTGGGGATCGTCCTGTGGGGCGTCTACTGGATCAGCACCGCCGCGGCCTGGGCGCCGCGCCCGCCGCACCAGCCCGATCAGGTCCCCTGAGTCGGCTCCAGGTCACGCAGGCGCAGGTACATCACGGTGACGGCGATCGCGAAGAACGGCAGCACCACGGCGTTCGCGACGGCCGACCCCAGCCACCGGCCCACGAAGTCCGGCAGCGCCAGGGTGAAGAGGCCCGACACGATCGCGGTGCCCACCACGGCGGCCAGCACCAGGATGAGCAGCACCCCGAACACCTGCCAGCCGTTGCCGCGCACCAGTGCCCGTGACCGGCTGAACGCCGCCCCCACGGCCACGCCCTCCAGCACGATCACCGGGATGATCACCGCCCACATGGTCAGCAGGTAGAGCCCCGGCACCACCAGCAGCACCAGCCCGGCGAAGATGCCGATGCCCGCCAGAAGGCCGGCCAGGATCGCCGGCACCAGGTGCGCGCGCGCCTTGCGGAACAGCTCGGGGATCGGGGTGTCGGCCCGCCCGTCGCGCAGGTCCACGGTGGCCTCCACCAGGGCGGCCTGCAGCCAGAACGTCCCCAGCAGCGCCACGAACGCGCTGGTCAGGCCCAGCACGAACCCCGTGAACCCGCCGGAGTCACCCAGCTCGCGCAGCAGCGCGGTCGCCAGGTTGAGCGCCAAGAACACGGCGCCGGCGATCACCACCAGCCGGGCGAAGAAGCGCCCGTAGATGGAGAACGCCTCGTTGAGCACCGCGTCGATGTCCACGCGGCCACCCTAGTGCGCCCCGGAAGCGGCGCGCCAGTAGGCTCCTTGTGATGCCCGTTCTCGACGACGCCGCCATCGCCGCCGCCCTGCGGGAGCTGCCGGGCTGGCGCCACCAGGACGGCGCGCTGGTGAAGGAGTTCACCCTCGAGGGCTTCATGGGGGCCGTCACGTTCGTGAACCGCCTGGCCGGCGCCGCCGAACAGGCCGACCACCACCCCGATCTCGACATCCGCTGGAACCGCGTCACGGTCCGGTGGTCCACCCACTCGAGCGGCGGGGTCACCCGGCGCGACCTGGACATGGCCTCCCGCACCGAGGGACTCACCTGATGGCGTTCGACCCGCTCACCCGTCTCGCCCAGCCGCTGATGTTCCGGCTCGACCCGGAGCGCGCCCACACGCTGGCCGTGCAGGGCATGGCCCGCTCGGCGCCGGCCATCGCCCGCCTGGGGCTGCGCGTCCGGGACCCCCTGCTGGCCCAGCGCGTGTGGGGACTGCGGTTCCCCAACCCCGTGGGCCTGGGCGCCGGGTACGACAAGTGGGGCGCCGCCATCCCGGGCTGGCACGCCCTGGGCTTCGGCTTCGTCGAGGTGGGCACCGTCACCGCGCATCCGCAGGACGGCAACCCCAAGCCGCGGTTGTTCCGGCTCCCCGAGGACCGCTCCATCATCAACCGGATGGGCTTCAACAACGACGGCGCCGCCCGCACCGCCGATCGCCTGGCCGCCGTCGACCGCACCGGCCAGCTGCACCGCGTGCCGCTGGGCATCAACATCGGCAAGTCCAAGATCACGCCCGTCGAGGACGCCACCGGCGACTACGTCGCGAGCCTCGACCGCCTCTGGCCGTACGCCGACTATGTGGTGGTCAACGTCTCCTCGCCCAACACGCCGGGCCTGCGGGAGCTGCAGGAGAGCAGCGCGCTCGCCGGGATCCTCGAGGCCCTCACCGACCTCAACCGCATGAAGGCCGACATCACCCGCCGCCGGCCCCGGCCCATCCTGGTGAAGGTCGCCCCGGATCTCAGCGACGAGCAGCTGGACGCGGTCATCGACCTCATCGGCGCCGTCCGGGCCGACGGGCTCATCGTGTGCAACACCACCCTGTCGCGCACCGGCCTGCGGTCGGACCCGTCGCTCATCACCGAGCAGGGCGGCCTCTCCGGTCCGCTGCTGGCGGCGCGCAGCATGGAGATGCTCCGCCGGGTCGTCGCGCGCGCCCCCGGCCTGCCGGTCATCAGCGTCGGCGGGATCTCCACCGCGGACGACGTCTGGGACCGCCTGGCCGCCGGCGCCCGGCTGGTGCAGATCTGGACCGCCCTGGTCTACGGCGGCCCCAGGACCGTCGCGGCCATCAACCGTGGCCTGGTCGACCGGATGCGCCGCGAGGGCGTCGACGGGATCGAGGAGCTCATCGGGAGCGCGACGCGCTGACCGGCGCGATCGGCAGCCGCCCGCCGTCGGCGAGCAGCGCGTCGATCACCACGGCCGGCGAGGGGCGCCCGAACAGGTAGCCCTGCCCGCGGCCGCATCCCAGGGCGGCCATGGACCGCGCCTGGTCCTCGGTCTCGATGCCCTCGGCGACCGATCCCAGGCCGAGGGCATGGATGAGGGCCACCACCGCGGCAACCGCGTGGGTGGCGCGGGTGTCCTCGCCCACACCCGCCATGAACGCCCGGTCGATCTTCACCGCGTCCAGGGGGAACGTGTTGAGGGCGGCCAGCGAGGACTGGCCGGTCCCGAAGTCGTCCAGCTCGATCCGCAGCCCCAGCTCCCGCAGCGCGGCCATGCGCTGCCGCATGCGCGCCGGGTCGGTGGCCAGGGCCGTCTCGGTGAGCTCCAGGACCATCATCCCGGTGGGCACCCCGGACGCCGTGATCACGTCGCGCACGCGCTCAACCACGTCCGGCTGCGACAGCTGCCGGGCCGACACGTTCACCGACACGGTCAGGACCGGGCCATGGGCGTCGCACCATCTGCGGGCGTCCGCGCACGCGGTGGCCAGCAGCCGCTCCCCCAGCGGCACGATGAGCCCCGTCGACTCCGCCAGCGGCACGAACTGGGCGGGCGACACGTGCCCGCGGGTGGGGTGCTGCCAGCGGGCCAGGGCCTCCACACCCACCATGCGCCGCGTGCCCAGGTCCACCTGCGGCTGGTACGACAGCGTGATCTCGTCGTGATCGATCGCGCGGCGCAGGTCGTTCTCCAGCGAATGCCGCTCGGCCACCCACTGCCGCATGGCCCCGCCGAACACCCGGCACTGCCCGTGGCCGGTCTCGCGGGCCCGGTAGAGGGCGATCCCCGCGTCCTGCAGCAGCTCCTGCGCCTCGCGGCCCTCGGTCCCGTCGGCGAGCGCGACGCCCAGGCTCGCCCCCACGTAGACCTCGCCGGAGGTCAGCATGAACGGCGCCTCCAGCACGGCCGACACGCGCCGCGCGATCGCCATCGCGTCCCCGGCCCCGTCGGCGGCCGAGGTGAGCAGCACGAACTCGTCCCCGCCGATCCGCGCCACGAACTCGTCCCCCCGGGCCGCGCCGCGCACCCGGTCGGCCACCTTGCGCAGCAGCTCGTCACCGGTGGCGTGCCCCAGGCCGTCGTTGACCAGGTTGAAGTCGTCCAGGTCGGCCACCACCAGCACCACCACGCCCTCCCGGGCACCCCCCAGCCGGCGCGTGAGCTCCTCCAGCAGCGCCCGCCGGTTCGGCAGGCCGGTCAGATCGTCGTGCGTCGCGCGCCGGGTCAGCAGCTCCTCGGATGCCTCCAGCGCCGCCCGGTCGCGGCTGGCGCGGCTCACCACGCCCGCGATCCGCCCCACGATCACCGCCGACAGCGCGGCCGTGACCACCAGGAACACCGAGCTGTGCCCCTCCATCGCGGCCATCATCCCCACGAACGGGGCGGACACCACGCCGGCGCCCAGAACGATCACCCGGGACCGGCCGGAGGCCGCGGCCCCGCCCAGCGGCACGCGCCAGGCCAGCGCGCGGGCGGTCGGGTGCATCGCCGCCAGCGCCATCGGCAGGTAGCTCACCACGTAGACGGCGTCCATCAGCGGGCCCTCGCCGGAGCCGCCGCGGGCCACGTCGACCGCGTACCAGAGGTCCGCGCCCACGGTCACCACGACGTTCGCCGCGATCCACCCGGCTGCGGGGCTCCATGCCGCCGACGCGGTCACCAGCCACGCCAGGCACGCCAGCAGCAGCACGTCGGCCACGGGGTAGGCCGCCGCGATCACGACCTCGGTGATCGATCCGGTCGCCACCGAGTCGATCAGGAAGTGCCACACCCCCAGGGTGGCGATGATCCCCACCACCAGACCGTCGGCGGCTGCGGGCAGGGCCTCCCGGCCGCCGCGCGCCACCACCAGCGCGAGAAGCCCGGCGGCGAGCATCGGGTACCCGGCCAGGTAGGCGATGTCGGCGATCGAGACCGACGGGGTCTCGATCCCACGCAACGCATCGGCGGCCCACCAGCCGTCGCCCAGCGCGAACGCCCACTGCGACCCCGCCAGCAGCCCCCACACGTGGCGGGTCCGGCCCCGTGACCGCACCGCGGCGCAGGTGAGGGCCACCGCCGCCCCGAGGGCCGCCAGCGCGATGGCCGCCGTGGGCACGCTCCAGACGTCGGCGCCCACCAGCACGGCCACCGTCAGCCACGCCGCCGCAACCAGCATGGTCGGCCGCCGATGACCCCGGGAGGTCGAACGATCCCCGGTCCCGCTTGAACCCCCGCTCACACAGAGGACATCGACCGATTCGACCCCGGGCTGAGCCCCCTGGGGGGCGGGCCCCGTTCGGAGCAGTGCCCGGCGGCCGCTAGCCTTGTCGCGCCAGCCCACGGCACGGAGTCGCCGCTGATCCACCTCAACGACCTCGCGGTCATCGTCATCGCCCTCGCGGTCGCAAGCGTCGCGGCCGGGCGGATGAAGCTGTCGGCGATCCCGGTGTTCATCATCGCGGGCGTCGCCCTGGGCCCCGGGTCGTGGGGCCCCACGGTCCTCGAGAACAGCGACGGCATCGCCGTCCTCAGCGAGCTGGGGATCATCCTGCTGCTGTTCTTCCTGGGTCTCGAGTTCTCGCTGGAGCGGCTCACCCAGGCGCGGCGGCTGGTGATGGTGGGCGGCCTGGTGGACCTCGCGATCTGCTTCGGGGCCGGGGTGGCGATCGGCGTGGGCCTGTTCGGCGTCGGCAAGGCCGCCTTCCTGTTCGCCGGGTTGTTCTACGTCTCCAGCAGCGGGATCGTCACGCAGGCCCTGTTCGACCTGCGCCGCCTCGCCGACGACGAGACCGACCTCACCCTCGGGGTGCTGGTGTTCGAGGACATCGCCATCGCCCTGTTCCTCGCGGTGGCCGGCGCCCTGGCCACGGGCGCCGCCGTCGGCGCGGTGGACGTCGGGATCACCGGGCTGTTGGCCCTGGGCTTCGTGGGTGCGTGCCCCATCGCCAGCCGGTTCGCCGGGCCGCTGCTGGCGCCGGTGGTGCGGCGGATGTCCCGCGAGCAGCTGTTCCTGTTCGCCATCGCCGTCGCCGTGGGTGGCGCGGCCCTCGCCGAGCTGTTCGAGGTGTCCGACGCCGTGGGGGCCCTGCTGGCGGGCGTGCTGCTGTCCGGCACCGAGATCCGTGACGAGATCGAGGAGCAGCTGCTGGGCCTGCGCGACTTCGCGGCCGCGATCTTCTTCTTCGCGTTCGGCGTGGAGGTCGACCTGTTCGGCTTCGACGAGGTGTGGGTGTGGCTGGTGATCGCGGTTCCCGCGGCGGTGATCACCAAGCTGGTCGCCGGTTTCGTGGCGGCCCGCGTGACCGGCTTCACCCGCCGCCAGGGCGTCAACGTGGGCGCGTCGCTGGTCGCGCGCGGCGAATTCACGATCATCCTGGCCCAGCTCGCCGCCGCCGGAGCGGCGCTGTCACCGGAGTTCCGGTCGAACGTCGAGGCGTTCGCGGGCATGTTCGTGCTGGCGACGGCTATCGTCGGGGTGGTAATCATGCGTGAGTCGCGTCGCGTCGGCAGGGTCCTCTTCCCGAGCCGCAAGCCGCCGCGGCGTCCCCGAGCATCAGGAGTGCAGCGTCATGGTTGAGGTCCGCGAGACCCGCCTCCCCGGCGTGGGCACGAAGTTCACGATCCGCACCCACGACGACGAGCGCGTCTGCGCC
>LNFL01000075.1 GCA_001464275.1 Actinobacteria bacterium Ga0077560 | reverse complement strand
CGGCGTGGTCTACCGCCCCCAGCTCGTGCAGGACCTGGAGCTGGCCCTGAAGGACCTGGTGATGGAGTGGATCGAGCTGCCGGCGAGCAGCCCCATCGTCGGGCTCACGGTGGCCACCTGCCGCATCCGCTCCACCACCGGCGCGACCATCGTCGCCATCCTGCGCGAGAAGGGGTCGCTCGCCACGCCCCACCCGGACGAGGTGCTCCGCGCCGGCGACACGCTGGTCATCATCGGCCGCCCCGAGACCTTCAAGGACATCCGCCGTCTGGTGGCGGAGGGCCCCCCGGCCAGCACCGCCTAGGCGCAGCAGCAGCCCGTGGAGACCCAGGAGGTCCTGCGCGACGCGGGGCTGATCATCGGCGCTGGCCTGCTCTCGGTGCCGATCGCGGCCCTGCTGCGCATCCCCACCATGATCGTCCTGGTGGGCGCCGGGCTGCTCATCGGCCCGTCGGCGCTCGACCTGGTGCAGGACCCGCTGGGCGGCCTGGGCGCGCAGCTGGTGTTCACCTACGGCGTCGCGCTCATCCTGTTCCACGGCGGCCTCGGGATCAGCCTGAAGGTCATCTCCCGCACCGCGGTGGGCCTCGGCATGCTGGTGCTGCCCGGCGTCCTCATCACCGCGCTCACCGTCGCCGCGGTGGCGGGCCCGGCCTTCGGGGTGCCCTTCGAGGTCGCCCTGCTGCTGGGGGCCGTGCTGGCGCCCACCGACCCGGCCATCCTCATCCCGCTGTTCGACCGCATCCGTCTGCGCCCCAAGGTCGCGCAGACGGTCATCGCCGAGTCGGCGTTCAACGACCCCACCGGCACGGTCCTGGCGTTCACCGTCGCCGCCCTGGTGGGCTCCGCCGCGGGCGCCGACATCACCGGCTCGCTGGCAACCTTCGCCGAGGACCTGGCGATCGGCGCCGCGCTCGGGATCGCCGGCGGCCTGCTGCTGGCGCTCATGCTGTCCGCCGGGCGCCTGGGCGCCTGGCGCGACTCCCCGGCCGCGGCCGTGCTGGCGATCGTGGCGCTGGAGTACTTCACGGTGGACGAGGTCGGTGGCTCCGCGTACCTGGCGGCGTTCGTGATGGGCCTGGTGGTGGGCAACATGCGGACGTTCGGTATCCGCCACGGTGAGGACCACGCCCACCAGCTCGAGTTCACCGTGGCTCAGTTCGCCGAGCTGGCGACGCTGGCGGTGTTCGTGACGCTGGGGATCAACCTTCCGCTGGACGCCCTCGGCGAATACTGGCTGGGCGGCCTGGCCGTGATGCTCGTCTTCGTCTTCGTGGCGCGGCCCCTCACCGTCTGGCTCTGCCTGCTGCCCGACCGCCGGGGCGGCTGGACCCGTGAGGAGAAGCTGTTCCTGTGCTGGTCCCGTGAGACCGGGGTGGTGCCGGCCGCGATCGCGGCGCTGCTGCTGGCCCAGGGCGTGGAGGGCGCCGACATCGCGGTCGCGCTGGTGGCGATGGCCATCCTCACCACCCTGATGCTCCAGGCCACTACCGCCGGGTTGCTCGCCCGCCGCCTGGGCCTGCTGGAGCCCGAGACCCCGCCGGATGCGGTCGCCCCGCTCCCGGCCGGCGCGGGGACCGGGTAGGGTGCCCGCTCCGCGTGTGAGAGGGGACCGCGGGTGAGGGATCCGGGACGCCGGGACTTGGGGTCCCTGCGCTGGGTGCTGTCGCGCCTGGTGGCGGGGCTCGCGCTCGTGCTGGCCGTGCTCATCGCGGTGGCCGTCGGTGGCACCGTGCTGACCGCGCGGGACTACCGTGACGCGGCCGAGCTCGCCGTGGCCCGTCAGGCCGCCGCGAGCCAGCTGCTGGTGGACCTCCTGAACGCCGAGACCGGCAACCGGGGCTACACCCTCACCGCCCGCGGCGACTATCTGAAGCCGTTCTCCGACGCCCGGCGGCGCT
>LNFL01000074.1 GCA_001464275.1 Actinobacteria bacterium Ga0077560 | reverse complement strand
ACGCTGATCCCAGACGGCCGCAGAGCACCCAATCCGGTGGACGACTGCCAAATGCAATCGGCTCATGGATGAGCCGAGCTGGTTGGTTGCAGGCAGGCGTGAGCCGTGGTTCCTGGGGCCACCGTCGCCGAACGCCTCTCAGCGCCAAACCTTGCGCGAGGCTGGGCGGCCATAAGAAGCACCGTCTTTCGACCACAAGTGAAAAGCAAACGGCGCCCTCCGGGCGCCGAAGGAACTGCTGCACCTCTCCAAGCCCGGATCACTCCAGGCCAAGTTGTTGTGGGGGAGGCAGGCCTCCCCCACAACAACGAGGGGAACTACAGGAGCTCGGCGACCGTCTCGCGCTCGCCCACCAGCTCCTCGTTCGAGGCCTGGATCTTGGCGGTGGCGAACTCGTCGTGCTCGATGCCCTTCACGACCTCGTACTTGCCGGGGGCGACGGTCTTCACCGGCACCGAGGCCCACACGCCGTCGGCGAACCCGTAGGTGCCGTCGGAGGGGACCGCGATCGAGTGGATGTCGTCGCCGGGCGTGTACAGGGACTTCACGTGGTCGATGAGGGCGTTGGCCGCCGACATCGCCGAGGACAGGCCGCGGGCGGCGATGATCTCGGCGCCGCGCTTGCCGACCTTGGGGAGGAAGTCCTCCTTCAGCCACGCGTGGTCCGTGATGACCTCGGTGGCCGGCTTCCCGCCGATGGTGGCGTGGAAGAAGTCGGCGAACATCGTCGGCGAGTGGTTGCCGTAGATCACGATGTCGTCGACGGAGGTGACCGGCTGACCGGACTTCTGGGCCAGCTGGCTGGCCGCGCGGTTCTGGTCGAGGCGGGTCATCGCCGTGATGCTCGACGCCGGGAGCCGCTTGAAGCGGGAGGCGGCGATCATGGCGTTGGTGTTGCAGGGGTTGCCCACCACCACGGAGGTGCAGCCGTCGGCGGCGACCTCGTCGATGGCGTCACCCTGCGCGATGAAGATCCTGCCGTTGTCCTTCAGCAGGTCGGCGCGCTCCATCCCCGGGCCACGGGGCTTGGAGCCCACCAGCAGGCACCAGTCCGCGTCGCCGAAGGCCTCGCGGGGGTCATCGGTGCACACCAGCTTGGTGAGCAGGGGGAAGGCGCAGTCGTCCAGCTCCATGGCGACGCCCTGCAGTGCCTTCTGGACCTGCTCGACGGGGATCTCAAGGAGTCGCAGCTCGATGGGCTGGTCCTTCCCGAACATCTCCCCTGCGGCGATGCGGGGAAGCAGCGCGTAGCCGATCTGGCCGGCCGCGCCGGTGACTGCGACTCGCAGAACACTCATCAGGCGTTCACCTCGTTCATCTTGTCGACGATCCGCTCATCGATGTCCCTGCCTCCCGCCGCGACCCTCGTCGCGGTGCGGAGGAACGGGCCATCCGTGCACTTCATGCTCTCGGCCCTGTTGACGGCCACGAAACCGCCGCGGCCGCTCTGACGAGCGTAGTCGAACGCGTACCGGACGATGCGCCGTGTGGCTTCGCCGGAAACGGGGGCGCCGTGAGGGGACCGGACCCGGCCGCGAGCGACCCGTGGACTATACCGGGACGGGCCGATCCGGCCGCACCGGTCGAGCCGCGAGCGGAGCCCGTTCGCGCGCGCCGGATGCGGCTCCTCCGCAGTCGCGGGACGGATGCCCCGAATCCGGCGCTTCCGGGGTCGGTTGTCCCGGGGCAGAACGCCCATAGTGCGGTAGATTCCGCGGTCGGGAGAACGTCCATTTCCACCAACTAAGACAGGACGCGGGGGGCGGAAGCTTGCACACCCATGACGTCGTCGTCGTCGGGGCCGGCCTGGCGGGGATGCGCGCGGCGATCGCAGCGCACGAAGCCGGTGTCGATGTCGCGCTCGTGACGAAGGTGCACCCGGTGCGGAGTCACTCGGGCGCGGCCCAGGGCGGCATCAACGCCGCGCTCGGCAACGCGACCGACGACAGCACCGACAACCACACCTTCGACACGGTGAAGGGGTCCGACTACCTCGGCGACCAGGACGCCATCGAGATCCTGTGTGGCGACGCGCCCGGCGAGATCATCCAGCTGGAGCACTGGGGCGCCGTCTTCTCGCGTCACGAGACCACCGGCAAGATCGCCCAGCGTCCATTCGGAGGCGCCGGCTTCCCGCGCACCTGTTACGCCGCGGACCTCACCGGCCTGGTGATCCTCCACACGCTCTACACGGTGTGCGTGAAGTACGACATCCCGACGTACGAGGAGTACTTCGTCACGGAGCTCATCCCTGACGACCACGGCGGGTGCTGCGGGGTCGTGGCCTACGACATGGTCCACGGCACCATCGAGACCATCGGGGCGAAGGCCGTCGTGCTCGCCACCGGCGGCGCGGGCCGGGTGTACCGCCCGTCCACGAACGCGCACAGCTCCACCGGCGACGGCATGGGCCTGGCCCTGCGGGCCGGCGTGCCGCTGAAGGACATGGAGTTCATGCAGTTCCACCCCACGACGCTCTTCCGATCTGACATGGTCCACGGCACCATCGAGACCATCGGGGCGAAGGCCGTCGTGCTCGCCACCGGCGGCGCGGGCCGGGTGTACCGCCCGTC
>LNFL01000073.1 GCA_001464275.1 Actinobacteria bacterium Ga0077560 | reverse complement strand
CCGCACGCCCGCAGTTCCCGATGGCGAACGGGCGGGTCGCAAGGCCGCCGAGCTGGGCCCGGGACGGCGCGTCAGCGGCTGGTCGTGCGGTAGGTCTCCGTCCGGTTGTTGCCGGTCGGTGAAAGGACGTCCCATTCCAGGAGTTGTGCCGTCCCCTGGAGCCCGCTGAGGCGGATCCCTCCGACCAGGCCGTCTCCGGTTGTCGGGACGTTGGTGGATGTCGACCCGTTGAGCGGGGTCACGGTGATCGCGGTGGTGGTGAGGTCCTGCGGTTGGGTCGGTCCCGTCCAAGCCACGGTCGTCAGGCCGTCCGCGCCCGCGTGCACGGCGGTCGTGTAGTCCGGCAGCGACGGCCGGTTCCCGGGGCCCGGGGTCATGCGGGTGCGTGAGAGCACGGTCCGGGTTGGGGTTCCGGTCGGGGTGACCGTCCAGGCCTCCAGGCGGACCGGCCGGGTACCGCCCTGCCAGATGATGGCGGTGATCACCGCGGTCCCGTCGTCTCCGATGGTGGCGGTGAGCTGTTGCAGGTAGCCGGAGGGCAGCAGGGTCCGCGGTGATCCCCATCCGCCGGTCGGTGACCTGTAGGCGACGTGCAGGCCCCGTCCGCCGCCGCCCCAGGCGCCGATGATCGTGCCTGCCGGGTTGGCGGCGGTGGTGATCTCCTGTGGGCGGTCGGCCAGCGGTGAGACCGCGCGGGGTCGGGTCCAGCCGCGTCCGGTTCGCCAGGTCTGGGACATCAGCTGGCGTTTGGTGTTCCCGCCGAAGTGCTCCCAGGTGATCACGATCGACTTGCCCGGAGACACGGCGGCCGCAGCGGGCTGGTATCGCTCCCCGTCTCCGATCGCCCGGCCGGGCTGCCAGCGTCCCCGGATTCGCAGCGCCGCCTTGGCCTTGGGATGGAAGGAGCCGTCGCGGCGTTCGCTACCGGACCAGACGACCGCGGCGGTGCCGTCATCCAGTTGGGCGACGGCGGTATCCATCAACCCGTTGGTGCCGCGCGAGAGCGTCTGGACTGGTCCCCAGCTTCCGTCGGCCTTCATGCGGGCGGCCTGGGCGAAGGCGAAGACCGCGCCGGAAGGACGGTCCCACAGCATCCATGACGCGATCGCCTCCCCCCTGCCGTTCGTGGTGACCCGAACCCCGCTTCGCGGGAACGGCCCGCTCGGTGCAACATCACGCGGCGGCCCCCAGGTGCCGTCAGCCTCACGGATGGCGCTCAGCAGCCGTGCCGAGGCGCTGCCGGGGCGCGTGCCCCAAACGGCGATGAGGCGGCCGTCGGGCAGCGGGGCGGTTTTCGCGGCGGCGGGCGGCGCGGCAGGGGGCAGCGGCACCGGTGTCTGCCACTCGGTAGGCCCGGATTGCTGGGCCGGGGCGTTGGAGTCACCGCAACCGGTGACACCGGTGAAGGCGAGGGCCGCTACGCACAGAAGCGGCCAGCGGGGCGTGCTCATCGTCCCTCCTTGTCGCGGCCGAGGCCGGCCGGCTCACGGACAATGACCGAGATGCCGGACCTGCCCGCACGGTAGGTGGTCACCAAGAGGGCGGCGGACCCGGTGGGGGCCGCAACGATCGCGCTGTAGCCGAACTGCCAGCCGGTCGAGCTGGCGGCGGGGACCGACCTGACGAGGCGCCCGCCGCGCCAGTCGGCGACCCTGATGCCATCACGCGCACCAAGGGCCAGCACCAGGTCCCCATCCCCCGTGGATGCCACCGGGTTGGCCTCGGGGGAGAGCGACCCGGTGAGCCCGGCGCGGCTGACACCGGTTGGCGCGGTCCAGGACCCTGCGGGGAGGCGAGTGCTGATCTGCGTCGCCGCACCCACGGACCAAGTCACCACGGCGGTGCCCGTACGGTCGAGCCCGGCACCTGGGGAGAACGCCTCACGGGTCGGGCTGGAGATGCGGGCCGCCGAACTCCACCGCCCGCCGGCCTGCTCAGACACCATGATCCCCATGTGCGTGCCGGTGCTGCGGCTGGCCCAGGCCACGACGACCCGAGGCCCGCGCGTGGCGACCACCGGACGCTCGTTGAGCACCAGCCCAGCCCCGACCTCGACGGGGCGTCCCCACCCCGTGCCGTCGGCGCTGACGGCCAGCACCGTCCCATCGTGGCTCGGCACCGGCCGCTCCCGGTGGGCGAACACCAGCAGGGGGGAGCCGTCACGATCAACGAGCACCGGGTCAGCGACCTCACCCGCCCGTGCGGGGCTGATCTCCTGCACGTCTGTGAGTCCGCCGTCGGCCGCAAGCACCCGGGTCTGGATCCGGTCCCGGTTTGGCCAGGCCACCAGGAATGCCCCGCCCGGACGGCCAAGCACCGCCAAGTCCGCCATGTCCCGGCGGTTCCCGGAGGAGTCCGCGCTGACCTGAACACGCGGGCCCCACCCGGTGGCCGTGCTCCAGCGTCGTGCGACCACGACGTACCGTGCCCCGACCCGGCGTTCGATCACCCCGGCGACCGACCCGTCGGGCAGGCGCAGTACCCGGCGGATCACCCGCCCACCGATCCGCTCGCGCCACACGACCACCGCCGCCCGGCCTCCATCGGTGAACGCGACCTGCGGCCGCGCCGTCCCAACTCCGATCCCCGACAGCCGCGTGGTCGGCTCCCATGGGCCGCCCGGCGGCCGGCGCCGCACCTCGATCCGCCGACCCCGGCTCCATGCCACAAACACCGCCCCCGAGGTGTCCATCACCGCCACCGGCTTCGGGAACTCCCCTCGGGGGAACACCGGCGCCACCGCGAACTCCGGCCCCCATGCCGCGGTCACCGCTCCACGGTCAACCGGGGGCGCCTGCCCACCGCCGCCCGGCAGCAGCGTCGCCGCGACACCCGTGCCCCCGGCGGCCAGCAGCACCGCCACGCCCAGCAGCCGCCCTCGCGGGGTGCGCGCCACCCACGCGACCGCCGAACGCGCCCGGCCGCGGCGCCGACGCGACAGCGCCCGCAGCGCCCGGTCGGTGGCCTCCGGGGTCGGTTCACTCTCGGCCGGCCGTGCCAACCGAAGCCGGGTCTCAAGGTCAGCCACCATCACCCGCTCCAAGCGTCACCCGCAGATCGGAAAGCGCCCGCGCAAGGCGCGAGTTGACCGTCCCCACCGGCACCCCCACCACCTCGGCGATCTCGGTTGGCGTCAGATCCAGCCAATACCGAAGCGCCACCACCACACGGCGATCCGGGTCAAGGCCCGCCACGGCGCGCCGCAGGTCGTGATCCGCAGCCGCTCCACCGGTCCAATCAACCGACACCCCACCCTCGGGGTCCAAGCCGACCAACCGCGACTCACGCCGCAGCCAATCCACGCACCGGTTGACCACAACCCGGTCGAGCCACCCGGCGAACCGCTCCGGGTGCTCGAGATCCCCCAACCGGTCCATCCCGGTGATCAACGCATCCTGGGCGATGTCATCCGCTGCGGCACGCACACCGACCACCGTGAACGCACGACGCCAGGCCACCGGCCAGAACCGGCGGAACAGCTCCTCCCGGGCTGCCCGGTCACCAGCACCGGCGGCGACCACCAGCTCATGAATGCTGAATGCGGTCACGTCCACTGGTTAATAGACGCACGACAGACCCTGCGGCGTCCCGAACGCTCCAACTCTTTGGGCCGCAGACGCTCAGCCTCCCCGCCGTGCTTCAGCACCAGGCTGGGACACCCCCCGATCAGTCGGGACCGAACGAGCCGCCAGAGCGGAGGGATCTTGTCGGTGATGCGGTGCACCAGTAGCGAGGAACAGGCCGTGCTGGAGGGCGGCGATGGCTCCGCCCGCCATGCGGGCGACTCGTGGGAGGCCGTGTCAAAACAGGTAGCCCGGCGAGACGGCTTCTAGCGCACCGGAATCGTTGCCCGTCCGGCAGGGCCGTTGAGGATGACCTCGCGTGGCATGGGTACCCGCATCTGGATCTCGAGCAGTCCGTTGGTGATCGAGGCGTCCCCGAAGTTGATGACCTCGGTGTAGCCCGGGCCCACTACCCACAGCAGGCGGGTGGCCTTCCCGGAGCCGAACGCGCCGAGGGGGAGCACCCAGGGATTCTGACCCGGGCGGACCGGTGGAACGCCGATCGCCCCGGACTGGCTGGCGGGAAGTGTTCCTCGCGGCACTCCGCGGGTGGTCACCACGGTGAAGGTGGTGCCGGCGATGCCGGGGCGGGGGCGATTGATCGCGATCCAAGCGCGCCAGCCGCTGCTCGTGGGGCCGAACGCCCGTACGCGCTCGGGGATCACGTCGGCGGCCCAGTTGCGCAGCACCGATTGGGGGACATCCTCCGGGGCGAGCAGCGTTCCGGCCTGCAGGTATCTGGCGGCCGCCGGGGCTTCGGGCAGCGGCGCATCGGGCGGAGCGGGTTCGCTCCTGAGCGCGGCCATCACCGTGGGAACCTCGCGCACGTCCAGACGACCGGAGCGCCGGTACGCGACGCGACCTTCCCGGTCGAGGATGACAACGGCTGGGGCGCTGGTGACGCCGACCGCACGGCCAAGGGCGCCGGCCGGATCTGCGACCACGCCGAACCCGCCGCGCGCCCGGCGAAACGAAAGCGCTTTTGCCTCACTGCCGTTGAGTGCGACGGCTACGGGGGCGGGCGCCGTCAGGGGGCTGCTGAGTTTGGCGATCACCTCGGCATCGGCCCGCAGGCGGGCGAAGACCAGGACGGTCACGGTCCCCCGGAATGCGGCAAGTCGATCGGTGCGGAACTGGCGGGAGGACCCCGGGGGCGCCCAGCGGACCACGGTGTCCGGTGCCACGCTCACCCGCGTCCCGTTGGGGCCCAGCGGCGCACTCACGGAGAGACGGACGTCGCTACCCGCGGGGGCGGCCGCGCCAGGCAGCGGACGCTGCCCGACGACCCGGTTCGGCGCCGTGTCGACCGACTCGGCCTGGAGTGCGCCGTCGGCCAGCCGGGCCGCCTTCAGGACCTCTGCCGCCTCGAAGGGCGTGAGGTCGGTGAGGTCCGGGACGATCGCCGGCCGTTGACGGTCCGCCGCGGTCAATGGCACAGGATCTGCCCCGTTGAACCGAACGCGCCGGTCACCCGCCGGAGTCCGGAGCACCACCTGCCTCACGGTGCGCTCCAGCACGGCGACGTTGTTTCGGACCCGCACCGGCTGCCCGGAGACGGTGCTCACCGTGGTGCCGTCGGGGACCAGCACAATCGTCTGCGACCTGTTCCACCAGGAGCTCTGCACAAGCGCCGCGCGACGCACATCCTCCGCCGGCGCGCAGGTCCCCGAACGGAAGCTGATGCGCGGAGGCACCGCGAAAAGGCACACAAAGCCCGTGTTGGTCCGCCCCACCAGGACTCGAACGCCGGTCGGCAGATCCCTCGCGAGCCGCAGCGATCCCGGCTGCACGCCCGGGAAGCCCAGCCCGTCAGGCCTCACGGTCACCAGGCCTGGATCGGGGAATGCTCGTCCGCCGAGCACACTGAAGCCGCTGATGCTTCCCGTCGGCGTCGGGGCCGGCGCATCGGTTCCCCGCGGCATTGCCAGCACGAGCAGCGCACCGAACCCGGCAATCGTCCCAGCGAGTGCCACGCCCCCCCACACACGCCGGGCGCGAGACGGCGTCCTGCGCGCCGGGGCGCGGGTGTCCAGGTACTCCAATGCCATCTGCAGGGACCCCGCCGGGGGTTCGCCCGGGCGCAGCGTGTCGGCCAGGCGCTGTTCGATCTCAGCGGACATCGGTGACCTCCAGCCGCTGGCGCAGCTCGGCCAGGGCACGGGCGAGACGTGAATGGACGGTGCCGACCTGAAGACCCATCGCCTCGGCGATCTCCGGCGGGGTCAGGTCCAGGCCGTAGCGCAATGCCACCAGGGCCCGCCGGTCTGCGGGCAGCGCACGGACCGCGGACGCCAGCCCGGGCTCCCAGTCCGCGAACCCCTCGGCGGCGAGATCCGACGCGGCGTCCAGCCCGATCAGGCGCCGGTCGCGTCGCGTGGTGTCGATCGCCTGATTGACCACGATGCGTCGCAGCCATGCCCCGAACGGGCGGCGCCCGTCGAAGCGGCCGAGCTTGGTCACGGCCTGCACCAGCGCCTCCTGGGCGATGTCCTGGGCGCGCTGGTCATCGCCGCACACCGCCCGGGCGGTGCGCCACGCATCCCGCCAATGCAGGGCGAACAACTCCCCCCGCGCCTCACGGGACCCGCGGCGCGCGTCGGCGATCAGACGTTGTTCGGAATCAGGCATGCACCTCGTCAACGAACGAACCCGCAACCTGCGTCCCGACCCTCTCACCCCGCCCCCACTCGGGACCGGGTCGCCACTGGAACCGGGTCCCTCGGGGTACCACGCGAGACCGCTCCAGGCGTGAAGCGACGGGCCCGCCGTCGCGGCCGAGACGTCCAGCGGCAAGCGGGCAATGACGTGCACGTCGGTGCTCCGGCGGCAGGGCACGGGGCGCCTTCCGGCCGCCCGGACTCCTGCGCCGGGCGTTCCGCATGTTCCAGCCAACCTGCCCGGGTTATTCGTGCACCGGGCGTTCGGCCCCAGGCCCACGCACAACCGCCCGCGTTGCTGCGTTCAGAACCCGGAGGTGGGTCGCTCCCACCACCTCCGCGGTTCCGGCATCGCCCTACTGCACGCGCGTGGCGGCACCCCAATCCGCGCCGGCCGGACGGGTTGCGACCTGAAGGACCAGGTCGCGGCCTCCGGCGCAGCGCATCCATGCCGCGACGGTGTTCCCCGCCGCGTCGCGAGCGAGGGCCGGTGTGAGCGGTCCGGTACCGCGGTCGGAGATGCGGCGGGCACCCGACCAGCCCTGTCCGGCCGTGTAGGTGATCACCCTGACGCTGGAGTTCCGCCCGGAGTTCCGGTTCGCCCCGTCGGTCCAGGCGACGGTGAGCTGGCCGCCATCCCCCAGGGCAAGGGCGGGGCTGCTGATGGTGCCCCGCGCGCCCGGAACCAGCAGTGTCGACCGGAACCGTCCGTCTTGGCTGAGCGCGACGCGCAGGGTGCGCGGCGGGAATCCGGGCCGCTGGTAGGCCGGAGTCCCCGGCGCTGCGGTGGCGGTCCAGGCGACCGCGACCTCTCCGTCGGGGCCAGCGACGCTCGTGTTCTGCCCGGGGACCTCACCGCGGGGGCTCATCCGCACGGCGCGGCTCCACGTGGAGGCCCCCGCCGGGAGCCGGGTGGCGACAACCATGTCGTCCCGGGCGGCGATCAACCCGCCGTCGCGCACCCGGGTGGTCCGGCCCACGAGCATGCTCAGCACGAATCCGCGTCCGGAGCCGACGATCCGGGCGTTGCCGTACATGCTGATGGGCCCGCTGACGGTGCTCAGGACCTTTTGCGTCGGCGTCCATCCGGTTTCGTCGACCGGCCAGGTCGCCGCGCCGATGCCGTCGCCGGCCAGCATCCAGACGGCCGCGACGTCGCCGTCGTCGTCGGTGGCCATCGCCACCTCCGAGGCGCCCGGCATGTTCGGGTACAGCGGTGCCGGATCTCGGGTCGCGGAGCGGCTCCAGGCACCGTCGGGTGCGCGGCGGGCGCCCCGGAGCCCGGTCCCGGACGGCCACGCCACGGTGGCGGTACCGTCGGGGGCCATGGCCACCGCGGGGCCGTTGTACGGGCCGCGGTCCGCATTGACGCGGCCGAGGACCTCCGGCTCGCTCCACTCACCGCCGGCGGAGCGATGGACCGCGACCACCTGCCGGGCGTCGACCCACGCGGCCACGCCGTCACCACGTTCGTTCTGTTCGAACGCGGGACCGATCGTGCCGAACACATCCGGCCCGCTCAGGCGTGTGGACGCGAAGGGGCCTCCCTCCGGGGCGTCCGCAACGCGGATGCTGCGGTCGAAGGCGTTCCACATCACCGTCGCCGTTCCCGCCCGCATCGCCACGGCGGGCTCGAGGGGAAGGATGCGGAAGGTCTGCCCGCGCTGCACCACGCAGCTCTCGGTCTGGGGACCGGGCGGCACCGCCGCGCGGTCCTCCTCCCCGCGGGGAAGGGACAGGACCAGCACGGTCCCGATCGCCGCGATCCCCGCGGCGGGCAACGCGAAGCGAAGCGACGGGCGCACCCACCGCAACGGCCGGCGCACACTCGGTGCTGCTGCCGCGCCGATCACCGCGGCCCGGGCCCGGTCGGTCGCCGCAGGGTCCGGATGCAGCGATGACAGCGCCGCCACGATCCGGGTCTGCTCGTCTGCGGTGTGGGGTTCAGACATCGGTCACCCTCGCAATCGCCTGGAGGTCAGGGTGCGCTCGCAGCGCGGTCATCGCGCGTGCCAGGCGCGAGCGGACGGTGCCGCGGGCAACACCGAGCACGACCGCGACCTCATCGACGGTGTGCCCCACCCAGAAATGCAGGAACACCACCGCGCGCTGCTCGTCGGTGAGGGCCAGCAACGCGGCCAGCAGCTCCGGCGAGCCTCCGTCCGGCCCGCCCGGCGCGTCCGCGCCGGGGGCGCTTTGGGACAGGTCCGGCCGGCGTCGTTCCCGCCGTACGTGGTCGATGGCGGTGTTCACCACGATCCGGTGCAGCCACACCGCGAACGGTCGCCGTCCGTCGAAGCCGGGCAGGCTCCGGATCGCCCTGAGGAAGGCTTCCTGGGCGATGTCCTCGGAGGCCGCCGGGTCACCGGAGACACCCACCGCGACACGCCACGCCCCATGCCAGTGCGCATCGAACAACTCCGCCACGGCGCGGGCGTCACCGCGCCGGGCTCGCCCAACCAGCTCACGCTCTGAAGATGCGGTCATTGTGCTCATCACCCCATCAACGAACGGACCGCCACGTTTGTGTCCGTCCTCGCGCGTACACCGGTGACTTCGCGCCGCGACTGCGGACGACCTTCCGTCATCGCATCCCCCGGGCCGGGCCGCGGCCGTGACTCGACGGGACTTCTCGCGCCGCGTGAGGTGTAGTCCAGGTGGTGGATCACTCGGATGAAGACCTGGCGCGGGCGGCTCAGCGCGGTGACCGTGACGCGGTGGGCACGTTGTTCGAACGTCACTGGCCGGCCGCTTGCAGGACCGCTCGGCTCCTTGGCGGTGATGCCTCGGCCGCAGAGGACATCGCCCAGGAAGCCCTGGTTCGCGCGTTCGGTCGGCTGCACCGCTTCGACCCCTCACGTCCGTTCGCGCCGTGGTTGCGTCGGGTGGTCATCAACACCGCCATCAACCACCGACGCCGCGGCGCCCGCCTGGTGTCCCTCAGCGAGGAGACGCAGGATCCCGCGGGCACCGCCGAACCCGCCGGGATCCTCAAGCTGGTCGATGGCCTTGCTGAGGATCGACGGGTCGTCGTCCTGCTGCGGTTCGGCCTGGAGCTGACCCCGAGTGAGATCGCCGAGGCGCTCGCGGTGCCGGTGGGGACCGTCAACTCCCGCCTCAACCGTGCGATGGCGGACCTTCGAACCCATTTGGAGGTGCCCAGGTGAGCCTGGAAGACGCACTGCACGCCGCCCTGCACGACACCGACGCGCCGGACCCGGGTCGCTCGGCGGCCGCCCTGCGGGCGGTCACGGACGCCGCGGCCCGCAGCAGGCGCCGCGGACGTGTGCGGCGGGTCACGAGCGTGACCCTTCCGGTGGTCTGCGTCGCGGCGGCCGGCCTCGGACTCTGGACGATCCTGCCAGGGGGAAGCGAGCCGCCAGCCGCCCGGCAGGCAGCGATGCCTGAACTGCGTGGCCTCCGGGAGGATGAGGCGTGGACGCGCCTGCGCGCCGTGGGCCTGACCCCCGAGGTCGCGCGCGCCCCGGACGTCGTGATCGCGAAGCGTGGCCTGCGAGCAGCCGGCACCGTGGTGGACCAACGCCCGCTGCCGGGTACCGACCCCTCCACGGCGGATGGTCGTGCGCGGATCGTGGTGGTCGAGGTCCCCACCCCGATCGACAACCTTGGCGATCCGGTCACCCGGCCGATGTCCGCCGGGATGGGGTGCATTCCCGCCTCGTGCGATGAGCTGCGGATCGCGGCGTGGCCGCGCCAAGCCGCGATCCGCCGGATCACCGCCACCATTGACGGCCGCACCATCCCGATGCGCCCCGTCCGGGGGACGACCTACTGGCAGGGAACCCTGCGCCGCTCAGGGATCGCCGCCCGGCTCCTGGCCGCACGGGGAACCCTTGACGGCTGGGGCGGCGCGGGACCGACCATCGCCGTCGACGTACGACTCAGGATCCACCTCGCCAACGGCCGAGTGCGCGGCTACAGCTGGCCCCTCGTGGTCAGATCCGGATGGGGCTGACCCCATCGAGCACTCGCACCACCGAAACCGGAGGCCCCAGCGGAGGGGCGAAATCGCCTTAGATGTGGGCTTCTCATTGACCCACCGAGACCCACCGACATCCGCCGGGGCTCCTTCTAACCCCAAGGTCACAGGTTCGAGCCCTGTACGGCCCATGGTGAGATCGCGTTTGCCGGCGGGTGCTCGCGCCGCCCGGCCGAGGGCGACGCACGCCCAGTGCAGCGGCGGGGGCGAGTCGCGCAGCCATCCCCGGCGATAGGGTGCGTGTATGAGGGATCGCTTGAGCGTGGAGGCCCTTCGGTATGCCCAAGCCGTTGCGCAGACCGGGTCGTTCACGGCCGCCGCACGAGCCTATGGGGTGACGCAGCCGGCCCTCTCCAACGGGATCATGAAGCTCGAGGGGCGCCTCGGGGGGCGGCTGTTCGAGCGGTCGCCCCGGGGTGTGACCCAGACGCCGTTCGCAACCCGGATGCTGCCGCTCATCGAGCGGGCCCTGGCCGCGCTGGATGAGGTGTCGGCGGAGGCGCGGAGGCTCACCGAACCCGGGGACCGGCGGATCCGGGTCGGCATCTCGCCGCTCATCGACCCCAAGCTGGTCGGTGCCGCCTACGCCGCGGCATGCGCGCTTGACGCTGCGCACGGGCCGCCTGAGCTGGTTCTGCGCGAGGCGAACATGCGCGAGCTCAGGGAGGGGCTGGTGTCCGGAGAACTCGACCTGATCCTCGTACCGTCGGTGTTGCCGCTCCCCGGCTACGAGCACCGGTACATCGCGTCGGAGCCGTTGTTCGTCGTGCGGGCCGAGCCGGATGCGACCGTGCCCGCAGAGGTCGCCGAGCTGGGGGCCACGCCGCTGATCCTGGTGGCCGATTCATGCGGACTCACGACGTTCACGAAGGATCTCCTGGCCTCGCATTCCGTCCCGCACTCCATCTATCCGGGGGAGGCGACCAGCTACCGCATGCTTGAGGAGTGGGCGGCGCTCGGCCTCGGAGCGGCGGTGCTCCCATCGTCGAAGGTGACGGGCCCGGCCGAGCATCGCCGCCCGTTGCATGAGGACGGGCAGGTCGTGGAGATCTTCTACGAGGCCATCTGGGACCCGGCTTCGGCGCTCACCCGGGACCTGGCCATGCTCGCAAGGCAGGTTGCCGCGATCGCCACATCGCCATAGCGAACCGTTATGGGCTGATTCACCGCGCCCGCCTACCGCGGCGATGGCGGGTGGGGGATAACTCGGCACGTGGCAGCGGTGCTGCCGGAAACGAGACGAGGAGCCGTCATGGCGTACCTGGAGATCACCCTGAAGGTCAACGACGCCGACCGGCCCGCCGGGGCGGCGGTGTACCAGAGGTACAAGCAGCCGTTCCTGGACACGGTGCCCGGTGCCACCAGCAAGGAGCTGCTGCTTCGGGAGGACGACGTTCAGGTGCTCCACGGCTTCAAGACGGCCGCGCAGGCACAGGCGTACCTGAGCAGCGAGCTGTTCACGAACGACGTGGTCGCCGGGCTGAGCCCGATCCTTCAGGGCGATCCCGAGATCCGCATCTACGAGACCGCCTGATCACGGGTCGCGCCGCCCCGTTCACCGCCGGCCGGGGCCGGGCAGGCGTCGCACCCCACGCAGGAGGCCCGCGCGGAGGCCTCCTGTGTGGGGCGGTCCGTGCCGGAGCGCCCGGGCCTTGGAGGCGACGACGGCATCCTCGGGCTCGGCGGAAACGACATCCTCTGCGGCGGGCCGGGCCGAGACGTGATCCTGGGCGGTCCGGGTGACGACCTCTCGTACGGTGGCGCCGCTCGGGACGTCATCAACGGGCAGGCCGGCCGGAACGTGAACGACGGCGGGCCGGGCAACGACACCTGCCGGAACGGCCGGGCGATCAACTGCTGAACCGCCGCCCGTGCGCGCCGGACGATGCCGGTCGCGCACGGGCGGGGGGTTCAGCGGCAGACCTGCTGGATGGGGGCCGTGAACCGGTTGAGCTCCGACTTGCACGACCCGCTCAGGCCCGTGGTGATCCGGATCGCCCGGTCGGCGGTCACGATGTTCTCCACCACCTCGGTGGTGCCGAGGGACCCGGTCCGGAAGACCGCGTCCGTCCCCGAGGTGACGACACCGGCACGGGCGGCGGTCCCGATGAGCTTGACCGCGCCGAACTGCGAGAGCAGCGACGCCTCGGCCGAGACCCGCAGGCCCTCCAGGCGCGACTCGACCAGCTCGACCTTGCCGTAGGGGCTCGACGGGCTGACCGTCATGACGACGTTGCCGCCGGAGCTCTGCGCCGTCAGCTGCGTCCCGACCACGGACGACTCGTTCCCGGTCAGCGCGACGCGCACGTCCCCTGCCGCGCGGATCGTGGAGTCCATCAGGGTGGCGCTCGTCTTCGCCGTGGAGCTCGTGATGGAGACATCGGCGGTGCGGCCCGTGAGGCGTCCGCGCTCGGTCATCAGGACGCTCTCGGTACCGGGCATGGCGATCGCCACACGCGCGCCCGCCACCCCTGCGTTGTTGACCTCGACGACGCCCTTCAGTCCGGTGGTGATCCGGGCGGCGCCCGCGGCGTCCACCGCGTCGGCACCGGGCACGTTCTCGACCAGCTGCAGGAGCCCGTAGGCGCCGTTGCGCAGGAAGACGTCCCCGGAGGTGGACCGGAGCGTCGAGTTGATGATGCGCGTCTCGGTGATGTCGCGCGAGAGGTCGATGGTCGCGGTGGGCGCCTCGATCAGGGCGCCGTCGAGGGTCACCCTCGCCTTGACGCCACCGCGGATCGCGAGGGGACCGGCGAACCGGGCTCCCACCCCGATGAACTCGAGGGAGGAGTCCGTGCCGACGACGATGGTGCAGCCGGTCGGGATCGCCTCGGGAAGCGCGACGGGAGCGCCGGCGCCGATCACGGCGCCATCCGGGAGGTTGACGGTGTTGCCGGGAACGGCGCAGGCGGTGCGGAGCTCGGCGGTCGTCGTGATCGCGGAGGCCTGGGAGGCCGTTGCAAGGGCGCACCCGGCGGCGAGGCCGGCGGCGAGAAGACGTGCGGTGGAGCGGCGGTTCGTCATCGTGGGTTCTCCTAGTCGGCGTCTGATGCCGCTCGAGAATCCTTGACCATCATTGGACGATCATGAGACGGACATTGGAGTCCACTCATCGGACGAATTCTCCTGCGCGAGGACGCATCGCCTCGTCTTCGCAGGGTCGTCGACCGCGCGGGCCCGCGCGGCAAGGGTGATCGTCAGGCGGGCCTGCGGGCCACTGCGTTGAGCTTGCAGTAGTCGTAGGCGAAGCCGTCCGGGCCGGCGGCCTCGTGCAGGGCCCGCTCGATGCGCTGGTCGAGTTCGCTGAACCCCCCGGGCGGGTTCCCCAGCAGGTGGGCGGCGACCGAGCGCGTCCGGGCCATGAACGCGTCCGGAGGGGTGTGACGGCGCCGCCGCTCCATCCAGACGTCCAGCGGCTCAAGGCCGGCGGCCCGCAGGTGGGCGGCCATCTCGTCCACGTCGAGCTGGTTCGCCGCGAACCAGCCGGTCCACTCCGGGGGCGCGCCGACCCGTTCCAGCAGGTCCCGCCAGGCGTCCTCGCCGCCGTGCCCGGCGGTGAGGATCCCCAGGACGCCCCCGGGGCGCAGCGCCCGGCCCATGCGCGCGACGGCACCGGGCTTGTCGGGGAACCAATGCAACGCCATCGCGCACACCACCGCGTCGAAGGTGGCGTCGGGGACACCCATCGCCATGACGTCCTCACAGCGCAGCTCCACCCGGACGGCGGGGAACTCGCCCCCGAGCTTGGCGGCGAAGCGCTCCAGCATCCCCTGCGACGCGTCGACGCCCACGATCGTCTCGACGTCCCCGAACCGCCGGATCATCGCCGCGGAGGTCCAGCCGGTGCCGCAGCCCACATCCAGCACCGTGCGGTACCCGACGGCGGGCAGCGACATGATGAGCCGCTCGGAACCGGCGATGTTG
>LNFL01000072.1 GCA_001464275.1 Actinobacteria bacterium Ga0077560 | reverse complement strand
CAGCATCAGCTCGCCCCCACGGTTCGCAGCTGCCACGACACGGCGGCCATCAGCGCCCGCGGGTCATCGGCAGCGGCACCCGACGGGTAGATGTTCATCGTGATCTGGTTCCCGCCGGCCGCCCCGCGGCCGCCGACCAGGCCGCGGGCCTGCTCCAGCAACGTCCGGGCGCGCTCACGGTTCCGCAGCGGCAGGATCAGCTCGTCGCCCTTCTCCCCGGCGAGCATCAGCGTCGGGCTGGTCACCAGCGCCCCGATCGCCGCCCGCCGCGGACGCAGCTGCTGGTGGCGGGCCAGGGCCCGCTGCGCCGCATCCAGGGCCTCCTGGGCCTTCGCCTTCTGCTGGGAGGTCTCCGCCTCTTTCACCTTCCGGCGGGCGTCAGCGACGCGCTCCCTGAGCGCCGCGTTGCGCTCGGCCCACTCGCGCTGCTCGATCCCGGCGGGCGACACGACCGCCGGTTGCCCGCTGACGCGCCCCCACCTGGGGTCGCTCGTCAGAGCTTCGGCCTGCGCCCGGATCGCGCCCAACGCGTCCGCGAAGGCACGCTGGATCGACTCCCCGAGGGTGTCGCCGATCAGGGTCCCCATCGGCCCGGTGATCGCGTTCACCTGGGCGGTGAAGTCCTGGTAGCTGATCAGGCCACGGTTCAGCCGGTCCGTGAGCTCACGCAGACTTGATTCGGTGCGGGCCTTGTCCTGCTCACCCTCCGCCTCCAGGGCGGCCCGCCGCTGGTCGAGGCTCGCCTGGATCGCGCGGGCTTCCTGCTCCAGCGTCCAGGTGGCAAGGGCCTGCTGGGCGTCCGCGCGGTCTTGGTCGGTCTCGGCGTCCGCGACAGCGCGTTCCAGGCGCGCTTTCTCCCGGGCGGCGGCTTCCTGCTCGAGCTGGGTCTGGATCTCCCGCAGGCGGGTGGCCTCCGGGCTGTTGTCCAGGGCCCCGGTGCGGCGCGCGGTGCGGGCGTCGATCGCCTGGCCGATCGTGGACCCGATGTCCGTCGTCAGGCTCGACAGGTTCCCGCGGGCGTCCCGGACCGCGTCCCTGACGGTGTTCGTCAGGGCCCGCTGAATCTTGCCCTTCCCGGACTCCAGCGCCTTCGTCGCGCCCCGCACGATCGGTTCACCGATGTGGATCCTCCCGCCGTGCTCGACGGGGCTGAACGGGGACAGGCTCGACAGGGCGCTCCGGATGGAGGACTCCGCCTTGCTCTTGATCGCCCCGAACAGGCCACCAAGTCCACTCACGACGCCGCTGACGATCATCGCGCCGACGCCGACGGCCCACGCGAACGCCACCGAACGCGCTGACACCAGGGCGCTCGTGATCTTCCCGATCAGCTGGCCGGCGAGCTGGGCAAGGCCGGACAGGCCGCGGTCACGGATGCCGTTCACGATCGCGCGGCCGACGGCGACCGCCGCGCCGAGGACGCCACCGACGACCGCCCGGATCGCGCCGATCACGGCGCGCATGCCGGCGGTCGCGATCATTGCCAGGCCACGCATGACGCCGCTCCAGTCCCCACGGATCGCTGCGGTCACGGTCTGGAAGACACCGCGGATGATGTTCAGCATCGGGGCGAACACGACCGACAGGACCCGCAGGGCGGTCCGGGCGACACTGAGCAGGTCATCCCCGAACCGGCTCCACAGCTGCGTCGCGGTGCGCACCGCGCTGGTGAACGCGCCACGCAGGGCCGCGGCGACCGCGTTGACGCCCGCCCGGAACGTTTCGCTGCGGCGGTACGCGACGACGATGATCGCGACGAGGGCGGCGATCGCGGCGACCGCGAGGAACACGGGGTTCACCGCCATCGCGGCGGTCACCAGGGCGGTCGCCGCCGCCCACGCCCTAGTCGCTGCCACCACGGGGCCGAGCACGGCGGCGAACGCCGCGACCCCGAGGACCACGTCCCCGATGATGTCGGCGTTCGCGATGAGGAACCCGACGGTGGCCGCCAGGGCCGCCCCGAACGAACGGACCGCCGCCGCGATCCGGTCGATGGTGCCAGCCTCCTGAGCCCGCGTGACGAAGTTGGCAACACGCGTAGCGGCGTCAGACAGCACCGGAATGAGTGCTGTCCCGAGCACGATGCCGACGCTGATCAGTGCGTTGCGGAGCTTGTCGAGCTTGGCCGCCAGGTTGTCGTTGAGCTTCGCCATGATCTTGGCGAGCACACCTTGGTCCGACAGCTTGTTCTCGAACTGTGCGAGGGCCTCGGGACCCACCTCGTAGAGCGCCAACAAGGTACGGACACCGTCGGTACCGGCCAAGGTCGCAAACAGGGCGGTGCGCTGGGCCTTTGTCAGACCACGAGTGCGCTCCCGCAGCATCGTCGAGATAGCAGCGGCATCCTTCATCTGGCCGTTGGCGTCGAGGAAGCTCAAGCCGAACTTCTTCGCGGCGTCCGCCTGCTGCTTGGTCGGCTTGATCAGCTGGATCAACGCCGTCTTCAAGCTGGTGCCAGCGTCGGAGCCCTGCACTCCTTGCTTCGCCAAGGCCGTCAGGAACGTGATGGTCTCCACGTACGACAGGCCCGCGCTCTTGGCGCTGTTGCCGGACTGCACCAGGGCCGCCCCGAAGTCCCGCACGTCGGCAGTCGTCATGTTCGCTGCCTGCGCGAACGACGTCGCGATGAGCATCGAGTCCTTGCCGCTCAGCCCGAACATCGTCATGGCGTTCGAGGTGAACGTCGCCGCCTCGCCCAACTTCAGATTCCCCACCGTCGCCAGGGTCAGCGCGCTCTTCAGGCCGCCGCTGAGGATCTGCTGCGTGGTCAAGCCGGCTTTCGCCAGCTCGATCTGTGCGTCGGCGACCTCCAGGGCGCTGAACGTCGACGTGCTGCCGAGGCGCAGCGCGGCGCGCTCCAGCTTCGCCATCTGCGGTGCGGTCGCACCAGACACAGCCGCAACCGTGCCCATCCGCTTCTCGAAGTCCGCGGCGACCTTCACGCTGCCGCCGACCGCGGCAGTCACGGCGGCGCTCGCGGCGACCAGGCCGCGGCTCATGACCCGCCCGAACGTGCCGCTGCTGGTCACGGCCCGGCTGAACGCCCGCTCCAGAGAGCGGGCGTTGCCGATCAGGTTGACGGTGACTTGGCGCGCCATCTACCTGGCCGCCTGCTGGGCGCGCCGGTGGTGCTCGGCGAGCTTGGTCAGGTGGTCGAACACGTCGTCCAGCTCGTCGGGGCGGAGATCCTGCATCTCCCACGGCCGGATGCCGAAGTGCTCGGCGATGACCGGGGTCCAGAGGTCACGGGCGTCTAGCCCTTGCTCGATGAGGTCGCTGGGGCGGCGGGCGCGGCGGCGCCGGCCGCCACGACCGGGGGGTCAGCGTCCTCCACGTCCTCGAAGTCCTCCGCCGGGGTGAAACTCGCCATCACCTCGAACAGGTCGAGATCCTCGAGCGCGCGGTCCCCGATGCGCGGGTCGATGGCCTGCATCGCGATCAGCACGACCCCCGCCCACGCGTCCGGGTCGGCGTTCTGCAGGGCGGTCATCAGCACGACCGGAGGCATGCCGGTGGCCTGCTTGATCCGTTTCGCTTCCCGAATCGTCGGGGACGTGATGTTCGGCAGCTCATACCGGCGGCCCTTGATCTCTACGGTGCCGAAGCTCATGCGGTGTGCCCTCCCGCGGTCATAGGTTGTGCTCGCGCAGAACCAGGTTGAGGCGGTGTTCCAACACGGTCACCGCTTCACCGGCCTTCGCTTCCAGGGCGGGCTCCAGGAACGCCCTGGGGCCACTGCTGCCCGCCCCGCGGCCCCCGTACTCGAACCGAGCGGGGTACAGGTAGCCGCGGTGCCGGGCGGTGCTGGCGATCACCACGGACCGTGGTGTCGCCCTGGTGACCCGCGTCCCTGCGTGCAGGTCACCGGTGCGCTGCGTGAACTGCCCGCGGATCCTGCTGCGGGCTTCATCCCGGACGACGTTGCCGGCCGCCCGGAGGCCCCGGTACAGGGCACGCCGTGCCCCCCGGTCCCCCATCGTCCGCAGGTCCCTCTCCAGCTCGGGGAGGCCCTGCACGTAGGCGGCGGCGAACCCCATCAGCTCGCCAAGTCCAGCGTCTGGTACGTGCACGTCACCGGCTGGTTCGTGCCGTCGTTCAGCACCCGGAACGTGTACGTGACGGTCACCAGGTCCGGGCCCTCGATCGTCGGGCTCGCAGGTTCCCACCGGCAGGCGGGGCACAGCAGCCCGAACGTCGCGGGGATCGCGGCCTCGAGGATCGGGCCGGTGAAGTCGATCTGGAACGGGGCGATGCGGCCCGCCGGCGTCGCAGCGTTGTACCGGTTCGCCATCGCGAGGGACTCGAACTCCATGACCAGCTCACCGGTGATCTCCGCCATCGCGTTGAGGATCGGTTGCTTCTTGCGGGTGTCGCCCCGCATGAAGTACCGCTCCGTCGCCAGGGGCCGGGGGATCGTGAGGCGGAACGACCGGGCATCGACCAGCGCACCGCCGACCCTGGCCTGCGCCTGGCCGAAGTGGAACGGGGTCGCGCCCGTTGCGTAGCTCGCCGCGGCGAGCGCGATGTCGGTCCGCTCATCGTACGAGTCGAGCTCCAGGGCGAGCATGAGGAACCCGTCGACCTCGCACGAGAACTCAGCCTGGGTGATCTTCGTCCCCGGGTACGTGAACGCCCGGACGTTGCTGGCGGACCCGGTGATGTCCGGCACGCCCTTCTGGTACGTGAGGGACCGGTTCCACGCGTCCCCGAGGGTGTGGGTGTGCAGCCGGCTGTTCGTCCCGCCGACCGGGGTGGTGATCACGGCGGGGGCACCCATCGCGTGGGCGATCGGCAGGCCGAAGCCCCGGTCGACCACCTCGAACTCGATGCCGCCCGTCGCGCCCTTGCGGTTCACCGCGAACCGGTCGGACCGCAGGACGGTGTTGCCGGGCCGCATGCCGGCGGACTCCACCGGCTCCTCCTGCAGCTCCATCGACTCGCTGTTGAACTCCAGGAACCTGGTCACGGTCACCGGGTCGCCGTACCCGGCGCCCGGCGTGGTCTGGGCGATCGTGAGGCCCGTCGCGCCGTTGCCGACGGTGAGGGGCGCGACGTTCCGGCCGGCGACCAGCGGGCCGCTGAACGTCACGGTGACGGCGGTCGGCAGGGCACCGCCGGCGCACACGACGCCGCCGGACCCGATGTTCGGGAGGGCCTCGAGGGCGGCCTGCACGGCGGCCGCGGCAGCGTTCACCGCGATCGGGGCGGTCGCAGCACCCTCGAACACCAGGGTGAACGGGACGCTCGCGGTGCCGCTGATGGTCTGCACCTCGTTGGTGTACGCCTCCGCGGCGAAGCCGACCTGGGCGGAAAGTCCGGATCCGATGGGCACGGGTCAGTCCTCCTCGGCCGCGTCGGCCGTGTCGTCCGCCTGCTTGCCGCCCTTCCGGGGGGCCTGGGGGGCGGGGGTGGGTGCGGGCTGCCAGTTCGACGGCTGCTCGAGCAGCCGCATCGCCTCGGCCTCCGGGACGTCGATGCTCTGTCCGCGCTGACAGACGGCCACGGTGGCGCCGTCGGGCAGGCGGATCTCGACGCCGTCGTGCGGGCCGACGTAGGTGATCAGCACGGTGGGTCTCCTGTCTCAGATGCGGGCGGCGCAGCTGATGTCGATCAGCACGCGCGCCTCCCGCTCGGTGGTGGACGCGAACTCCCGGTGGACCAGGTCCGTGACCTGCGCCCACCGGACGACTCCGCCGAACGCGGGCTGCACCGCACCCCACGCCCGGACGCTTTCCTCGATCGCCGCGGCGAGCTCGAACGCCCGCTCGGTGACGGTCTGCTGCCGCTCCCTGGCGGGGCGCAGGACACTGACGACGGCCTCCAGCACGTACCGTTCCTCACGGCGCTGCAGGCCGAGGGTCGCGGCGCGCTGCCCGCCGGGGAACGGCCCGTTCGTGCCGTCATCCGACCGGGTGTCCCCGAACCACACCCAGTCCGGGTGGTTCCCCGGGGGCAGGCTCATCCCGTAGTCGACGCGGACGCCGGCCAGGCCCGGGTCGAGGGCGAGGCGCTCCAGGAGCGCCGCCTTGAACGCGGGGATCGTGGAGGTGGCCATCAGGCGAGAACGATCCGGTCCAGGTGCTGGAGGAGGCGGTGGGCGGCCATCGGGATCGCCCACGTTGCGCCACGGTCCGGGAGGACCTCGCGGCCGCCGTCGAGGTCCATCCCATATTCGCCGACGGCCCGATCCATCCATGAACCGACCGTGATCACCGCGGCGCGCCGGATGTCGTCGGGGATGTCTGCGGGGCCCCAGGCGCCCCACGCGCCGGCGACGTCCATGAGGGCGTATCCGAACTCGCGGGCGGTGGTGCTCGCCAAGCTCACCGACGCGCCGAGGCGTAGGCGGGTGTATGTCCCGGTGAACGGGTCCGCCCCGATCGGCTCCAGCATCACCTGGGATCCACCGAGGACCTGGGGGCTCGCGGACTCCGGGTGGAGGGTCACGGTCGTCGCGGACCGGAGGTCCCATTCCCCGAGGTCGACCAGCTGGCCGGTGACCCGGAGGCGACGCGTTGCGGTGACCTGGGGCCGCAGCTCGCGGCTGTATCGCCGCATGATCGCGCGACTCGCGGCGGTAATGAGGGCATCGATCAGGTCGTCGTGAGTGGTGTGCGAGATCTCCAGGTGGGCGCGGACCTCGGGGAGGCTGGTGAGGTCAAACGCGCCGGTGGCGGCCGCGAGGCCGGTGGAGATCACCAGCTCCTGTTCGGACCATTCGGTGGGGGAGCTGGGGGCGTCGGTCCAGTAGACCAGGAACTCCCCGGGCGTCGAGGGCGCCGGCGACAGGGTGTAACGGTAGGTCCGGGCGTCGACCGGGTCCGCGGTGATCCCGGTGGTGGTGCGGGGGATGACGACGGTCCGGTCGGACTGCTGGAGGATCTCGACGCCGATGGTGCCGGCCAGGCCCGGGGTCCATCCGGTGGTCCGTAGCGTGACGGTCCCGCCGGGTGCGACGGTCTCGCTCATGCCTGTTCGTCCTGTTCGGCCAGGGCCAGGGCGAGGGCGACGCGGGACGCCCGGATGGTGCGCCGCACGATCGCGCGGAGCTGCGCGAGGGTGGCGGTGTCCACCACCACCAGGTCTTCCCCGAGCTGGGCGCGCAGCACCCGGGCGCGGTCCTCCAGGGACCGGCGGGCCGCGACCTCCGGCGGGTCCGGCGGCCCCGTCCACGGCGCACCGCGCCATTCGTCGGCCTTCACGACCTCCGCACCCGCCCCCGCGTCGAACGGCTGGACGCCGTCCCACCGGATCAGGGCGACCGGCTGGCCGTCCCGGACGATGAGGTAGTCGGCTACGGGCCGGGCAGCGGTTACCTGGTCGATCGCGCCGACCAGAGAGGCCGCCGCCTCGACAGGCACGCCATTGACCGTGACCGTGGTCTCGGGCTCCACCGCTACCCCCCCCACTCGGTGATGATGATCCCGATGCCAGGCGCACCCGACCCGCCAGCGCCGGACAGGTGGGTGTCGCGGCTCGCGCCGCCACCGCCACCACCACCGCCGAACGACTGGCCGTTCCCACCCGCACCGGCGGGGCCGGTCTGTGCGGACGCCCCACCGGACCCGCCGTACCCGAACCGGTAGACCGTGCCGCCGATCTCGAAGAACGGGAATCCCAGGGTGACACCCGGTTGGACGCCGGCCCCGCCTGGTGCGACGCCACCGGAGATGGCGCCTTGAGTGATGATCTGGAACCCGCCGGCGCCGCCGTTCTGCGGTGTGGTGCCGGTCGTGAGGCCACCGCCGGAACCGCCGCCGGTGCCGCCCTGGATCGCCCCGCCGCCTTGCGCGCCAGGCGAGCCGGCGGTGCCGACCGCCCCGGCACTCGACACGTTCGGGTAGCCGGATGCGGCAGCCCCGCCAGTGCTGTTCCCCGGGGTCTGGCCGCCGCCGCCCGCGTTCGCGAAGAACCCGGCGCGCACGCTTTGGCCGGTCGTGAGGATCGCGGCGAGCGTGCTGAACCCGTTCGTCCCGTTGACGCCGACAGTGTTGTCGGTGGTGACCGCCGGACCGCCGGGGCCACCGGCCCCGACCGTGACCGTCCCGCTTTGGGTGAGGCTCGCGGGGAACGTGTAGTCGCAGCTCGGGCCGCCACCGCCACCGCCACCGCCGGACGCCTGCACACCGGCCGGGACGCGGGCACCGGACCCGGCGCCCGCACCACCACCGACAAGGATGGTCCGGACCGTGGCGCGCGGGTCCGTGGCGCACCCGGCGGGCTTCACCCATCCCCCGGTGCTGGTGAAGATCTGGACGTCCCGCTGGCGTGGCGGGCGTTCGAGCGGGCGGATGGTGAAGTCGCCCAGGGAGGCGGTTTGGGCGCTGGCGTGCCGCAAACCGATTCGGCCGCGGACGCCTGCACCGAACTTGGTGGCATCGCCGCCGGTGAGGGTGAAGGTGTCCTGAACCGCCGGGGTGCCACCAACGGAAGGGTCCGCCGTCCACCACTCGATTCCGACGGTGTTCTGGATGATGCGGGTGACCATCCAGTATGTGGTCGACGCGGCGACCGACACGGCCACCGGCGCTTTCACGTTTGTGAACGTCCCGAGGTCGCGCTTCCAGATCTCCAGTTGGCCGGTCGGTGGGCCGCCCAAGGTGTTCCAGCGGAGCATGAGGAAATTGGCGGGGTCGATGTAGCTGTGAAGCACGGACCAAGTCGACGCGCCGCCGCCGATGATGGTGGCGGGCATTGTGATTCGACTCACGGTTTCCGCGTCGCCGACCGATTCATGGGTGCGGACGACGATCAGTTCCGCGTTGCTGGGCGGGAGGGCGACGCCACCGGCCACTGTGGGCGCGACACCAGCGGCGACGGTCCACCCGCGGGCGAACGTGGCCGGGTCGCTGAAATCGAAGTAGAGCGGTTGCTCGCTGGTGGTCACCGGCGCATCGCCGGCGTCCGTCCAGGTGACCCCGTTGGACACCGCGAGCTGTCCGGTGTCGGTCGCCAGGTACGCGTCGCCGGCGGCGACGGCGGTCGCCGCGGGGCGCGCTGCGAGGGTTCCGGTGCGGACGGTCCGGCGGACAGCTGGTGCGCTCATCGGATGGTCTCGGTGGTCCTGGTGGTGGTCACGGGAGGATGCGGTGGGACCGCCCCGCCGCGGCGCTCGGTGGCGCGCATGACGGGGCGGGGCGCAGGAGGCCGGTGCACGGCGGCCTCCTGCGCCCGCCGGGGATCAGGTGGCGGCACCCGTCCCGGCGGTCTTGGCGCGGCCCTTGGTGGCGCCGCGGTAGTGGTCCAGCTGGTCCTCGACCTGCTGGGCGCGGTTGGTGTAGCGGGCCTCGGCGACGTCGTCCCCGGCCTCCTTGGCGGTCTCGATGCGGAGCTGGTAACCGACCAGCTCGCGCTCCAGGGCCGCGATGTGCGCGGCCTTCTTGTCCGCCTCGGAGGCGATGCCCTGCGGGTTGTCCTCGGCCATCGGGTGGAGTTCCTTTCTCGCGAGCGCCATGGCGCGGGCGTCAGGTCAGGGGAGGGTCAGAAAACGGGCGCGATCAGGCCGGTCCCGGAGATCACCGACGTCGCCGCGGGGTAGCGGCCCGCGGTGAACGCGCAGTAGGCGTAGACCTGCAGGCGGACCGTGAGGTTCCCGGACAGGACCTCCGGCAGGACCCGGGCCCGGAGGTCGCCCTCGAACAGGACGTGATCGGACATGCGGGTCGCCACGATCCGGTCCTCATTGGTGCCGGCCCCGAGGTTCGTCGGGATGCTGAGGTCCAGCATCACCGGCCGGCCGTAGGCGTAGGACACCGGGCCGCCCTGGTTCTCAAACCCGTCCATGTAGGTCATGGGGGCGTTCGCCGGGCCGCCGGAGGTCGGGACGATGAACGGACGGTTCTGGGCGTCCAGCTGGGCGGTGGCCCAGAACCACCGGCGCCCATGCATCCAGATATGCGACGGGATGATCCGGCGGTTCGTGGACGCCTGGTTCAGGGCGTCACCGATCCGGGGCCACAGCTCCGGGAACGTCGGGGTGGCGTCGGTGTAGGTCACCGCGTTGATCCCGCCGACGTTCAGGATCCCGAGGAGCTGGCCGGCGGCGCCGGACCCGCTGATCAGCTGGGTGTCCAGCTGCAGGTTGTAGTCCGCGACCAAGTCGGCGAAAACGATCTGGTCGAACGCCATCGGGGACTGTTCCAGCAGCTGCATTGCGATGTCCTGCTGGCCGGCGATGGTCCGCACGGGCGCGGCGACGCTGCTGGTCGTGATGTCGGTTTCCGAGACCACCGCGTTGTCGGCGGTCTGCGGGGCGGTGGTGCTGCCACCCGTGATCCGCGGAATGTTGATGTTGTCGGTCCCGGCCGGCAGGGGGATGTTCCGGCACGCGTCGGCGAACGGACGGCCCGCGCGCGTCAGGGCGGCGAACTCATCCATGAGCCAGATCGGCGGCACGAACTCGCCGCCGGCGCCGTCGGTGCGGCTGATGTCGCGGCGTTCGACCATCCCGTGGTCCTGGATCGCCCGGGCGAGCGGCGCCGGCAGGCCGGCCAGCAGCTCGTCGAGGCCGTCGGACAGGGCCCGCTGGTGGGCGGACTGCCGGCGGGCGATGACGTCGGCCATCTCCCGGCTGTGCCGGTCGAGGCGCTCACGGGCGCCGTTGTCGCCCTGGATCCCGGCGCGCGCCATGTCGAGGAAGTAGGACCGCTGCGGGGCGTGGCGGCTGTAGGTCAGGGGCTCGCTGGTCACCTGGATCTCGACGCGCTCGCGGCGCTCCTCCAGCTGCGTCCGGATCGTGTCGGCGACGCTGGAGCGGCGCTCCTCACGGGACGCGGCGGACTGGGTGTGCAGGGCCCGGGCGGACTCCAGGTTCCCGGCGATCCGGTCGCGCTCCTCGGCGGCCTCGGTCGCGGAACGAACGATGTCCTCGATGCGTTCCCGGGTGATGTCCTCGGGGGCGTCGTCCAGGGCGCGCTGGGCGGTGTCCAGGGTCTCCTGGGCGGCCTGCAGCTGGCGCTCCAGGACCTCGATGATGCTGGGCATTGGTGGGGTCTCCTCTTACCTGTGCCGGAGGCGTGCGACGCGCAGGCGTGCGGCCTCCAGCTGGGACTGGGTGGCGGCCCCGCCCACCTGGAGGGGTGCGACGGTGCGATCGACGGCGCCCGCCCCGAGGGGCGCGACGTCGTCCTGGTGGCCAGCGCCGGGGCGCTCGACCTGGGTCCGGTCCTCACGGGGCCGGTCGTAGGCGGCCGCGAGACTCCGGATCGACGCGTCGGTGGTGGGGTAGGCCCCCTGAACCACGGCGGTCACATCCAGCAGCAGGCCGACCTCGGTGACGGTCCGGGTCGTGATCTCCCGGTCCCGGTCGTCGATCTCGGTCAGGATCTCCTCGCCGGAGACTGTGAACCGGAACGACATCTGGCGGACGATGTCCAGCTCCATCGCGCGGGCGAGGGACTGGACCTCCGGGTCCTCGGCGTCGAGGCGGGCGAACGCCAACAGGCCGCGGGTGTCCTGGGACAGCTCCAGGCCGCCGGCGCGCTGCGCGCTGCGGTTCGTCGAGGCCATGGCGTATCGGTTGTCATGCTCGCGGTTGAACACCACGGGCCATTCCGCCGCGCCGGATGCGATCTCCGCGAGGACCCGGGAGAACGCGCCGGCGGCGATCTTCTCCCGATAGACCCAGTAACGGCCCTCATACAGGGTCGTCAGCTGGTCGAACACCGCGGCGTGACCGGCGAACGTGACGGTGGTGTTACCGGCCTCCCCGGAGCGCACCAGGCGCAGCTCCCCATCCGTCGGGAAGGCACGGCGAAGCTCCGGCGCGGAGGCCGGCGTTTCCAGGACGGACATTCGGGGGCTCCTCTAGGTGGTCGAGTCGTCGGCGTCGGGGTCCGCGTATGGGTCCCGGGCCGGGGTCGAGGCGGTCGGGTTCGGCGCGCCACCGACAGGGGTGATCTGGGGGATCTGGCCGAGGCCGTCCGGGAGGGGCGGCTTGCCGCGCCTGGCGCGCGCCTCATCGGCGAGATCGATCCCGGCCTGGACGCGCTTCACTTCGGCCTCGGCCTCCGCGAGGACATCACCGCGGATGATTCCGTCGGTGACGAACCCGGGACGGTCCCGGCCACCGAACAGGATGGGGTCGGCGTAGAGGGCGCTCACAATCCGGGCGGCGCGCGGCCCGAGGCCGAACCTCCACCAGCGGTCATGTTCATGCTCGGGCGTCAGGGGCTTATCGGTCCTGCCGCCACCGATCAGGCTCGCCTGGACACCGATGATCCGGGCGACATCGTCCACGGTGAACGCCATCATTTCGGCCCACTGGGCGTCCGCCTGGGTCAGGCCGATCCGCTGGATCTGGAAGCCGCCACCGAGGAGCGCGACCTTCCCGGCGTTCCCCGGGCCGCTGTAGGTCTCCTCCCACTTTTGCCGCCACCCTGTGGCCTGGTTCGGGCTCATCTTCTCGGGGGCGATCACCGCGAGGCCGATCGACCCGCCGCGCCTCCATAGGGCCTGTTCGTGGCGGAGCTTGTCCATCATCAGCTGGAACTGGGCGCGGTGACGGGCGAGCGGTGACGGGGCCTGCAGGCCCCCGCCGCCGCCGTGCCCCGGGATGTGCAGGATCGACTCCCGACCGACCCGGATGGTGCGGTGTCGGCCGGCGCCGGTTGGGTCGACCCAGTCCCGGCCCAGCGTGACGTCCCAGGACACGTCACGGCCACCGGTGGATGTGACCCACCGGACCTGATCGGGGTGGAGCGCCCACCATTCGCGCACCACACCGCGGCTGTCGGGTTCCCGCCAGATATACGCGTTCCCGCGGGCGTCGATCGACTCCTGGACGGCCTCCAGGAACTGGAATGAGGACTGGACGGGGTTCGGGGCGCCCGCAAAGAGGCGGGCCTGCCAGGTCGATGTGACGCGTTCCCGGATCGGCGCGCCGCGCCACACCGCTAGCTCCAGCTCACCGATGCCCTGGGCAGCCACCCGGATCGCCGCGGCGACCGCCGGGATCCCGCGGAGATCCCCGGGGGTGCTGGAGGCGTCCGCCGACCCCGGCGCGGGGATCCGGGCGAACCCAGAGAAGTCCGCGGAGCGGACCTCGACGTTCCGGCCGCCAGGCGTCGCCAGGATCACTACTGGGCCCCCATCCGTTGGATCAGCAGGACGTTCCGCGTCGGGATCTCGACATCACCGGCGAGCTGGACGGCGGTCCCGCCATCGTCGAGGAGCTTGGCCCGGGTGAGGACGTAGTGGCCGGACCAACGGCCCACCAGGAACCCCTCGACGGTCCGGGACCCGGCCTGGTCGGTGGTGTGGACCCGGACCAGGCGACGTTTCCGCATCAGCGCCACGCCATCAGCTCCAGAACTCGATCCAGCCGTCGCCGGCGTCGAGGACGCCCTGGGCGGCGGTGACGGCCATCAGCAGCGCGAACGCGGCCTCCGCGTGGACCACTTCGCCCTCCTGGTCGCGGCCGGGCGCGGTCATCCGCCACCCGTCGCGGCGGTCGACGGCCAGGGCGGCGAGGACCTCCGCTCGAACGTGGCCGTCCGCGGACTGCCGCAGGCCCCGCCGGGAGATCTTGGTCAGCAGCTCGCGGGAGGCGGGGACCATCAGGGCGTCGCCCCAGAACCACCCCTCCGCCTGGCGGGTCGGGGCGGACCACGGCGACACACCGGCCGCGCGGACGTTGTCGGCGACGACGGCGAGCTGTGCCGGCGGGTAGGCGAACGCCTCGACGCGGTAGCGGCCCGCGACGTCCAGGAGCCACTCCTGGACGGCGTCGGCGCAGTCATCCTCTGCCTCAAACCGCCGGAACTCGACCTCCCAGGCGTCATGCTCCCGCGGCCAGCAGACGCACCCGGTGCCGGTCTCACCGGTGCCGGACAGGCTTACCCCGACCGCGACGCTCGCGCCGGCGGGGATCTCCACCGGGCCGGCGCACCCGTCCCACCTGGCGGCGCTGATCGACCGGTTATCCGCCGCCCCGAACTGGTTGAGGATCAGGCGGCGGAACACGCTCTCGGGGAGGGTCGCGGCCAGGCGCCGGATCTCGTCGAGGTCGATCCAGCTCGCGGGGTTGCAGGCCCGCCAGATCAGGGGGTCCTCGGCGTCCGCGTCCTCCGGGGCGCCCCGCCAGATCATGAGCTGGCCGGCGTCACGGTTCCGGCCGATCAGCAGGCATCCGTCGCCGCGGCGCAGGACGTCGTGTCGCTCCAGCTCCATCCGCTCGATCGCCGCGGCGTACTGCAGGGCCGCCAAAGCGTCGGCGTGCTTTCCCGCGGTGGTGATCTTGAGGAGCATCGAGTCCGCGCGCTTCTGGGTCGCGGACGCGAACGCGTAGAACACCTCGCACTGTTTCGGGGTCCGCCAGACATGGAACTCATCGCACAGGGCGGCGCTGGTGGACCCGCCGTGCTGGAGGTCACCGTCGGCGGAGACCAGCTGCATGTACCCGCCGAGGGCCTTGGTGATCGAGTTCCGGTAGACGGACAGGTAGTCCGACAGGGGGCCGTTCTCGACGAACGCCCGGGCAGGGTCGTGCACGAACTTCGCCTGGGACTTCGCGCCGGCCGCGCAGTAGATCTCGGGGGCGTCGTCACGGTCGGTCAGCTCGAACAGGCCGACGCCGGCGGCGATCGGCGACTTGCCGTTGCCGCGCGGGATCCCCCACATCACGTCGCGCCACACCCTGCGGCCGCGTTCGTCCATCTCGTAGATGAGCGCCAGGTCGTGTTCCTGCCACCCGTCGAGGGCCAGCGGCTGCCCGATCTTCGGGCCCTTGGTGTGACGGCAGTTCCCGCGCAGGAACGCCGCGACCGCGGGCCCCAGCGTGCGGGGCGGTGCGGCGGGGAGCATCAGGGTCGCGGTCACGCCGCACCTCCGGCGAGCGCTCGGAGCTGGCGGGCCTCACCGATGCCGGGGATGCCTTGCTCCGCTGGCCGCCCCTGCCCGCCGGAGTTGCCGAGGCGCGCCCGGGCGACCGGGCCAATGCCGAGGCGGTCCGCCAGGTGCCGGAACTGGTCCCACGACGCCCGCTCCACGCGGAGCGCAGGGTTCGGGACGACGTCCGTGAACTCCTCGCCGCTGCGGCCGACCTTCGTCAGCTCCAGCGTGATGCCGTTCCGATCGATGTCCGCGGCCGCCGCCCGGGCGCGCGCCAGCGCGGTGGCCGCCGCCTCAACGAGCGGGGCGTCGGCCTGGTCCCAGATCGCCTCCCCCAGCTTCGCGAGCTCGCGGAAGCACTTCGCGACATCCTTCGGCAGTCCGGTCCGGGGGCGCAGCGGCTTGCGGCCCGCGACGACGACCGGGGTCCGGGAGTGCCGGTCCGGGCGCAGGGTGCCCTCGGCGCGGTGCACCTCGGTCGGCTTTGGCGGCCGGCCCCTCATGACCCCGCCTCCGACCTCGACGCGCTCCCATTCCACCCAAGCTCGCTCGACGGCGTCAGACCAAGCCCGGCCGGCGGTGGACCCGGTCGCGGTGGTGCGGCAGTCGTGACACGGCGCCCGCAACGCTCACACCGGGCCGCATCGCTGGAGAAGTCGATCCGAGACTGGTCCCGGCCGTCGACCTGGCCGCACAACGGGAACAGCATCCCCGCGAGCATGGCGGTCGGCTTCCAGTCATCGGTCGCCCACCGCGGACGATCGGTCCACGCGTGCTGAATCCGATTCCGTTGGCCGCGGCCCCACCGCGCCGGCGCGCTCATCGCGCCACCGCCGAGGTCGACCCCGAGTTGACGGTCAGAGTCCGTAGGAACGGGTTTGCCAGTTTCGACGGCCTGCGCGGGCCGTCCCCCCCTGGGTGAGCGGTAGCGCCCCCCGGCGCCCTACCCCCCCCACCGGAGCGCCGTCCGTCCACTCGTCCGCTGCAGCGGTTGCACAGCGTCCGGCAGAGGGTCGGGTCGGTTCCGGTGCCGCCTGCTGCCAGCTGGTGCGCGAGCGGCGGCGAGTGGTCGACCACGTTCCCGGTGTTGCCGCAGAGCTGGCAGACACGGCCGTCACGGGTGAGGACGACCTGACGGCAGCGGGCCCACGCGGCGCTGTCGTAGACCCGTTGTCTTGGGTCTCCGCTGCGGTGCCGGCTGGTGTTCTGGGGCATGAACGACGAACGCCCAAACGGTCTCGGGAGACACGTCGGGCGCTGTGGGGGGTGGGGTCAGGGACCCAACCGGCGAAGATGGTAGCGCGTTCGGTCGGACGTTCAACGGGTGCCCTCCGTTGGTGGTGGGTGGTCGCGCGGTGGGCGCTTGTCAGATCGTCGGGCGATGCCAGGTCAGGTCAGGCCGTGCGGCGCCGCCTGGTCGTGGGTCGATGGCTCGGCATTTGCCGGTGTGGCCGGGGGTTAGGTAGCACTGGGCGGTCAGTGTGAGGGGGCCGTCGGTGATGGATCTCCCGGGGAAATCGGTTGCGATCACCGAGGGGGGAACCGGCACGGTGTATGTCTCTGGGCAGCGTTGCGTCATGGTGTCAATCATGGCGCGGGGTGCCCTCCGTTGGTGTGTGGTGTTCGCGGTTCAGCAGGGCGCGTTCCGGGTCGGTCCCGGGGATCGCGCCGGTGACGCCTGGTCCGATCGCTGGGATCCCTCGCAGGCGCCGCTCATCGCCTCCTGCGGTGGCGGGTCCGTCGCGGAATGGGGTGGTGGGGTCTGATTCGTCGAGGGCTTGGCGGACCAGGGCGGCCTGGTCGGCGCGCAGCTCGGCGCGTTCAGCATCAGTGCGGATCCAACCCATCGGCCTCCGCCTCGCGTAGGGCTCGCTGGAGCTGCGGGGTGTTCTTCTCGATGTGATGGCGTAGGCGGGCGTTGGCGCCTTGGACGCGGTCGCGGGCGCTGTCGCGGCTGATCGTGAGGATCTGGGCGATCCGGCCATAGCCGCATCCGTCGGCGTGGAGCCGCCAGGCGTCGAGCTGGGGTTTGGTGAGGGTGATGGCGGCGAGTGTGCGGATGCGGTGCTCGGTCCATGTGTGGCCGGCCTTGGCCTGGCCAGCGGTCACGCGGCCTCGGCCGCGACCTGCGGCTTCCAGTAGCGGCACACGCGGCCAGGGGCCGCGGCGTTCCGGGTGAGCTGCCCGGACTCGACGATGGCGGCGAGGGCCTTGGCGATGTACTTCGGGGAGAGGCCGAGGCGCGCGGCGATCTCCGGGCGGGTGAGAGCTTCGTCGCGGACGGCGCCGATGATCCGCTCGGTCATGTCCTCGAGGTAGCCGGATGCGTAGCCGCCGGGTGTGCGCACGTGGCGGACCGGGGGGAACATCTCATCGAGGAGGCGCTGGGTTTCGGGGGATGGCTGGCGGCTGTAGCGGCCGCGGGCGGCCCACTCGTCCTGGATGCGGTCGATGTTGCGCTGCGGCATCAGGCCACCTCGCAGAGGCTCGCGAGCCACCGCGTGTCGGGCTGGCCGGCGACGTGGACGCGGACCCACCAGGATCCGGGCATGAGCGGGTCGCGGAGCTGCTCCAGCACGTGTCCGGTGGCGCCGAGGCGGGTGTTGCGGACGGTCTGTCCGACGGTGAACGGGCACGTCGTGGGCACGGCGTGGGACCTCCTCGCGGTCGGGGTGGTGTGGATCAGGCGCAGCTGCATCACGCCGTCACCTGCATGAGTCGGGATGAACCGCAGCTGCGTGATCTCGGTCACGCGGCGACGACCTGGTGCGCGGCGCGGGCCGCGGCGGCGGCGTTGCGGGCGGCCGGCGAGCCGACGGCGTCGATCTCACCGAGGTGGCCGTCGACGCCGGTGTTCCGGTATGCCTGGATCGCGTCGCGCTCCCACCGCTCCAGGCCATCCGCCGGCTCAGGGGCCGCGGCGGCCGGCGCGGCCTGGGCGGCGTCGGCGAGGCACCGCTCGAACTGCTCGAGGTCGCGGTAGACGTGGTTCGGTCGGGCGGGGCCCGTCCACCACGGGGCGGTGAGCTGCCGGTGGATGATGCGGCGGTGGTCGTCGACGGTGAGCTCGGGGTGGGCGGTCATCACGGCGTCGATGCGGCCCCGGAATGGTGCGGCCGTCCACGACCCGCCGGTCAGGTCGTTGAACGCCTCGATGACCTGGTCGACGGTGGTGGTCGTCGCGGCTGCGGCAGCAGCCTTTTCTGTCTCTCTCTCTGTTCTCTGTGATCTGTCGTCACCGGTCCGGTGATCTGTCGTCACCGGTCCGGTGATCTCAGCGCACCGGTGATCTGTCGTCACCGGTGATCTGTCGTCACACCCCGGTGATCTGTCGTCACCGGTGGAGGCCTTCTTGCGGGGCTTCATCCGGGGGGCGTTCTCCTCGGCGAACCGTTCCCGCTCACGCCGCCAGGCGGGCGCGACGCTGTAGATCCGGAGGGGCATCCGGCCGCGGTGGTCGCGGCCAGTCACCGGCTCGTACACGTCGATCCACCCCTCGTCCTCCAGCCACGCGATGCACCTGGTGACGGTCTCGCGGCTCACGCCGGCGGCGTTCGCGATCGCGATCTGGCTGAGGGCGGTCGTGCGGCCGGTGTGGTCGCTGTACAGGCACAGGCTGGTCATCACGCACCGGGCCGCCGGTTGGGCGCCGGAGTGCAGCAGGAACGCGGCGGGCGTCATGCCGAACCAGCGGCCCTCGCTGCCGCTGGTGACGGCGACGTGCTCGTCATGGGTGCGGCTCATCTGAGGAACCTCGCAAGGGCTTCGGGGTCTTCGGGGAAGGTGGGGAGCGGCCCGCAGTCCCAGCAGTCGCGGACCTGGACGGTCCCGACGGGGAGGTGCGGGAGCTGCTGCACGGGGACGCACAGGTAGTGCGTCACGGTGTGGACGGGGCGGCCGGTGATCGTTCGGGCCTCGGCGACCCACGCGTCGTGCATCTCCGGGGTGATCTGGATGACCAGGCGCATGCCGTTGCACGTCTCGCACCGCTTCCATGTCCGGTCGGGGCGGTGGTGGAGGGCGTGCAGCGTCGCTGCTCGGACGCGGGCGTGGATGGTCACCGGGCACCCCCGGTGAGGCGCAGCGCGCCGGCGTCCGCGGCCAGGAGCGCTTCGATGGTGAGGGCCGCGCGTTCGCGTGGCATCCGGATCGGTTCGCCGTTGGCGGCGCGCTCCAGGTCGACGTGCAGCGCGCGCATCAGCTCGAGGAACTGGCGGGGGGTCATGCGGCACCGCCCTTCGTCTGCTCCAGCTCGCGGGCGGCGTCCATGAACGCGACGGCCCACAGCATGTGCTCGCGGGCGGCGGCGCGCAGGCCGTACGGCGTGTCGTCGGGCCCGGGGGTGAGCTCGGGGCCGTGGATGACGCCGGCGAGCTCTTCGGTGAGGCGCTCGGGGTTCGCGGCGGAGCTGCGCAGGATGCTCTGCGCGGACCGTGAGGCGTCGCCGGCGGCGCTGCGGAGGCGAACGGTGTCCATCAGCACCCCTTCCCGGTCCACTCGCGGATCCGGCCCTCGCTCCACATCCAGGCGGCGGCGTGGGCCTGCACGTCGACGCGGTGCCAGTCGAGGCCGGCGCGGCCCTGCGGGGTGCCGGCGAACGTGGACCGCATGAACTGGAACGCCCCCGTCGCGCCGCTGCCGGTGGTGTTCGGGCGGGCGTTCAGGACCTGGTAGCGCTCGGCGTTGCGGTAGCCCTCGCTGAGGGCGCAGGCGCGAAGGTGCCGCCAGTCCTGGCCGTACGCGAGGCCTGCGAGCTGGAACGCGACGACCGCGTCGGGCCGGTACGTGAGGGCCCGGATGCGCTGCCGGTAAGCGCGGCGCTCTGCGGCCCACCGGCGGCGCTCGACGATAAGCTGCTGGGCGATGGTGCGCGCGGGCGCCGCCGCCTGGTGGTGGACGGTGTCGCGGGCGGTGACCGCTCCGGTCGGGGTGTCGGCGCGGGCGATGGCTGCGGCGGCGAGGAGCGTCATGCCGGCGGCCATGACGGTGGCGGCGGCGCGGCTCACCAGCCGACCGCCGTCCGGACGTGGGCCTGTGCGCGGGCGGCCTGGTGGTGGCGGACGCGCAGCTGGTGGGTGGCGCGCGCGCGGCGCTGCGTCTCGCGGACCTCGGCGAGCTCACCCGCGTCCTGGAACGACAGCCCCTGGCCGCGCTGGTACCTGGCGACAGCATCGGCCGCAACGGCGTACTGGTAGTCGAGGCTGGTGAGCGGTCCGATCGGGTCGGGCCACGACACCGCGCGTGTCTCAGAAGTTGGCTCACCGGGGGTCCGGTGGCGGGTTGCGGCGGCGGCGGCGGAAGGCACCGTGGTGCGGGGGTGACCGCCCTCCGGCACCCAATGCGGGACCTTTGCAAGCAGGAGGTCGCGGGTTCGAACCCCGCATCCTCCATCCGATGGACAAGCGGTTTCGTGGTCGGGCACGACCCCTCCGTTCAGGGTAAGTGACTCACAGAGTGACGTCGTGGTTTGGGCAGTCGCGCTACCATGCGCGCCATGGCGTCGATCAGTAGGGAGGACCGGCCACGCAAGCCGTGGCGTGTCCAGTGGAGCGAGAGGGGCCACCGGCGGACCCGCCGGTTCGCCACCAAACGCGAAGCTGAGAAGTTCGTCGGGGAGCTCGCCCGGGGCCACAACCCCGTCGGCGCTTCCGTCACGGTCGCGGCGTGGCTCGCGACGTGGATCCGCACCCACGGGCCGACGTGGGAAGCCAAGACGCTCGACGACCGCAGCACGCGGGGGGACCGGTTCATCATCCCGGCGCTCGGTGGCATCCGGCTGCGGGACCTCACCAAGCGCGACGTCAGGGAATGGCGCAACGACCTGGTGCGCGTCACCACGGCCAAGCAGGCGAACCGCGCGGTCCGCGACCTGTCGGCCGCACTCACCCAGGCGGTCGAGGAGGAGATGGTCGCCGTCAACGTGTGCCTCGGCCTCAAGCCGCTGCCGGTGGAGGAGCCGGAGCACCGCCCCGCCGAGCTGTGGGAGGTGGAGGGCATCCGCGCCGCGATGCGCACCACCCGCGACCGCCTCGCCGTCAGCCTCATGGCGTACGGCGGCCTGCGGCCCGGCGAGATGCGTTCCCTGCGGTGGGGGGATGTGATGGCGGCGACGATCGTGGTGCGACGCGGCGAACGGATCAGCGGTGCCACCAAGACCGGCAGGAAGGGTGCGCGGAGCGTCCCGATCATCACGGCGATCCGCGAGGACCTCGAGGCCCATGGCCGGCGTGCCGGCGGTGACCTGGTGTGCGGTCCCATGGATGAGGACAACTGGCGCAAGAACGTGTGGCGCCCCGCCCGCCAGCTCGTCGGGTCGACGGCGACGCCGTACAACCTGCGGCACACGGCGGCGTCCCTGTGGATCGCGGAGGGCCTGACGACCCTGGAGGTCGCGAACCGTCTGGGGCACTCCACCCCGGCCCTGACGCACTCCACCTACGGGCACCTGTTCCCCGAGGCGCAGCTGGTGAAGGGCGAGAGCATCGAGGAGGCCGCGCTGCGCGCCCGCGCGACCGCCGCCCAGGATCTGCCGGTGCTGATCGAGCGGGCCCTCACCGCGGCCCGGGCGCGTCTCACGGAGGCCCAGGAGACGCTGGCGGCCGCGCAGGGTGACCAGGCGCAACGCGCCGCCCGCAACGCGGTGCGGTCCGCTCGCGCGGTCCTGCGCCACATCGAGGCGCACCCGGCGGTCCGCGAGGTGTGAGCTGGAAGTCTCCCTCGTCACGACAGGTGCTCGATCCATGCGACGGCATCCGGTGCCGGTTCAGCTACCGGGATCGTCGACCAGGTGAACGGCTTAGCGATCCAGCTTTTCGAGTCGAACGGGCCTTTCGTGCGGTCAATGGTGAGGTCGCCCTCGTGCTCGCGGATGCTCTTGCCGCATTGGTCGCAGCACGGTCCGCCGATGAAGTGGTACCAGCGGCACCCGTGCTCCGCGATGTCCGCCCTGATGGCGGTCCAGTCCCCGAGCTGGATGGTGTCGCCGCGCCAGATGCTCATGCGGCGGCCTCGGTGATCTGGAGTTGCGCGTCGATGCTGTAGACGTGGAACGGCCGGACGCGGCCGGCGACGGTGCGGGCGTGGATGTGGCCCTGTTCGGCGAGCGCATCGAACGTGCGGAGCTGGAACCCGGCGCGCCGGACCTGGAACTGGCTGGCGGGCTGGTTGGCCTGCAGCCACCGGATGGCGTCGCGCTGCCGGGCGGTCACGATGCCACCGCGATCGTGAGCTGGCCGCCGGCGGGCGGGAGCTGGCCGGCGTGCGGGTCGTGTTCGCTGGTGCGGTACGGGTCGGGGTAGACGCGGTCCGCGAGCTGCACCGGTTCGGGCCACAGGCCCGTGGGGTACTTCTGGCGGGGCGGGTCGACGCCGACGTACCGCCACGGGATGTTCTCGTCGAGCTCGGGGCCGGGCTTGACCCAGCAGCGCCGCACGAGCGCGGTGTCGGTGGTGCCGCACGCGGGGCACGGGCCGTCGAGCGGACCGCCGGGGCTGTTCGGCAGCACCTTGCCGGCGGGCCGGCCGTCGTGGGTGTAGGCGGTGGCGGTCAGCCACGCGCGGCGGTCGCCGCACGCCCCGCACTCCACCCGGTACGTGTGCCGCGGGCGGGTCACGGCCGCACCGCCTGGCCGGCGGGTGCATACTCGGCTTGGGCGGCGACAAGCGCGGCGGGGATCTCCTCCAGGCTGGTGACGTCCCCAATGCGAACGCCGGTGTTCCACCGCCCGCCGTCTCCGCGGGGGTGGTCCCACGGCAACTGGCCCTGCCGGTGCGCGGCGAACAGCATCCGGCCGCGAGCCATGAGGCCCGGGGGGTTCTCGCCGACGAACACGGCGACCGGGTGCCACGATTCCGCGTTCTCGTGCCGCGGCCCGTCCCAAGCCATCATCACCCAAATGCGGTCGTCGCTCACGGCCTGACCTCGACCTCGCCGCGGCGCATGACCTCGGCGTAGTGAAGGACGGCGACGCGGTCCCACACGAACCCGCCGCCGGGCCCGCGGTGCACCGTGCCGAGCTTCCCTGCGCGGGACAGCTCGATGACGTGGTGTTCGGTGACGCCGAGGATGCGGGCGGCTTCTGCGCGACCGATGAACGCGGGCATCACCGGCCCCCGATCGTGGCCTTGACCTCGTTCGCGATCGCGGTGAGCGTCCCGGGCCCGCCGTACTTGCGGGGGCGGGGTGCGGGGAGGCGGCGGGGCCCGTCGGGGCTCGGCATGCTGTTCGCGTCGATGAGCCAACGGTCGGCGGGCTTGATCGCGATGAGCTGGCCGAGCAGCGGAGCACGGTGGCGGCTTCGTCGGTGGTGAGGTAGCGGGTGGTGTTCACCAGACGTCTCCCGGTCCGTCGGTTCGGGTGGGCGGGGTGCGGTCGAGCCGTTCGATAAGCAGCTGGGCCAGGCCGCGGAGCGCGGCGGTCGTGCGGCGTTCCAGCTCGAGGAGTTGTTCGGCGTGGTCGGCGCGGGCGCGCTCGGCGTCCAGCTCGGTGCGCAGAGCGTCGCCGCGAACAAGCAGCGTCAGCTCGGTAGGCGTGCTCATGCGGCGGCCTCCTGGCGGGCGCGGGCGAGGTGCTCGCGCACCTGGTGCTGCCGCTCGGGGGCGTGCTGGGCGCAGTAGTCGCTGCCGGCCATCGCGAGAGCGCGGCACGGGCGGCCACGGCCGGGGTAGGTGGTCTTCCGGCCGGCGCACGTCGGGCGGTCCAGAACCTCGCCGCGCTGCACCCGGAGGGCTCGGCGGTGGGCGGGGTCGACGTTCCCGCGCGGCGCCAGTCCGTGGGTGGTGCTCGCCGCCCGGGTCGCGGCGATCCGGTCGCGGCGTTCCAGGCCGAGGCGGGCGAAGCCCTGCTGGATGCCCATCGCGCAGCTCTTGACGGTGGCGTACCGGGTGCGCGGGTGGATCTGCTGGGCGAGGGCCCGGAGGCTCATGCCCTGCTCGTAGGCGCGGTGCAGGGCGCGAAGCTGCGTGTCGGTGAGGTACCCGTGGACGCCGGCGGGCTTCCCGCCGCCGCGCTTGCGGTCGGCGGGCGCCTGGTCGTCGCCGGTGATGTCGTTCAGGTGCAGGCCGAGGGTCACGAGGATCTGGTCGGCGCGCTCGAGCGGCACCGCGTCGGCGTGTTGCCAGCGGTGCATGGCGCGCGCCCAGCTCGCGGGCAGGTCGCCGTGCCGGTCGCTGCACAGGTCCCACAGGTCGCTGCGGGTCAGGTCCCGGGCGGCCAGCTCACGGTCGACGAGGGCGAGCAGGGCGTGGGCGTTGACGGTGCTCACGCGACACCCCACGCGATGAGTGCGGCGATGGTGGTGAGCAGCGACCCGATGCCGTACCCGGCGATGAACCACCAGAACGCGATGCGCTCGCTGGTGGTGCCGTCGGGGGACGGGCGGGCGGTGCGCGCCGGGTGGGCGGCCTCGCGGGCCTCGATGCGGGCGAGCTCGTCCATGCCGGCGCGGGTCTCGCGGTACGCGATGCGGTAGGGCCCCTCGAAACTGGGGTGGGTGCTGTGCCTGCGCGGGTTGGCCGGCAGGTCGTTGAGGGCGTCGTTCATGCCTTCCCGGTCGCCCCACGTCTCCATCGCGCGCTCGACGTCGAGTCACCGGCGCACCTCGATGGTGATCACAGGCGCGGTCGGGGGGGTGGTGGCCTGGCAGTACCGCCGGTCGCACAGGAGGACGCGGTACGGGGCGCGGGCGTTGCTGGTGGCGTGCCAGTACCGGCCTGCGCGGCGGATCGTGGTGACGCGGGCGCGGGGGCTGGTGCTGTACCGGCGGATGCCGGCCTGGATCGCGGTCCGCATCGCGGGCTTGGTGTCGGCGGTCGCGTGGATGGGGAATCCGGCGGCGGCGCTGACCCGCGGCGTGGTCGCTGCGGTCGCGTCGATCACGGCGGCGAGGCCGACCAAGGCGGCGGCGGCGATGAGGGCGCAGCGGGTCACCTGTCCACCAGCTTCCGGATGTCCCGCGCGGCGCGCTCGGCGGCGCCCGCCGTGCAGCGCGCCTCCTCCGCGATGTCGTCGAGCTGCCCCAGCGCGCGGGCGAGCGGGCCGATCTCATTGGCCCACCGGGTCATCGCGTTCAGGCAGCGGATCAGGCACTCGGTCTCGCTGAGCGCACCGGCGCGCATGAGCGCGCGCGCCAGCTCGGCTTCGCCCAACAGGTCGGCGGCGGCGTCGATCGCCTCGGTGAGGTCGATGGATGCAAATGCGGTAGTCACGACCAGGTCTCCCCGTTGTCGGGGTTCGCGACCCACCGGGAGATCGCGGCGACCGCGTCCCCTCGCGTCGGCCACCCGGCACGGCCGGCGACGCCGGTCGGCGCCCACCCGGACAGCGTGCTGGTGATGTACCAGCGGCCGGGGGTCGTCATCCCCTTTTCGCCGTTCTGCTTGCCCTTCACGATCGCCAGCACGAGGGGCTCGGCGGCGAACCCGTCCTCGGGGCGGGACGGGAGCATGACGGTGGCGGTGTAGTTGCCGGTCCGTTCGTTCTTGACGAGGACGACCTCGGGCAGGTCGTCGCGCTTGGTGGTCAGCAAGGCGCTAGCCTTCCTTCCGATCGGCCCCGGACGTTCTGCTTGCCTGGCGGGCGTCCGGGGCTGGTGTGTTCTGGGACGGGTTGTGTGGCGTGGAGCCGTGAGCGTCGGGTAGGTTCGACGCATGGGCACGCTCACGGATGAGCGCGGAGTCGGCGGTCAGAAGCGAATCGACCGTGACGCCGTAGACATGCGCCAAAGCTGCGACGTGTTCCAACTGCGGGGTTCGCCTACCAGCTTCGGCGAACTGAAGCGTGGCCCGGACGATGCCGGCGGCCTTCGCAGCTTCGCGCTGCGACAAGCCGGCGGCCTGGCGCGCGGCCACCAGAGCTTCGGGAGAGAGAGCGATGTCAGGCGACGTGGTCATGGTTGACAACCTTAGGCCTACTATCGGCCGGTGTCAACACGAACTTAGGCCCATGCACGTGCGTGATGCGAGCCGGGCTACAAAGTTAGGCTCAGGGGTGATGGAGGCGTTCGCGAAACGGCTGCGCGAGCTGCGGACTGCCCGAGGTATCTCTCAGGAAGCTCTCGCGGCGGCGGCGGGAGCCAGCAAGGCCACCATTCAGAATTGGGAGAACCAGCGGCGGTCACCCAGCCTGCGCGACGCGGCTCGAATCGCTGACGTCCTGCAGGTCAGCTTGGACGAGCTCGCCGGCCGAAGCTTTAGGTCACCAGGCGAAGGCCTGGACGGCTTGGTGCACCTAGCGGAGTCCCTGAGCGATCCTCCGGAAGTGCCTCAGCCCACCGGACAGCGCGCGAGCGAAGAGCGGCGGCGCACTGCGGGTCGTCGCGCATCAGATCAGCACCCCAGCTGAGCGCCACGACGACGGCCTCGACAGCCAGCCGATGGCGATCATGCGCGGGCAGGACCATCAGCGGCTCGGGGTCGGGAAGGCTGGGCACCTGTCTCTCCATGCGTCGTGCTGGCGGTCCGCGATCCAGCGTAACCGGACTTCCGGTCGGCCGTGAACCCGCCCTCCGTTTAGTTGCCGCTGCGCGCTTTCAGCGCCTTGGCGGCGCTGCACGAACACGATCTCGCAGTTTTTCGGCGGACTGGACCTTCGGCGGGTAACGAAAGTCGATGAGCCGGACATATCGTCCGGCCGAGGACCAATCCGCAACCCTTAGGACGCCTCCATGTCCACGCACCAGCCGCCCCGCCACCGCCACCGCCACCGCCACCACCGCCGCCGCCCTCGAGTGCTGCACCGCCGCCTGGTGGTGGGTGGCGCCGGTTCCGTTCATCACCGCGATGGGCGCAGGCCGCCGCCTGGGTCGGCGTCGCATTCGTCGCGCTGATCATCATCGGCGCGGTCGCCGGTGACCCAGACGCCGACCAGGCCAGCAGCACGCCCACGCAAGCCGTAGCGACCACGGCACCCAGCGCGCCGGCGCCGGCCCCGCCGCCTGAGGAAGTCGACACCGGCAGGATGAGCGGAGGTGAATTCAACGTGTCGACGCAGGCGGTAGCGGAGGCCAACGCCGAGATCGAGGCCTACGCCGAGGGCATCGGCGGCGAGTGCGCCGCGCTGTTCGGAGCGTTTGAAGCCGCAGCTGCCATCGAGTGCGTCAAGGAGTCGTACGACGGGGTGGAAGACGACCTGTCGTTCGTGGTGTTCCAGATGAACGAGGTGCGGGGTGACGTGGCCAAGAAGTGCCGTGCTG
>LNFL01000071.1 GCA_001464275.1 Actinobacteria bacterium Ga0077560 | reverse complement strand
GGCCACGCGCCGCCCGCGGCTGCGGGCGACGCTCACCGAGGCGGTGCGCCGCACCGTGGAGAGCGACGTGGCCTTCCACGAGGCGTCCGGCCTACCGGGTGGACGCGACGACGTGCTCCTGCTGCACCTCACCATCGACGGCCTCATCCTGGACCAGCTCACCCTCCCGGACGCCCTGGACATCGGCGACCTGGAGCCGGTCGTGGGACGCATCGTGGACCGCCTGGTCCTTCCCGCCGCGGCCTGAACGCCGCGCGCGCCGGCCCAGCCGGTGCCGCTCCGCCCGCGCGATGTCCTCGGCGATGCGCTGCGAGGCCAGGATCCCTGAGAACGCTCCGTGCATGTCCGGCTCCCCACTCGGTTGACGTCTCCGAGGCTAGGAACCGGGCACGTGGCGCCGCATGGGGCGGGGCCACCTAGGTTGGCGCCGTCGCACCCCCAGCTTCGGCGCCGTGGGCGCGCAGGGCCGCGGCGATCCCCGTGCGGTCCGCCACGCCGAGCTTGCCCACGGCCGCCGCCACGTGGTGCTCCACGGTGCGGTCCGACAGCACCAGCCGGGCCGCGATCTGCGGGTTGGTGAGGCCCTGGGCGGCCAGCCGAGCGATCTCGAGCTGCCGCGCCGAGAGCCCCGCCGGGTTGGCGCGCGTACCCGGGCGCGGACCGCGCGGCACCCGGGCGACGCCCAACTCGCGCAACCGGGCGCGGGCCAGGGCGGCGGTCGCCGTGGCGCCCAGGCCGTCCAGGACCTCGAGCGCCTCGGTGAGCGCCGCGGGATCGTCACCGGCGAGCTGGGCGACCGCGCGGGCGTACGGCGCCTCCAGCCGCCCCCACCATTCGGCCGCCGCCCGCCAGTCGCCGGCCATCTCCAGGGCGTAGGGCTCGGCGCAGCCGGGCGGGGGCGTCTGCAGCAGACCGGCCCGGTGGCGCCAGACCGCCAGCTCGCCCAGGTCCCACGCGTGCCCGCGTTCGAGCGCCAGCTCGTACGTCTCGGCGGTGGCGGCGTCCACGGCCGCGGCGTCGCCGGCCAGCCAGCCGGCCTCCCCGCGGGCGCAGGCGATGGGGCGCAGGCGCTGCAGCTCGCGGGTCTCCCGGGCCAGCTCCCACGCGTCGTCCAGGTGCCGTGCCGCGCGCGCATCGCCGCGCCGCAGGCCCACGAGACCCAGCACCTCCAGGGCGGGGATGCGGCCCACCACGAATTGGAAGCCGGAGCCCTCCAGCAACCCGTCGAGCCGCGCACGAGCGGCGTCCCACGCGCCCATCGTCATCTCCACGCGCGCGAGCATGGTGACCAAGTAGTCGGCGTACCCCCACATCTCGTGCTCGCGGCTGTACGCCAGGCCCCGCTCGGCCAGCGCCCGCCCCTCGGCGTGGCGGCCGAACTCGATGGCGTCCCAGGCGACGTTGATCATGGCGCGGCACACGTGGTCGACCAGCCCCGCGTCGCGGCCCAGCACGATCGCCCGCTCGAGCGTGTCGCGACCCGCGTCGTAGTCGGTGCGCATGAGGCTGGTGCCGACGTTGGTCATCGCGTGGACGATCACCTCGGTGTCGTCGAGCGACCGGGCCAGCGTGAGGGCGCGCTCCCCCCAGGCGATGGCCTCGGCGTCGCGCTGGGTGAGCATGAGCAGCTGCGAGAGGTTGCTCTCGGCCCGGGCCAGCTCCCGGGTGGGCGGCAGTTCCCGCACCACCGCGACGGCCTCGTCGGCGGCGGCCTCGGAGCCGACGCGGTCGCCGATCCACCAGCGCGTCCGCGACAGCCCCACCAGGCTCATGCACAGCGCCCGGGGCTCCCCCAGCGCCCGTCGCAATCCCACGGCGCGCTCACGCGTCTCGGTCGCCCGGTCGGGTTCGTTGGCGTGGTACGCCTGCTCGGACGCCTCGTCCAGCACCTCGGCACGCTCGGTGTCCGGGAGGGGCGCCCCGTGGGCCAGGACACGCCGGTACAGCGCCGACGCCTCCCGGTGCGACGCCGCGCGGGCGGCCGCGCGGGCGGCGCGGAGCCCGTGCCGGGTCACAGCCGCGGGGTCCTCCGCCCGCTCGGCGTGGTGGGCCAGGCGCGCGGGGTCGGCGTCGCACGTCTCCAGCGCCCGCAGCACCAGGCGGTTGAGCTCGATGCGACGGCTCCCCGGCAGCGTCTCCTCGACGGCAAGCCGCGCCAGCTCGTGGCGGAAGCGGACGGCGCCCGGCTCGGAGACCAGGAGCCCCACGGCCTCACATTCGGCGAGGGTGGGGGCCGCGTCGCCGGCGACGGCGTCCAGGAGGTCCCGCTCGGCCCGGGCGGGGATGACGCTCACGACCTCCAGGGCGTGCCGCGCCCCGGCGCCCAGGCGCGCCACTCGCGACAGCACGGCGTCGCGCACCCCGCCGGGGGTCCCGCCGCCGTGCCCGGCGGACAGCATCTCGGTCACCAGGAACGGGTTGCCCGCCGTGAGCCCGTACAACCGGGCGGCGTCGCCGCGGCCGGCCAGGCGGCGCACGGCGTCGGCGCTGAGCCGCGACAGCGACAGCCGCCGGGAGTGCGCGCCCGGGGCCGCCCCCAGGGCCCGGCGCAGCGGGTGGTCGGCGGCCAGCTCGTCCTCGCGGACGGTGACCACCACCAGGGCCGGCACGTCCGCGATGCGGCGCGCGACGAAGGTGAGGACGTCGATGGTCGCGATGTCGGCCCAGTGCGCGTCCTCGATCACGCAGACCGTCGGCGCGCGCTCGCCCAGCTCGGCCATCACGGCGGCGAAGATCCCCGAGCGGTCGCCGTCGCCCAGGTGGGCGCCCACGCGGGCGGCGCCGCTCGCGGCCATGTCGTGGAAGGGGCCCAGCGGGCGCGGCACCGCCAGGTCGTCGCAGCCGCCCCACAGCACCCGGGCCTCACCGGCCTCCTGCGTGAGGCGGCGCACGAGGCTGGTCTTCCCGATCCCGGCCTCACCGCCCACGACGGCGAGCATCCCGTGCCCGGACCGGGCCTCGGCGAGCGCGCCCAGGAGCTGGGCGAGTGCGTCATCGCGTTCGAGCAGCTCCATGCGGCGATCGTACGTCGCCGCGGCGCCACGCGAGGGTCATGCCCGGCGCGACCGCCCCACGTGCCGGGCCTTGCGCACGTACATCTCCCCGTCCGCCCTGGCGACCAGCGTGTCGGCGTCCACCTCGCCCGGACGCCCCACGGCCACGCCCACGCTCCCACCCACCACCACGGACCCACCGCCCAGGTTCACGGGCTCCAGCATGGCCAGCTCCAGGCGCTCCGCCAGGGCTCGGGCCTCGTCGACCCCGCTGACGCCCTCCAGCACGGCGAGGAACTCGTCGCCGCCGAGCCGGCCGGCGGTGTCCCGGGACCGCATGCAGGCCCGCAGGCGCTGGGCGACGGCCACGAGCACGCGGTCACCGGCGGCGTGCCCGTGCGTGTCGTTCACGCCCTTGAAGTCGTCGAGGTCCACCAGCAGCACGCCCACGGGCGGCCCGCCGGGGACGGCGAGGGCGGCCGCCAGGCGGTCCATCAGCAGCGAGCGGTTCGCCAGGCCCGTGAGGGGGTCGGTGACGGCCTGCAGGGCCAGCCGTTCACTGGTGCTCGCCATGTCGCTCAGCGATCGCTGCAGGCGGCCGTTCTCCAGCGCGAGGCCGGCGTGGCTCACGTAGGTGTCCAGCAGGGCGCGGTCGCTGGCGTCGAACGGCTCGGCGTCGTCGCCGGCGCGGTCGACGGTGACCAGGCCCACGGTGCGGTCGTCCGCCTGCAGGGCGGCGCGCATGCGCACGCGCGTGTCGGCGCCGTCGGACCCGGCGACCGCCGCGGCCTCGAGCGGGACCATCAGCTCGCTGTGCTCGCCCGGGCCGCTGATGCTGCGCAGGCAGCAGCACGATCTGGACGACGTCGGCCCGGAACAGCCAGCGGGCCTCCTCCAGGAGGGCCAGGACGGCGGCGCGGATGTCGGCCGCGGCCTGCACGCGCTGCATCCACCCGTACAGCAGCTCGGTGCGCTCCTGCCGGCGGCGGTCGCGGACGTACGCCTTGTAGGCGACCACGATCACGCCGGTGGCGGGGAGCAGCAACGCGATGGCGCTGGGGCGCGCGCGCACCAGCTCGGCACAGGCCAGCGCGAAGAAGGTCGTGGTGAGGACCACGGCGGTGCCGATGTCGACGATCTCGCCGGGGCGCCACCCGCTGAGCCAGGCCCGCTGGTTGGCCGCCATCGCCAGGGTCACCAGGAGGGTCCCGAGGACGTTGCCCAGCAGCACGCCCGCGGCCACCAGGAACCACACCTGCTGCGCGGGCTCGGCGCCCAGCCGGTCGATGCCGATGTGCAGCACCGCCGCGGCCACGCAGGTGGTGAGCAGGAACTGGGCGAGGTTGAACGCGAGGCGCAGCCCGGTCTGCCGGCGGACGATGGCCAGGGCGACGGCCGCGCCCACCAGCTCGCCGGCCACCAGGTGGATCGGCGACGCGAAGAGCATGCCGATGACCAGCGGCAGCTCGGTGAACGAGAACGTATAGCTCACCCGCCGCCGGCCGAGGGCCTCGATGCGCACGGTGGCCACCTCGGCCAGCAGGAACGCGGGAGCGAGCATCCACCAGGTGAGCTCCAGCGGCCCCCAGGGGGCGGTCTGGTGCGGCTTGAGCACCAGCAGCAGGATCGCCGCTCCGGCGGCGGCGACGACCGCCGTGAGGGCGGCCAGCAGCAGACGGGAGGCGCGGGCTCCCGCGGCGCGCGGTGCCGGTGGCGGAGGGGTGGGGTTCATGCTGGGGCCGGGCGGTGCGTGCGCACCGCCCACCCCATCAACGTCGGGACCGCCGGCGGATGACTTGAGCCGTGATCCCCCGAGCGGTCGCTACCAGGACACCTTCTTGGCGGTGATCGGGGCCTTCACCTTGACCGTCGTCGTGACCTGCGTGGTCGTCTCGGTCTGCGTCGCCATCGTCGAGGCGGAGGCGGAGCCGACGCCCCCGACGAGGACGGCGACGGCGAAGAGGCATGCGACCGCCGCCTTGAGGCGGGGCTTGCTGCGGCGCTGGGGGGGAGTGTTCACGGGGTACCGTCCTTGGCGTCGGATGAATGCACCCCTTGTGTCGGCCCGCCTCCCCAGGGCCCACATGGGCATTCGCTTGGGGGTCGCATCGGACCGGTCCTGAATCCGCGAGGGGCCCCGGGTCCGTAGGTCAGTGCAGTGACGGCGCATCGCCGCGCACCTTCCCCCTCATCTCGGAGTGACCATGACCCGCACGCACCGACTCCGCACGCTCGCCGCGATCGGCCTCGCCTCAACCGCCCTGGTCGTCGCCGGGTGCGGCGACGACGACTCGGACGCCGCGGCCGGTGGCACCACCGCGCCGGTCGCCACGGCCACCACCTCGACCGCCCCCACGACCGCCGGCACGATCGTGGACGTCGCCGCCGCCAACCCGGACTTCTCGATCCTCGTGGCCGCCGTCCAGAAGGCGGGCCTCGTGGACACCCTCTCCGGCACCGGCCCGTTCACGGTCTTCGCGCCCACGAACGCCGCGTTCGAGGCCGCGCTCGCCGACCTCGGGCTCACCCAGGACCAGCTGCTGGCCAGCCCCGACCTCGGCAAGATCCTGACCTACCACGTGCTGCCCACCCGGGTCGGCTCGGCCGACATCACCGGCCCCGTCTCCCCGGAGACCGCGGAGGGCTCGACGCTCGACGTCACGCTCGACGGCGGCGAGGTGAAGGTGGGTCCCGACGCGACCGTCGTGCAGGCGGACGTGGAGGCCTCCAACGGCGTCATCCACGCCATCGACGCGGTGCTCATCCCGCCGGACGTCAACCTGGGCTGATCCGGTCGTACCGCGGGGGGCGGCGCATCGGCGCCGCCCCCCGGCGATGGGTGAGCCGCCGGTCCGGGCGATCCTCCCCACGCGATGCCGGAGGTGGGAGTCGAACCCACACGCCCGAGGGCCGCGGAGTTTAAGTCCGCTGCGTCTGCCGTTCCGCCACTCCGGCCGGAGCGGGACCAGCCTAGAACAGGCTCAGCGCCCGAAGCTCGCGGCGCCCGGCGTGCGGTCCACCGAGTTGATGCGCGTGTGCTCGATGCGCTGCGCCCACGGCTCGGTGAGGATGGGCCACCGGTTCAGCACCTGGGCGTGCCGCAGGTGCCGGGTGTTCTCACCCTTGGCGAAGATGAGCGTGCGTTCCTCGCGCTTGTCGGTGATCCCGCGAAGCGCGTCGACAAGCCCGTCGATATGGCTGAACTGCTCGAGCTCGGGTTCCTTGCCCGCCTCGGCCTGCGCAGCGTCCGTCATGGCGCGGGAGTGTAGTCCCGTCAGGCCAGTCCGTCGCGCAGGCGCCGCGCCGGCGGCAGCGCCGGATCCACCGGCGAGGCGATCCGCCCGGCCAGGAGGGCGGCGCCGTCCAGCAGGTCGCGTTCGCTGACCTCCAGGTGCTCGGCCCCCGCGGCGCGCATCGCGCAGGCCACGATGGCGGCGCCGGCGACGATCACCGGCGCGCGGGCCGGGTCGAGGCCGGGCACCTCGCGGCGTGCGGGCAGGTGCAGCGCGGCCAGGCGCTCCAGCATCCCCTCCACATCGTCCGCGGTGAGCACCGAGCCGTGGACCACCGAGGGGTCGTAGCGCCCCGCCTTGATCGCCGCGAGCGTGGTGATCGTCCCCGCGACGCCCACCATCGGCGCCGGCCCGCCGACCGCGCGCACCGCCGCCGCCAGCTCGGGCTCGACGGTGCGTCGCAGCGCCTCCAGTTGCGCGGCGGTGGGCGGATCCGCGTACAGGAACCCCTCCGTGCACCGCACGGCGCCCATCTGCAGGCTCATCGCGGCGCGCACGCCGCCGCCGTCACCCCGCACGAGCTCCGTGCTCCCGCCGCCAACGTCCAGCACTAGGACCGTGCCGTCGCCGGGCACCGCCAGGCGGGCGCCGGAGAACGCCAGCAGCGCCTCCTCCTCGCCGGACAGGACGGTGAGCGGGATCCCCAGCCGCCCCGCGATGAGGTCGGCCACGGCGGCGCGGTTCGGCGCGTCGCGCACCGCACTTGTCCCCAGGGCCACCCCGGCGACGCAGCCGGCGTCCCGCATGCGGCGCCCGTAGTCCTGCAGGCAGTCGTCCAGGCGGTCCAGGGCCTCCGCCGCGATGGTGCCCTCGGTGTCCGCCCCGCGGCGCAGGCCCGTGACGGTCGTGAGGCGCGGGCCGGTGGGACCGTCGGCGTCCACCCCGTCGCACAGGAACAGGCGGACCGAGTTGGAGCCCACGTCGACGATGGCGACCGGGCCGGGGGACGGCGTGGCGCTCACCGGCCCATGTAGCGGAGCGGCCCCAGCATGATGCGCTGGGCCACCACCACGTGCCGGGCGAGCACGCCCAGGGCCTGCGCCCGCACGCGCAGCAGCTCCACGGCGGCCTGGATCTCGGCCTGCCGCTCGGGCAGCGCGCTCACGGCCGCCGACACGCGGGCGGCGTCCGCCGACAGGGCCTGCCCGGCCGCCCCCAGCGAGCGCGTCGCGCCGCGCAGCGCCTTCCACGCCCCCCACGCCCGCAGGCCCAGCAGCGCGAGCCCGGCGAGGGCCGCCACGAGCCCGACGAGGAACGCCAGGAGCACCGCGTTGTCCCAGATCCACTGCACGCGGCCGAGTATCGCACGCGCATGTCCCGCCCGCCGTCGCCGCTGCCGCGCCTCGCCCCCGGCGCGGCCTACGTGCCGATGGACGAGCTCGCCGGCCGCCCCCACATCTGCGTCGACGGACGCACCGGCCCGGAGGCCGTGCTGGAGCTCTCGCACTGGCCGGGATGCGCGACCCCGCCGGAGCTCGGTGACCTCACCGCGACCGCCATCGTCGGCCGGTACCTCGACGGCCGCCCCTCCGGGCCCGAGGTCGACGCGGTGAGCAACAACCACATGGACCTCGACGGACTGCTCTCCGCATGGCTGCTGCTGGAGGGGCCCGACACCCCGCCGGCACGGCGCGCGCTGGCGACCGCGGCGGCCGAGGTGGGGGACTTCGGCACGTGGACCGACCCCGCCGCCCTGCGGGTGGCGCTCACCCTCACGGCCCTGGCGGAGCGCCCCTCCACCCCGCTCGCCGCCGTGCGCGACGCGCTGTCGCCCACGGCCACCCGCGACCCCACCGGCCCGCTGCACCTGGCGCTCCTTCCCCGGGTGGGGCGTGTGCTGGACGACCCGGACCGCTGGGAGCACATGTGGCGGCCGGGCTGGGATGCCATCGCGGCGCAGGCCGACCTGCTGGACGCCGGGGACGCCCGCATCTCCGAGATCCCCTCCGCCCACCTGGCGGTGCTGCGCAGCCCGCGCGAGCTCACGCGGGCCGCCTGGGCGCCGCACACCGGGTGCATGCGGCTCCTGACCGTCCTCGACGACGGCACGATGGTGCTGGAGCAGCGGTACGAGACCTGGGTGGAGTTCGCCGTGCGTCCCCTGCCCCCGCGTGTGGACCTCGCGCCCGCCGCCGACGCGCTCAACGCGCTGGAGCCGGGCGGCGGGTGGCGGTTCGAGGGGCTGGTCCAGAGCACGCCGCGCCTGCTGCGCCAGGGGCGCGACGGCCGTCCGGGGCCGTCCGCGCTGTCCCCGGAGGAGGTCCTCGACGTGGTGGTCCCATTCCTCGAGCGCGCGCCGGTCCCGGCATGAGCGGCCCCGACGCCGACGAGGCGCGCCGGAGGGTGCGGCAGCTGGTGCTCTCGGGTGACAACACCCTCAAGAACCGGGACGACGACGCCCGCTTCGGGCGCGCCCGGACCCGGTTCGAGGAGGCCCGGCGCGTGGCCGCCGAGGCGGGCCTGGACGAGCTGCTGCCCATCATCGACCTGCGGCTGTCCGACCTGCCCGACTGAACGAGGAGAACCATGGCCAAGACGCACCCGGGCATCGACGAGCGGCTGCGCGCGTTCATCGAGGCGCAGCGCATGTTCTTCGTGGCCAGCGCCCCGCTGGAGGCCGACGGCCACGTGAACGTCTCGCCGAAGGGCCTCGACACGTTCCGGATCCTGGGTCCCCACCGCGTGGCCTACCTGGACCTCACCGGCAGCGGCAACGAGACCGCGGCGCACCTGGACCAGAACGGGCGCATCACCATCATGTTCTGCGCGTTCGAGGGACCGCCGGACATCGTGCGCCTCTACGGCCGGGGCCGGGCCGTGCTGCCGGGCGACACCGGCTGGGATGACCTGCGGGCCGCGTTCCCCGACCTCCCGGGGGCGCGACAGGTGATCGAGGTGGAGGTCACCCGCGTCCAGAGCTCCTGCGGCTTCGCGGTGCCGCGCTACACCCCGGCGGGCGACCGCGACCAGCTCACCCGGTGGGCGGTGTCCAAGGGTGATGACGGCGTGGCGGACTACCGCGCGACCCACAACGCGGCATCCATCGACGGGCTCCCGGCCCGCCTGCCGTGACTCAGCGCAGGGCCAGCACCGCGCGGTAGGAGCGCTCGTGGGCGGCGGCGCACGCCGACCACGACAGCCGCCGCGCCACCTCGGCCCCGCCCGCCACGATGCGGGTGCGGACGGCCTCGTCGCGGACGGCCCGCACCAGCGCCATCGCCAGGGGACCGCTGTCGCCCACCGGGACCATCAGACAGCTCTCGCCGTCGCGCAGGTGCTCGCCGAACACCGGGATGTCGCTGACCACGTTGGGGATCCCCGCGGCGGCGGCCTCCAGCACGGTCAGCCCGAAGCCCTCCCGGGTGGACGGGGTCGCCACCACGTCCGCCGCGCGGTAGAGCGCCGGCATCTCCTCCACCGCCACGGTCCCGAGCTCGGCCACGTCGGCGTCGTCCGGCGGGTGGTCGCCCACGTGGACCCGCAGGCCCAGGCGGCGGGCGTCCTCGTGCCAGGAGTCCCGGTAGCCCGAGGGCTCCACCGGTCCGGCCAGCACCAGCAGCGCCCGGTCGCCCAGCCGCGCCCGGGCCCGGGCGAACGCCTCCAGCAGCACCCGGCTGCCCTTGCGGGCCTGCACGCCGGCCACCGTGAGGACCGTGGGGCGCAACCCCCACCCCATCGCCGCCCCGGCCATCGCCCGGTCGGCCGGGCAGCCGGCGAACCGGTCGGCCTCCACCCCGTGCGGGACGATGAGCGCGTCCACGCCGAACTGGCTGCGGATGCGGTCCGCCCACTCCTGGATGGCCCGCCGCTCCAGCTCCTCCGGCTCCACCTCGCTGTGGGTCTCCAGGTGGTGGACGGTGGTGACCACGGCGCCGAGCGTCCCGGCGTCGCGCAGCGCCAGCAGCGCCACGGCGGCCGAGGGGTCCTCGGCGTGGCCGATGTCCACCGCATCGCCCAGGGCGATCTCCAGGCTCGTGGCGGACGACACCGCCGTGGGCGGCAGCCCCAGCTCCGGATGCGCGGCGGGACGGTCGGAGTTGCCCACCGCCACCGCACGCACCTCCAGGCCGCGGCGGCGCAGCGCCGCCGTGAGGCGCTCGGCGTGGACGGCCGCCCCCACCGGGCGCGGCCAGCCGCATGCGACCAGGACCCTCATCCCACCAGCGCCGCGGCCATGCGGGCGGCGGCGGCGTTCGAGGTGAGGACCCGCACGCCCATCTCCGCGAGCCGCCGTTCCTGGTCGGCCAGTCCCTGCGCGTCGCGCTCGGTGCCCACCACGTGGGCCAGCACGCTCACCTGCGGCCGGGTGCGCAGCAGGTTGCCCAGGGGCTCCGCCAGCGCGCCCACCGGGTCCGGGTGCACCCCGTACCCCAGCACGATGTCCAGCAGCAGGACCCGGATGCGGGGGTCGGCCGCCACCTCCCCGATCGCCCGCGTGCGCACCAGCGGGTCGATCATGGGATGCGGCGCGCCGGCCCGCAGCGCCGGATCGCCCAGGTCGATGCACGCGTGGGCCCGGGCGCCCGAGGCGCTGTCGAAGGGCACGGCGCCCGTGAGGCGCACGTTGCTGGTGACCTGCCCGAGGCGGTCCGCGATCAGGTACGCCGCCTCGGCGCACAGCCCGGCTCCGCAGTACAAGCCTCGGATGAGGCCGCCGCTCACCCAGCGCGGGCGTCCCGAGGTGGGGGCCGACACCTGCCGCCCGGCGATGCGCGCGGCGGCAGCGGCGGCGGCGTCGAGGGTGTCCACGACCGTCGCGCCCGGCGGCACCACCACCTCCTCCCCGAACACGCACACCACCACGGGTCGCCCGTCACATGCCAGCGAGATCACCCGGTCCACGGCGCGGTCCTCGCCGGGCCAGGGAACCAGGATCGTCACCTCGGTATCGGCATCCCGCCGCAGCCGCGCGAGCGCCGCCTCGGTGCCGGAGCCGCCGACGTCCGGTGACAGATCCCCGGGGCCCACCACGAAGCACCCGCCGACGCCCACGCCCATGCGGTCGAGCAGCACCTGCAGCTCGCGGGCCGCGCTGCCGCTGGCCGAGACGATCCCCACCGGCCCGTCCGCGACGGCCGGGGCGAACCCCAGCGCCAGCCCGCCCATGCGGGCATGCCCGGCGCCCGGGCCCAGCACCAGCCGGCCCAGACGCGCCGCCCGGCCCTTGAGCGCCACCTCGTGGGCCCGGTCGAGGCCGTCCTCCAAGAGGAGCACGTCCGCACCCGAACCGAGCGCCTTGTGGGCCTCGAGGGCGGCCGGGACCCCGCCTGCGGCGATGATCGCCATGGCAGCCGTGTCGCGCATGCCCGGAACACTAATGACGGTTGGTGCCACCGCTACGGTTGGACGGGTACGGGTCGAGGGGCCGGAGGTGGTCGCGTTGGGCATGCCGGTGAGCGTGATGGGGCCGCAGGTCCTCGCCGAGGCGCTGGCGTCCCAGGGCGCGGACGTGCGGATCCTGCCCCCGCGGCGGGAGCCGCCGGAGTCGCCCGCGCTGGGCCAGCTGGTGGTGGCGTACGCCGACGACCGCATCGACGCGGCGAACGCCCGGGCCGCCGAGCACCTCCAGACCAGCCGGCCGGTGCTGGCCGGCGTGGCGCCCGCGGGCCTGCTGCTGGACGTCCCGCGCCCGCGGTGGCTCCTGGTGGGCGGGCCGCACCGCGACTGGCACCGGCTGTGCGACGCACAGCGCCGCGCGGCCGCGGCCGCGTGCATGCTGGAGGGCTGGGCGCACGACCCGGACGAGGCGACCGCCCTCCTGGAGTCCGGCGAGATCCCCCTGGCCCCGGCGATGGCGGCGGGGTCCGTGGCCCCCGGCGCCATGGTGATCGGCCCGTCCACCCCGTGCTGGCTGGTGCGCGACGACGCGACGGGCCGCACCGCCGTCGCCCCGGTGCTGCACGGCGGCCCGGCGCTGTGGCGCGGCGATGCGTCGCCGGAGAGCCTGCGCCGCGCCCGGATCCTCACCGAGAGCGCCGCGCCGGCGCTCGCCGCGGCGCTGCGCGCATCGGGACCGCTCGACGTCTACGCGCGCTGCCAGGAGGCGCTGCTGATGGGCGACGACGGCCACGCGCGCACCTGCGCGCTCTCGCTGCTGGTGCTGCGCGACCTGCTGCCCGCGCTGTCGGAGCGCGCGCCCGGGGCGATCCACGCCATCGCCCTGCTGTCGGGCGAGGACGGGCTGGGCCTGTCGGCCGCGGCGGGCGCGGCCCGGGCGACCCTGGCGGGCATGCCGCCGGACCCGGCGTGCAGCCTCATCACGTGCGTCGCGGGCGACGGCGAGGCGGTGGCGATCCAGCTCGCCGCGATGCCGGATCGGTGGTTCACCGCCCCCGCACCGGCGCCGGTGGACGCCACCGGCCGCGCGCTGAGCCACGCCGGCGACGCCGCGATCACCGAGCTCGCCGGCCTCGGCGCCGGCACCGCGTGCGCCGCGACCCCCATGGGACCCGCGGGCGCGCCGGAGGGCACCGCCGCGGCGGCCGCCCGCGCCGCCGACGTGCGGGCCGTGGCGGTTGCCGCAAGCCGCCGGTTCACGCCCCCGGGCCTCGAGGGCGCGGGCGCCCCGATGGGGATCGACGCCCGGGCGTGCCTGGACCTGGGCGTCACGCCGACCTACGCGGAGCCGGCGCTTCCCAGGGCCCACGACGTGCCGGTCGCCGTGCGGCCCATGCGGGTGCCGCTGGCGGCGGTCGAGGAGGCCCTGTCGGCGCTGCTCTACGGCCTCGAGCCCGAGGCCCCCCTCAGCGGCTGACGAGCCACCGGGTGCCGTAGTCCCGCATGGCCTCGACGATCGGCACCAGGTGCCGCCCCTTGTCGGTGAGCGAGTAGTCCACGCGCGGCGGGACGCCGCCGCGGGCGGCGCGCTCCACGATGCCCGCCTCCTCCAGCGCCTTCAGCCGGGCCGACAGCGTGCGCGGGCTGATGCCGCTGAGCGAACGCTCGAGCTCCGAGAACCGGCGCGTGCCGCCCGCGAGGTCGCGCAGCAGCACCAGGGTCCACTTGCCCGACACGATGCGGGCGGTCTCCACGACTGGGCAGGGCTCGGCCATCTCGGCCGAGTCTAGGCCCTCGTCAGGAGTACATGGCCGCGTCACGGCGCGCCATGCCCGCGTCGAGCATGAGCTTGAAGTCGTGCGGGCTCGAGGCGTGCTGGATGGCCTCGTCCAATGAGACGCGGCCGTTCTGGACGTGGTCGAACAGCGACTGGTCGAACGTCTGCATGCCGTAGTACTCGCCGTCGCGGATGATCTCGTGCAGGCGCCCGGTCTCGTCCGGGTTGGTGATCATGTCCCGGGCACGGCCGGTGGTCACCAGGACCTCGACGGCGGCCACGCGGCCCTTGCTGTCGCAGCGCGGCACCAGCCGCTGGCTGATGATGCCCTTGAGCGTGCCGGCCAGCATCGCCCGGACCTGCATCTGTTGGTGCAGCGGGTAGAAGCCGATGGCGCGGTTCACCGTCTCGGTGGCGTCCAGCGTGTGCATGGTGGACAGCACGAGGTGCCCGGTCTCGGCCGCGCTGAGGGCGACCTCCATGGTGGTGAGGTCGCGGATCTCACCGATCATGATCACGTCCGGGTCCTGCCGCAGCACGCGCCGCAGGGCGCCCATGAACGACTCGGTGTCCAGACCGACCTCGCGCTGGTTGATGAGCGAGAGCCGGTCGTTGTGGAGCATCTCGATCGGGTCCTCGATCGTGACCACGTGCTTGTGCTCGTTCCGGTTGATCCGGTCGATCATCCCCGCGAGCGTGGTGGACTTCCCGGATCCGGTGGTCCCGGTCACCAGGATCACGCCGCGCTCCTCCTGGGCGAGCTTGGCGACCGCCGACGGCATGTCCAGCTCCTCCAGCGTCTTCACGCTGAACGGCACGACACGCATCACGAGGCTGGCCGAGCCGCGCTGCCGGAACATGTTCACCCGGAACCGGCCGATGCTCGCCGACGCGAACGAGAGGTCCGCGTCGCCGTTCTCGAGGAACTCCTTGAGCTTGCCGGGGTTGCCGTCGCAGATCTCCTTGACGAACCCCTCCGTGTCGGCGGGCGTCAGCGGGGGGTGGTCGGCGATGGGCTCCAGCCGCCCGTCGACCCGCAGCACGGGCCGCGCGGGGACCTTGAGGTGCACGTCGCTACGCGAGGATCGCCTGCAGCCGCGTTCGAGGACGACTCTGATCGGTCACGTGGTTGGTGTCGGCACCTGCACCGCCCATCCTGAGCGAGTGGCGAAAAAAGGGCCGGCCGTCCCGCACCGAACCGGCGTCCTTGTGGTGCGGGGTGTCCGACGGGCACCATGCGGGGTGTGAGCGAGTCCAGCCCCGGCGCCACGGCGACGCGAACCCCTCCGCTGAGCCCCCGCCGCCTCGTGGCCACCGTCCTGGTTGCGGTGGTCGCGGCCGGTGGTGCGCTCGGCGTGGCCGCGATGCTCGACGACCCGGTCGGCGAGGGCCCCCGGGACCAGGCGCCGATCGTCGCCGGCATCATCACGCCGGAGGGCGAGGAGCTCACCGGCGGCGACAGCCAGCTGCCGCCGCTGGCGATCGTGCTGCCGCGGGCGCTGTCCGCCGACATCCGCCAGCTCCCCGCCGAGCAGCAGGTGGGACGCCTGCGCGAGGGGCTCGCCCGGAACGCCACCGCCAGGCGCTACGTCGAGCTGGGCCGGGCGTACATGGAGCTGGCCGATGCCGACAGCGCCGCCGCCGCATTCCAGGAGGCCGCCAAGCTCGCTCCCAGCGATCCCGAGCCGCTGGTGGGCCTGGCCATGAGCCGCGCCGTCGCCGACACCGCCGGCATCGGCGCCGCGACCGGGGAGCTGGAATCCCTGGCGCAGCGCTTCCCCACGAGCCAGGTCGTCGCCTTCAACCAGGGGTGGCTCGCGCTCTACCGCCCCGACGTCGCCACCGTGACCGCCTCCTGGCGCCGCACGGTGGAGCTGGGACCCCGCACTCCGCTGGGAGTTCTGGCCGCGGATCTGCTCCGGCAGATCACGCAAGCCGGCGGCTGAACCTCAACGGGTCCTTTACCCGCCGTTAAGCGCACTCGGCTTCCATGTCGAGAACGCTGGTGAGGACTGCCCACTTCGGCGGTCGCAGAGGCCCTTGAAAGTGCCCGAAAAAAAATCGGGTAACGGGGCTAAAGGTTTTCGGTCTCGTGCCGATAGGGGGGTGCAACCCCCTTGACTTCAAAAGGTATAGCGCTAGTGTCCGAACGTCTGTTCGTTGTTCGCTGGATCGGTCTCGAAGGCTCCGGTTCCGGTGCCCGCGCTGCCAACCAGGGCTGGAGGTGAGCAGTTGACGCTCAAGGAAATGATCACGACCGAAGAGCTCCAGAGCCTGATGTCCCGTGGCCAGGAGCAGGGTTTCCTCGCCATCGAGGAGGTGGCGACGGCCGTCGAGGGGATCGACATGGATCCCGCCGCCGCCGAGGAGCTCTACCGCCACATCGACGAGCAGGGCATCGATCTGCTCGATCAGCGTGAGGCCGAGGAGCGGATGGCCAAGCTGGCCGAGGAGGCCGACCGCCCGAAGCGCATCAACCTCAAGGCCGACACCAGCACCGACTCGCTGCAGCTCTTCCTGAAGGACGTTGGGCGCATCCCGCTGCTCACCGCCCGGCAGGAGGTCGAGCTGGCGAAGCGCATCGAGCTGGGCGACCTGGAGGCGAAGCGCAAGATGGTCGAGGCCAACCTGCGCCTCGTCGTCTCCATCGCCAAGAACTACCGCAACCAGGGCCTGGCGTTCCTGGACCTCATCCAGGAGGGCACCCTCGGGCTCGTCCGCGCGGCCGAGAAGTTCGACTACCGCAAGGGCTACAAGTTCTCGACGTACGCGACGTGGTGGATCCGGCAGGCCGTGGCCCGCGCCATCGCCGACAAGGGCCGCACCATCCGCATGCCCGTGCACGTGGTGGAGAAGCTGAACAAGATCAACCGTGCCGAGCGCAAGCTCGTCAGCGAGCTGGGCCGTGAGCCGAGCATCGCCGAGATCGCGGACGTGGTGAAGCTGCCGCTGCCGGAGATCGAGTCGATCAAGCGCAGCGCCCAGACGCCGGTGTCCCTCGAGAAGCCGGTCGGCGACGACGAGGAGTCGGAGTTCGGCCAGTTCCTCGCCGATGAGAAGGCCCCCAACCCCGAGGCCCAGGCCCACGCCGTGCTGCGCACGGAGGGGCTGCGGGACGTCCTGAACACCCTCAGCTACCGCGAGCGCCGGGTGCTGGAGCTGCGGTACGGGCTCGGCGGTGAGCACCCCCGGACCCTCGACGAGGTGGGCCGCACGTTCAACGTCACGCGCGAGCGCATCCGTCAGATCGAGAACCAGTCGCTGCAGAAGCTGGCCAGCCTGGCCGAGGCGCAGAAGCTGCGCGACGTGGCGTAGTCCGCACCACGACCGTGCTGTTCCGAGGGGGGCCCGATCGGGCCCCCCTCGTCGTTGCGGGGGCGGTACGCTGACGGCATGACGGAGAACCGGCGCGACGATGACGACGACTGGCCCGAGCCCATCCAGAGCGACGAGGAGCTCGAGCGAGCCAAGCGCGCCTTCGCGGACACGCTCGGCCTGCGCCGCCGCGTGCTCCGCTACGCGTACGTCGCGCTGTCGCTGCTGGTCGTGCTGGTGATCGTGCTCGCGCTCACCCGCTGACCGGATCGCCATGTCCGGCATCCGGATCGGGCTGGTCACCGACCTCTGGCGCTACCCGGTGAAGTCGTTCGGCGGGGAGCGTTCACGGCACCTGTTCGTGGGGCCGTACGGCATCCAGGGCGACCGCACCCACGCCGTCATCAGCCCCCGGGGCGAGGTGGTGACGGTCCGGCGTGCCAGCCCGATGCTGAACTTCGGCGCGCGCCACGCCGACCCGGAGGCCACCCGGGACGTGCTGGTGGCCACTCCCGACGGCGTGGAGCTGCCCGTGGACGACCCGTCGCTCGGCCCGCTGCTCACCGAGGCCCTGGGCCGCGACGTGCAGCTCGCCCGCAGCCCCGTGGGCGTGTTCGACGCCGCGCCACTGCACATCGTCACCGACGCCTCCGTGCGGCGCATGGGCGAATGGACCGGCCGCGAGCTGGACACCCGGCGCTTCCGCCCCAACATCGTGGTCGAGCTGGAGACCCCTGAGCCGTTCGCCGAGGCCGGCTGGGTCGGCGGCCTGGTGGCCTTCGGCGAGGGCGGCGCGGTCGCGGGCATCGTCTCCCCCACCGAGCGGTGCGCGGTCACCACGCTCGACCCCGACACCCTGGAGCGCGACAACGCGGTCCTCGCGAACCTCGCAAACCGCAGGGACAACCTGTTCGGCGTGTACGCCGAGGTGGCCCGTCCGGGGTGGATCCGCGTGGGCGATCCGGTCGTCCTGCTGCCCCGTGAGGACGACCACTCCGGTTGACACCCGGGTGCCGCCCTGGCAGTTTGTAGAGACCGCCGCGGGGTGGAGCAGTCTGGTAGCTCGTCGGGCTCATAACCCGAAGGTCGCAGGTTCGAATCCTGCCCCCGCTACTCGAAGGGCCCTGGAGACAGGGCCCTTTTTTCGTTCCCCTCACGCGCGGCCTCGCCGCATCCCCGAACGACTCCCACCGGGCCGGAGCGCACACCGATGAACGATGGTCAGATCGCCAACGAGGCCCGCCGCCGGCGCACCTTCGCGATCATCTCCCACCCGGACGCCGGCAAGACCACGCTCACCGAGAAGCTGCTGCTCTACGGTGGGGCGATCGAGCTGGCCGGCGCGGTGAAGGCCCGCAAGGGGCACCGCTCGACGGCGTCGGACTGGATGGCGATCGAGCAGCAGCGCGGCATCTCGGTGAGCTCGACGGTGCTGCGGTTCGAGTACCGGGACACGGTCATCAACCTGCTCGACACCCCGGGGCACCGCGACTTCTCGGAGGACACCTACCGGGTGCTCACCGCCTGCGACGCGGCCCTGATGGTGCTGGACGCCGCGAAGGGCATCGAGGACCAGACCCGCAAGCTGCTGGCGGTCTGCCGGCGGCGCGGCGTCCCGATCATCAGCTTCGCCAACAAGGTCGACCGCCCCGGCCTGGAGCCCCTGGAGCTGCTCGACCAGATCGAGACCGAGATGGGCATGGCGGCCTCGCCGGTGACCTGGCCGGTGGGCGCCAACGGCGTGTTCGAGGGGCTCTTCGACCGCACGCAGCGGTCGTTCGTCCGCTTCACGCGCACCGCGCGCGGCGCGACGGCGGCCGAGGAGCACGAGGTGCCGTGGGACGACGCCCCGGTCGACGACGCCTCGCGCGCCCGCTGCGACGACGAGCTGGACCTGCTGGACGGCGCCGGCGCCGGGCTGGACGCCACGGCGTTCCGCGAGAGCCGGGTGACGCCCGTGTTCTTCGGCTCCGCCCTGTCCAACTTCGGCGTCCGCCACATCCTGGACGCGGTGGTCGACATGGCGCCCCCGCCCGGCGCCTGGACGACGCTCGACGGCGACGCGCGCCCCGTGGAGGCGCCGTTCAGCGGCTTCGTGTTCAAGATGCAGGCCAACAGCGACCCCGCCCACCGCGACCGCATCGCCTACCTGCGCGTGTGCTCGGGCCGCTTCCAGCGCGGCGAGAACATCACCATCGAGCGCACCGGCAAGCAGGTCACCACGCGGCACGCGCACCTGCCGTTCGGGCAGGAGCGCCACGCGCTGGAGGACGCCTACCCGGGTGACGTGGTGGGCCTGGTGAACGCGGCGAACCTGCGGATCGGCGACACGCTGCACGACGGGCCGCCCGTGGCCTACCCGCCCATCCCCGCCTTCGCGCCCGAGCTCTTCGCGAACGCGCGCAGCAGTTCCGCAAGGGCCTGGAGCAGCTGGACCAGGAGGGCGTGGTGCAGGTGCTCTACCGCGCCGTGCGCCAGGACCCGGTGCCGGTGCTCGCCGCGGTGGGCGCGCTGCAGTTCGAGGTGGCGCTGCACCGGCTGCGCGAGGAGTTCCGCGCGAAGGTCGAGCTGGATCCGCCCCGCCAGGCGATCGCCCGCGGCATCGACGCCGGGGATGCGACGGCGGTGGAACGCGCGGGCATCGCCACGCTCCAGCGGGCCACCGGCGACACGATCGCCCTGTTCGACAGCGTCTACCAGCTCGACAGCTTCACGCGGCGGTTCCCGGACCTGGAGCTGCGGGATCTGAGCGCGGGAGACCTCCCGGCCACGGTGCGCTGAACGCAGCGAGCGTCGTTCGTCACCGGCGCGCGGCGCGGCGTCGCACTACCCTGTGACGCGATGACCACCGGAGCCGCCCAGACCTCCCGCACCAGCCCGCGGGGCGCCCTCCCGCTCATGCTCGCGGCGGGGACGGTGGCGTTCGCGATCGCCCTCACCGTGCTGACCGGCGGGTCGTTCAGCGCTCGGACGGGCTATGACCAGGCCGCCCGCGAGGTCGCGCTCGGCGACTGGTGGACCCTGTGGGCCATCCCCCCGGTCGAGGTCGCGCTCACCGGCGTGCTCACCGCCTGGCTGCTCATCAACGCGCGCCCCGGGGCGCGCGGTTTCGTCGCCGGCTGCGCCGCCGTGCTGCTGGTGGCCGTGTGCTCGCCCATCGCCGGCCTCGCCCAGAGCGGGCTGCTGTCGGCGCACATGATGCAGCACGTGCTCATCGGCGGCATCGCGCCGCTGCTGGCGCTGGTCGCCCTGCGCCAGGCCACACCCGCGGACGCCCGGAGGCGCTGGCTGGCGGGGCTGGCCTCACCCGGCGTCGCCTTCGGCCTGTGGGTCGCAAGCACGGTGGTGTGGCTGTTGCCGGACGTCCACCACGAGGTGCTGGTGCACCAGCCGCTGTGGATCCTGCAGCAGATCGCGTTCTTCGTCTTCGGGGCCATCTTCTGGATCCCGGTGACCGAGCGCCTGGTCACGGCGCCCCGCTGGTACACCACGGGCGTCGCGTGCGGCTTCATGATCGCCATGTGGTTCGTGGGCCTCACGATCGCGAACGTCTACTGGTTCTCGGGCACCGCCTTCTACGAATCGCACGCGGCCGCCGCGCAAAGCCTGGGCATGGAGCCCCTCGAGGACCAGGGCATGGCCGGCACCGTGATGATGGTGACCCACTGCTTCATCGCGTTCGGGGCGGTCGGGGTCCTGTTCTTCCGCGCCGCGCGGGAGAAGAGCCTGCAGCAGCGCCTCGTCGAGGCCGGGGTCGATTCGGAGCGGGCGCGCCTGGCGGTGCGGTACGGCGGCGCGGACGAGCTGGCCCATGAGGTGGGCGTCCCGGTGCACGTCCGCGCCGGCATCGACTGACGAACGGAGCCGGCCGGGCTCAGGCGCACTCGCTGTTGGTGTCCGGCGTCGCGGGCCGGCCGTCGAGCAGCAGGGAGCCGTCGGCGAGCTGGTCGATCTCGATGGTCCGGTCGTCCGCCGTGCCGGGAGCGTCGAGCGTGATGATGGCCCCCGAGAACTGGGCGGTGGCGCCCGTGCGGATGATGGTCCAGGTCCCGTCCGTGGTGTTGAGCGTGGCCCCGCCGGAGGTGCTGAAGACCGTGTTCACGACCTCGCGGTAGCTCCCGTCGGAGCAGAAGTTGATCTTGCGCTGGGTCAGCGAGAAGGCGTCCGAGGTCTCCCGCAGGATCGCCTTCCCCTTGAGCAGCCGGTTGAACAGGTCGCGGAGCTGGGCGTCGGAGGGCGACGCCGGGGTGGCGGGGATGGCCGGGGCCCCGGGGGTGGCGGGGATGGCCGGGGCGCCGGCCGCGTCGCCGCCGGCGGGCGTGAAGCCCTCGCAGACGCCCCACAGGCCGCGGGCGGCGTTCTGGGCGGCGACCTCGGCGGCGACCAGCACCGCGCCCTGCGCGAACAGGTCGGCGCCGTCGGTGCGCGCGAACCCGCCGATCACCATCCGCCGGTTCAGCAGCGTTCCGTCCACGCGGACCAGGGCGGCGAAGCGCTTGGCGCGGCTGCCGGGCCGGCGCCCGGCGAACGCGAAGCGCACGGTCCCGCCGATGGCCACCGACGCCCGCAGCCGGCGGTGCGCCGCCTTCGCGAAGCACTCGCCGCCGCGCAGCTCGGGTGCGTCGATCCCGGCGAGATCCACGGTGCGCACGACACCCGCGACGCGGACCTTCAGGGTGTCGCCGTCGACGACGTTGGTCACGACGCCGGTCGCGGGGATCGGGGCCGGGGAGGCCGCTGGGGCCAGCGCGAGAGCGGCGGTGGCGGCGGCGAGGGCGAGCGGGATGTGGCGGCGGTTGAACATGTCTGGCTCCGGGGTGTGTGCGGTGTCCTGTGCAACTGAGGACGCCACCCCGGGGCGATTCATTCCACCCGCCCGAACATCGTCGCCCCCACGCCCCGCGGGCCCCCCGGGAACACCCGTCACCCGGGCGTCGCGCCGCCGGTCGTTGACCCTGTGGGGATCGCCCTGCTCGCCGTCGGCTGCCCCGGCACCCAGGCGGGGGTTCTGGCGATTCGGGCCCCGCGAGGTCCGTCGCGGCCCGGCAACGGGGATCGGGCGGCGAAGAACTAGACGGAGGTCGTGGGCGTTCTCCCCCGAGACTGCAAAAAGCTCACATTTAATGAACTCGTAAATGTCGCTAGCCTGCGGACGCCCCCGGTACCGAACCCCAGGTTCGGTGCGATCTCCGAACCCAGGGAACGTCCTGCCCGCGACCCTTCAGGACCGCCCGTCCGCGCTGGCGTACCTGCCCGCGCCGACCGACGCGTTCTCCGATGAGTGGATCGTCCGCCTCGTGCGCCAGGGGGACGCGCGCGCGTTCGAGCAGCTCGTGGAGCGGTACCGCGAGCCGCTGTCCCGGTACTGCCGCGGGGTGACCGGGCACGCGCAGGACGCCGAGGAGGCGTTCCAGACCGCGCTGCTGAAGGCCTACCAGGCCCTTCGCCGCGGCGACCCGGTGACGTCGTTGCGCCCCTGGCTCATCACCATCGCGCGAAACGCGTGCCTGGACCTCATCCGTCAGCGCCCCGACTGGGCGACGCTCACGGCCGAGCAGGCCGCGCGCGGCGACGACCCCGGTGACATGCAGGTCACCCGCGAGCGGTTCGAGGGCCTGCGGCGCGACCTGGCCGACCTGAAGGAGCTCCACCGCTCGGCGCTGCTGCTGCGCGAGCTGAACGGCATGTCGCACCGCGAGATCGGCGACGCGCTGGGAACCTCCCCGGAGAGCGCGAAGCGGCTCATCTTCGAGGCGCGGGAGTCGCTGGTGGAGCGCGCCGCGGGCCGCGACCTGGACTGCGCCGACGTGCGCGCCCGCATCTCCGAGCACGACGGCCGCATGCTGCGCTCGCGCCGGCTGCGCGCGCATCTGGACGAGTGCCCCTGCTGCAGCGACTACCGCGCGGCGCTGCTTCGCCGTCCGCGCCAGCTCGCGGCGTTGTTCCCCGTGCTTCCGGCGGCCGCGGCCGTGCGCATCCTGCAGGGCCTGGGCCTGTCGGGCGCCGCGACCGGCGGCGGCGGTCTCGCCGCCATGGTGGGCTCGCTGGGCGGTGGCTCGCTCATGGGTGGCCTGAGCACCCAGACGGCCGCCATCCTGGCGGTGGCCACGGTGGGCGGCGGCGCGCTGGTGCCCGGCCTGCTGGTGGCCGACCGCAGCCCACAGGTGTCCGGCACGACGCTCGCGGAGACCTCCAAGCCGCCGGCCGCGCCGTCGGGCTCCGCGACCACGGCCTCCGCCGGGACCGCGAGGCTCACCCACGGCCCGTCCGGCTTCCGCGTGGAGCCCGTTGCGCTTCCGGCGCCCGCCGCACCGGTGACCCGGCCCGCCGAGGGAACCGGACCCGTTCCGTCGCCGCCTCCCGCCACGGACCCGGCGCCGCCCGCGAACCCCGGCCCCGGCCCGGCCGAGCAGCCGGTCACCGAGCAGCCCGTCGCAGAGCAGCCGGTCGACCCGCCGGTGGCCCCGGCCCCCAGCGGCACCCCCTCCACGCCCGCCGCGCCGTCGCGGCCGGCCCGGCCGTCGCGTCCCGCCCCGCAGACGCCGCCGACGCGCGGCGACGACGAGACGCCGGCCCAGCCCGGCCAGCCGCCGGTCAAGAACGCCCACCCCGGCACCGGCACGCCCGGCCACGGTGGCGGTGGGGCCGCCGGTGTCCCCGCCGACCCGGTCCCGCCCGCGAGCCCCGGCCCGCCCATCACCCCCGGACCTCCGGCGAACCCCGGCCCCCCGGCAACGCCCGGCCCCCCGGCGACCCCCGGACCTCCCGCGACCCCCGGACCTCCGGCGAACCCCGGTCCGCCGAGCACTCCGCCGGCACCGCCCAGCGGTGTGGAGGGCGCGCCCGCGGAGCCGCCGCCTGCCTCCGGCGCACCGACGCCGGAGGCCGAGGCCCCGGACGACGATCACGAGGGCTCGCCGCCCCCGGCGAAGCCGCACAAGCACGGGTCCAAGGGCTCCTCCAAGCACCGCCACGAGCACTCCGGCGCGAGCGGCTGCCACAAGCGCGACGGCGGTTCCATCAGCGCCTCATGAGGCGGGCTGCGGGCGGATGACCCCTCCCCGGCCACCCCATTCAGGTCCTTCGCGCCGGTTCCGGGCATTCCGGCCCGCGCGGAGGTCATCATGTGGGGGTGGCGAACCAAGCCCATGATGGTGCCCGAAGCGTCATCGGCGGCATCCCCCATGCCGACAAGACCCCAATATGCGACAACCGGTGCCCGGACACCCTGCGGCGGGTGAACCCCTGGGCCGGCCGGCGAACCCACACTGGAGCGACGCGTGTCCACCACCCCATCCACCGTCCAGGTCCTGCTCCCCGAACTCGGTGAGTCGGTCACGGAGGGAAGCATCGTCGAGTGGCGCGTCGCCGAGGGCGACACCGTCGCCGCCGGTGACATCCTCCTCGACCTGACCACCGACAAGGTGGACGTGGAGGTTCCGGCGCCTGCCGGCGGGGTGATCGCGCGCATCGTCGCGGCCGCGGGGGACACGGTCGAGGTGGGCGCGCTGCTGGCCGAGATCTCGACGGACGGCGCCGCACCGTCCGCACCGCCGCCCGCCCCCGAGCCGGTCGCCGCCACCGCCGGCCCCCAGGAGGCCGCCGCCGCCGTCGCGGAGGCCCCGGCGCCGCCCGCGCCCCAGCCGGCCGCACCGCCCGCCGGTGACGGCGAGCTCTACCCGGTGCGCCTGCCCGAGATGGAGTCGATCGTCGAGGGCACGATGGTCGAGTGGTACAAGAAGCCCGGCGACAGCGTCCGGCAGGACGAGGACCTCGCCGAGATCTCGACCGACAAGGTCGACGCCCCCGTGCCCTCTCCGGTGAGCGGCGTCCTGCACAGCATCCTCGTGCAGCCGGGCGACAGCTTCGAGATCACCGACCCCATCTGCCTCATCGCCGTCGGGGACGCCGCGCAGGCCGCCGCCCCGGCGCCGCAGGCCGCACCGGCCGCCGCCGCGGGCGCGCCGCCCGCCGACGCCCCCGGCCCGCCGGCGACCCCGCTGGCCCGCCGCCTGGCCGCCACCAGCGGCGTCGACCTGGCCACCATCGCGGGGAGCGGGCCGTCGGGGATCATCGAGAAGGCCGACGTGGAGCGCGCCGCCGCCAACGGCGGCAACGGGGCATCCGCCCCGGCCGCGCCCGCGGCGGCCCCCGCGCCCGCCGACGAGGAGGCCGTGCAGCTCAAGGGCCCGTCCGCGGTGCTCGCGAACTACATGGACGACTCCCTCACCGTCCCGACCGCGACGAGCTTCCGCACCCTCCAGGTGGGCACCCTCGACGCGATGCGCCGGCAGATCAACGCCGATCTGGCCGCCGAGGGGCGCAAGGAGAAGCTGAGCTTCACCCACCTCATCGCATGGGCGATCGTGAAGGCCGCCAGCAGGTGGCCCGTCATGAACACCGGCTTCGAGCGCCGTGACGGCAAGCCCACCGCGCTGCGGCGCGGCGGCGTGAACATCGGCCTGGCCGTGGACGTGGAGCGCAAGGACGGCAGCCGGTCCCTGATGGTGCCGGTGGTCAAGAACGCCGACGCCCTCGGCTTCCGCGGCTTCCGTGACGCCTACGACGACCTCGTGAAGCGCACCCGCTTCGGCGGCATCACCCCGGACGAGCTGCGCGGCGCGACCGTGAGCCTCACCAACCCCGGCGGCCTCGGGACCATCGCGTCCGTGCCGCGCCTCATGGCGGGCCAGGGCACCATCGTGGCGACCGGCTCGATCGCCTACCCGCCCGGCTTCGCCCGGGTCGCGGGCGAGAAGCTGAAGGAGCTCGGGGTGGAGAAGGTCATGACCATGACCTCCACCTACGACCACCGGGTGATCCAGGGCGCCGAGTCCGGCGGGTTCCTGGCGAGCATCGACGCCTACCTCGAGGGCGACGACGGGTTCTACGACGAGGTGCGCCAGAGCCTCGGCCTCGCGCCCTCGCGCCCGGAGCCCGCCGCCGCGCCCGCGACGGCGGCCCCGGCCACCGGCACGCAGACCGTGCCCGACATGGACCTGGTGGCGTGGACCGCCGCCGCCATGTCGATCGTGAAGGCCACCCGCAGCCACGGCCACCTGAAGGCGACGCTCGACCCGCTGGGGTCGGTGCCGCCGGGCGACCCGGCGCTGGAGCCGGCCACCGTGGGCCTGACCCCGGAGATGATGGCCCGCATCCCCGCCGCGGTGCTGCGCGTGAACGTTCCCGGCGACAGCTTCCTGGCCGCCCTGCCGAACCTGCAGGCCGCCTACTGCGGGAACATCGCGTACGAGATCGAGCACATCTCCTCGCACGAGCAGCGGCTGTGGTGGCGCAAGCAGATCGAGAGCGGCGCGATGGCCCAGCCGATGCCCGGTGAGCGCCGCATGGCGATCCTGGAGCGGCTGGTGCAGGTGGACGCCTTCGAGCGGTTCCTGCGGCGCCAATACCTCGGGCAGAAGACCTTCTCCATCGAGGGCGTGGACACAATGGTCCCGCTCACCGACGAGATCATCGAGCTGGTCGCCGAGACCGGCGCGGAGGAGGTCGTGCTGGGCATGGCCCACCGCGGCCGGCTGTCGTTCATCACCCACGTCGTGGGCCGCCCCGTGGAGTCGATCCTCGCCGAGTTCGAGGGCCACATCGAGTTCCACGAGGAGGACGACGACCAGGAGTTCCACACCACCGCCGGCGACGTGAAGTACCACCTCGGCGCCGAGGGCACCTTCGTGACCCGCGCCGGGCGCCCGGTGACGGTGACGCTGGGCGCGAACCCCAGCCACCTGGAGCAGGTCAACGCGGTGGTCGAGGGCTCCACCCGCGCCCGCCAGACCGACCGCCACGAGTCGGTGGCCCGGATCGACCCGAGCGTCGCGGTGCCCGTCGTGATCCACGGCGACGCGGCGTTCAGCGGCCAGGGCGTGGTGGCCGAGACCCTGAACCTGCAGGCGCTGCGCGGCTACACGACCGGCGGCACGATCCACGTCATCGCCAACAACCAGATCGGCTTCACCACCGACCCGCAGGACTCGCGCAGCACGCACAACGCCAGCGACCTGGCCCGCGGGTTCGACGTGCCGATCATCCACGTGAACGCCGACGACGTGGAGTCGTGCCTGGTGGCCGCCCGCCTGGCGGTCGCCTTCCGCGCGACCTACAACCGCGACGTCCTGATCGACCTCATCGGCTACCGCCGCCTGGGCCACAACGAGGTGGACGAGCCGGCCTACACCCAGCCGGTGATGAGCAGCACGATCAAGGCGCACCCGCCGGTGAGCAAGATCTACGGCCGCCGCCTCATCGAGGACGGCCTGCTCACCGAGGAGCGGTTCAACGAGATGTTGTCCGCCGCCGAGCGCCGGATGAGCGAGGCGCACCGCGCCGTGGGCGCGGAGCCCACCCCGCACGACGACAACCACCGCGTGGTGCAGCAGCCGCCGGTCGAGACGGCCGTCAGCGAGGAGGTCCTGCTCGACCTCAACGAGCAGCTCATCACCGTCCCGGACGGCTTCACGATCCACCCCAAGCTCAAGCCGCAGCTGGAGCGCCGCCGCCAGGCGATGGGCGCCGAGGGCGGCATCACCTGGGCGCACGCCGAGGCCCTGGCGTACGCGTCGCTGCTCACCGTGGACGGCGTGCCGATCCGGCTCACCGGCCAGGACGTGGCCCGCGGCACCTTCAGCCAGCGGCACCTGGAGCTGCACGACGTCGGTGAGGGCGAGACCTGGACGCCGCGCACCGGCCGCACGCACATCCCGATGCAGAACCTGCGCGGGGCGGCCGGCTCGTTCGAGCTGCACAACAGCCCGCTGTCGGAGGCCGCCGCGATGGGCTTCGAGTACGGGTACAGCACCCGCGCCTCGGAGGCCCTGGTGCTCTGGGAGGCCCAGTACGGCGACTTCGCCAACGGCGCCCAGATCATGATCGACCAGTTCATCGTGAGCGGCCGCGCCAAGTGGGGCGAGAAGTCCCGCCTCACGCTGCTGCTCCCGCACGGCTACGAGGGCAACGGCCCGGAGCACAGCTCCGCCCGCCTGGAGCGGTTCCTGCAGCTGGCGGCCGAGGACAACATCCGGGTGGCGAACTGCTCCACCGCGGCGCAGTACTTCCACCTGTTGCGCAAGCAGGCGCTCACCGACCGCCAGCGGCCGCTGATCATCTTCACCCCGAAGAGCCTGCTGCGCCTCAAGAGCGCCAGCTCGGCCCTGACCGACCTCACCAGCGGCTGGTTCCACCCGGTGCTGGACGACCCCACCACCACCGACCGCGACGCGGTGCGCACGGTGCTGCTGTGCAGCGGCAAGGTGTACCACGAGCTGCAGGCCCACCCCCTGCGGGCCGACCGCGCCGACGTCACCGTGGGCCGCATCGAGATGCTCTACCCCTTCCCGGAGAAGGAGCTCGGGGACCTGTTCGCCCGGTACCCGAACGCCGAGCGGTTCGTGTGGGTCCAGGAGGAGCCGCAGAACATGGGCTCCTGGGACTACCTGCACCCGCTGTTCGCCGACCAGCTGGGCATCAAGCTGGGCTACGCGGGCCGTGACCGGCGGGCCAGCCCGAGCGAGGGCTACCCGCAGGCGCACCAGGCCGAGCAGGAGCGCCTGCTCAGCGCCGCGCTGGACCCCAACCGGGAGTGAGCGAGACCTGGCGGCGTCTGGGCCCGGCCGTGATGCCGGGCTCGGACGCCGTCGCGCTCCCCCAGGCGCTGCTGGACGGGATGGATCCGTCCGGGCCGCCCGTCCTCTCGTGGTCGGCGGTGGACCGCTCCGTGCTGGTGCTGGGCCGCGCCGCCCGCGACCCGCTGGTGAACGACGCCGCGCTGGCACGGGCGGGCGTGGAGGTCGTGCGGCGCCGCAGCGGCGGCGGGCCGGTGCTGTGGGATCCCGGGCTGCTGTCGCTGGACGTGGTGCTCCCACCCGGCCACCGGCTGGCCGACCGGGACCTGGCGGCGGCCTACCGCTGGATCGGCGAGGCCGTGGCGGAGGGCCTGTCGACGCTGGGCGTGCCCGTGCGGGTGGTGGGGCTCGACGAGGCCCACGAGGCCCAGCGGCGCACCGATCCCACCACCGTGCGGGCGTCGCGGGCGTGCTTCGGCGGGTTGTCGCCGTTCGAGGTGGTGGGCCCCGACGACCGCAAGGTGGTGGGGCTCAGCCAGGTGCGCCGCCGCACCGGCAGCCTGTTCCAGTGCGGTGTGCCGATGGACTTCGACGCCGGGCTGCTCGCGGAGCTGCTGGAGCCCGATCCGGGGGAGGCCGCCGCGCTCGCGCTGGCCCTTGACGTCAGCGCCGCCGGGCTGCGCACCTGGGTGCCGCACGCCGGCCATGAGCTGGTGATCGAGGCGGTGGAGCGGGCGATCGAGCGCCGCGAGGGCGTGCGGCTCGTCCCGGACGGCTCCTGACTACCGCTCGGGCCGCACCGCCACCGACACGGCGAAGTGGCCGAGCTCGTCGGTGTGCCACTCGGTGAGCTCCAGCCCGGCGCGGGCGTAGAGCGCCTCGGCGGTCTCGCGGCGGAACTTGCAGCACAGCTCGGTGACGAGCTCCTCACCCTCCTCGAAGGTGACCTCCATGCCGAGGGCGCCGATGTGGACCCGCATGGGCTCGCGCGCGCGCAGGCGCATCTCCACCCGCTCCAGGGTGCGGCGCCACACCGCGCGGTGGTCCCAGGCCTCCGGCGCGAAGTCGGCGGCGAGCTCCCGGTTGATGACCCGGAGGATGTTCCGGTTGAACTCCGCCGTGACCCCCGCCGCGTCGTCGTAGGCACGCCGGATGCGCTCCGGGTCGCCGCCCACGATGTCCATGCCCATCAGCAGCGCGTCGCCGGGCCCCAGCAGCCCCGCCAGGTGGCGCATGAAGGCGTCGCGGTGGTCGGGGGCGAGGTTCCCGATGGTGCCGCCGAGGAAGGCGACCAGGCGCCGTCCCGCGGGCGGGCGGGCGGGGACCTTGTCCAGGTGCCGCTCGAAGTCCCCGGCGACCGCGTGGACCCGCAGCCCGGGATACGCCTCGGCGAGCATCCCTGCGGCGTCCAGCAGGGCGGGCGGGCAGACGTCCACCGGCAGGTAGCGGCGCAGCAGCCCGGCGGCGTCCATGGCGTCCAGGATCACCCGGGTCTTGCGCGACGACCCGGAGCCGAGCTCCACGAGCTCGGTCGGGGCGAGCCGCTCGACCACGCCGGGCATCTCCCGCTGCAGGATGCCCAGCTCGGTGCGGGCCTGGTAGTACTCGGGCAGGTCGGTGATCTGCTCGTACAGGTCGCTGCCGACCGCGTCGTACAGGTACTTGGGAAGCATGAACTTCGGGGTGGCCGACAGCCCCTCGCGCACGTCGTCGGCGAGGGAGTCCAGCGCGCCCGCGGCGCCCAGGTGCACGTCCAGCCGGTAGGGCCTCGGCGCGCGCGTCCGGCGCGGGTGGCGGGCGGTGGTGGTGCTCATGTGGTCTCCCCGTCCCATGCGAGCCGGAGGCCCGCGAAGATCTGGCGGCGCTGGGGCAGGTCCCAGTTCCGGAAGCTGGTGGATGTGACGTGGGCCTGTGCGGCCCAGGAGCCGCCGCGCAGGACCCGGTATCCGGTGCCGAAGAACACCTCGGCGTACTCCCGGTACGGGAAGGCGCGGAAGCCGGGGTATCCGGTGAACTCCGAGGAGGTCCACTCCCAGACGTCGCCCAGCACGGCGCGGCAGCCCGCGTCGCTGGTGCCCGGAAGCGTCCCGGGCGGGAGCGGGCGGAATGCGGTGGCGCCGAGGTTCCACGACCGGGGATCGGGCGTGGCACCCGCGGCCGCCCGCTCCCACTCGTGCTCGGTGGGCAGGCGCCCGCCGGCCCAGCGCGCGTAGGCGTCGGCCTCGAACCACGACACGTGGCACACCGGCTCGGCCCGGTCGACGGAGCGCTCGATGTCCATGTCGCGGACGGCCCAGTCGTCGTCGGCGTCCAGGAACCAGTGCAGCGGCGCCCCGGCGCCCTCCCGGGTGCGCCACTCCCATCCCTCGGGGGTCCACAGCTCCGCCCGCGCGTACCCGCCGTCGTCGATGAAGGCCATCCACTCCCCGCAGCTCACCGGATCGCGGGCGATCCGGAACGCGGGCAGCTCGACCTCGTGCGCGGGGCGCTCGCAGTCGTAGGCGAAGCCGTGGGCCGGCGCGCCGACGCGGACCGTGCCCGCCGGGATGTCGATGCGCTCCGGCGCGGCGGGCGCGGCGGCGGCGGGCGGGGTGCCGGGGCGGTCGGGCACGTAGGCGCCGGGCTCGGCGAGGGCCATGCCCTGGAGGATCGTCTCGGCGTGCTGGGCCTCGTGACCCGCGATCAGCCCGAAGACGAATCCACCCTCGGCGAGGGCGTCGTCGGGGTCGTCGAGGCGACATCGCCGCAGCGCCTCCAGGGTGCGCTCACGTGTGGCGTCGAGGTAGGCCCAGGCCTCCCGCGGCCCCAGGATGCGGATCTTGGTCCGTACGGCCCGGGGCGTCTCGAAGGCGTCGTAGGCGGCCTGAAGCTCGGGGTACCGCGACTCGCCGCCGGCGAGGCGACAGCAGACCCACAGCTCCTCGTAGGCGGCGATGTGCCCGAGGTCCCAGACCGGCGGGCTCATGATGGGCGTCGCGGTGCGGGTGAGGGCCTCGTCGTCGAGCGGCGCGATGATCCGCCGGGTGGCCGCCCGGACCTCATCCAGGCGCTCCGCGATGCGTTCCACGCTGACCATTCCGGCACTCTGCGCCTTCGTCCCGGGATCCGCCGTGAGATATCCCACGGTGTCCGCCCGGGCGGTGCCGGCAGGTGTGCGCGTGGCGTGCATCACCCAAGGTTTCGCAGAGCGCGGACGCCCGGATCACCCCCACCCGCCGTCCGCGGCGGGTGGGGGTGAGATTTCTCACGGGGCCGTGCTGAGCGCCACCCCGGGCGCGAGATCGGCGGCCGTGAGCGTGCCGTCCCGGATCTCATCGGGGCCGATGCCGTCCTCCAGGCGGTCGATCAGGGCGTCCGCCCGCCGCAGTGCGGCCAGCGCGATGCGCCGGTTGATGCGCATCTGGGTGGCGCTCAGCGTGATCCGCCTCGCCGCCTGCGACGACACCGCCCGCGGGACGACCGTGGGCGGGTCCGCGGGCCCGCCCGGCACGGACCACGGCCGATACCCCGGGACGAGATGCACCACGCCGATCGCCCCGTCGGCGAGGTCGCCCCCGGCGAGGCCGGTTTCGAGGCGACGCTCAAGTGCCGCCACCAGCGCGATCGCGTCGCGGGCTGTTGCCTGGTCGAGCGCCAACCGCCGGGCATCGAGCCGGAGACGACGCGGTTCCGGTGCGGCTTCGGCGATGGTCACCGGACGCGGTCCCGGAGCCGTGCGGGTCACCGGATCCCCGATCGACGGTACGGTCCCGGCCCGGAACTTCCCGGCACCGATGCCCCCCTGGCAGAGGTCACGGGCCTCGACCCCGGAGTCGAGCCAGCGGGCCGCAGCCTGCGCCCGGCGCAACGCGGCGCGTGCGATCCGCATCGTGATGCGGGCCTGCGCGGCGGTGAGCGCGACGCGACCGGTCACGGCCCGCCCCGCCGGGCCCGCGGACGGCGCGGCGCACACGGGCGCCGTGGCGGCCACCACGGGAGCTCCCGCCGCCAGGACCCGCCCACGGACGGTGAACTCCCGCGGCTCCATGCGGCTCACCGCGGCCGTCCATGCCACCAGGTAGCGATTCGCCGCCGGCGCATACGCCAGCGAGCTGTGCTTGTCTCCCAGATCGCCCACGGACACATCGCCTGAGAGCTGAAGATCGTCGGGGCCGGTCTCGGAGCCGTCGGCACCGACCACCTGGGCGAACGCCTCCTCCACGCTCGAGGGTATCCCGTGGATCCGATCGACATCGGCCACCACGAGCACCTCACCGGCCCGCTCGGCGACGGCGGCGGAGACGTTCCCCGCGACCGCCCGCACGCCATTGGGCGACAGGACGTGCGTGATGCGGTGATCGTCACCGGGGATCACACGCCCGTCCGGGAGGATCCGCCGAGCGAAGACGTCGACCTGCCCCTCGGGTTCGGCGCCCGCGGCGGACCAGGCCACCAGGAATCCCGGCGCACCGGGCAACGGGGCGATCGCCGCGTCGGTTCTGCGCTCCTGCACCGAGACGGTGATGACGTCTCCCACGGGATCGCCGTCGGCGCGCAGCCGACGCGCACTCATGCCGGTCGCCGATCGCCAGACGACGACGAACCCCCCGCCGGAGGCGTTCCAGGCGAGGTCCGGGTTCCGAGGCTCATCAAGCGCGGTGGCGGCGGGGATGGGCTCGACCGGGAACGTGGGCTCCCCGCCGCCGGATCCCGGCCGAACGGCCCGGGAGAACAGTTGGAGCGGCTCGAGGGGGCCGGACCGCTGGAGCCACACGACGAGATAGGCGCCCGTGCGTCCGTCAACCACGACCGACGGTGGCCCCGCGCCCAAATCAGGATTCCCGACGCCCGAGAACCGGTCGCGACCCAGGACGTGCCCGTCGCCGTCGAGGCGCACAAGATCCCCGCCGGCGATCAGCGCGAACTCCCGGGTCACGTCGTTGTGGACCAGCTCCGCCCCCGCGCCATCGGCCACCCGGAACGCGGGACCCACCGGGGTCCCGTCCACGTCGACGAACCTGCCCGTGGTGAACGACTCCTGCTCGGGGTGGCCACGGTGGTTCCAGGTCACGAGAAACCGCTTCGCACGCGGGTCCCAAGCGACGCCCGGAGCGCCGACGTGCAGCGCGTCCTCGAGCCCCGGGCGCGTCGACTCGACCCCGATGTCCTGAATGCCGCCGACCGGAGTGAGTGCCGCCGCCGGCGCGGCGAGCACCGCGGCTCCGAGAAGCATGCAGATGCCGACACGTCGCATCACGTGAGGTCGTCCCCGTGGGAGGTGGCGGGCTCCGGTGCCCGCTCACCTCCATCCTGTCCCGCGCGGGGGCGACCGGGAACCGGGCGATGACCCGTTCCGCCCCGACCGATCTACGGGGCGGTGCTGAGGGCCAGCCCGGGGGCCAGGTCGGCCGAGGTGAGGGTGCCGTCGCGGATCTCCTCGGGACCGATCCCGTCCTCCAGGCGGTCGATCAGGGCGTCGGCCCGCCGAAGGGCCGCCCGCGCGATGCGCCGGTTGGTGCGCATCTGCGCGAGGGTCACCCGTACCGTGGCCGGCGCCGCCCCGACGGACACCGCGCGCGGAACGGGCGTGGCGGGATCCACCGGCCCGGAGGGTGTTCCCACCGGCCGGAACCCGGGCGCGAGCTGGGCGCGATCGACCGCGCCGTCGGCGATGTCGCCACCCGTGAGCCCGGCGTCGAGCCGCCGCTCGAGCGCGGCCACGAGCGCGATGGCCCGGCGGGCGGTTTCCTGGTCGAGCGTGAGGCGACCCGCATCCAGGCGCACGCGCCGGGGTTCCGGGGCCGCCGCCGCGATCTCGACGGGCCGGGGCTCGGGCTCGTGGGCCGCACCGGCGCCCTCGGCCGGCCACGCGGTCGTCCCCGGGCGGAACTCGTCCAGGCCCACGGCGTGCCGGCACAGATCCCGCCCCTGGATCCCGGCGTCGAGCCACCGTGCGGCGGCCTCCGCACGACGAAGGGCCGCACGGGCGATGCGCATCGTGATCCGCGCCTGCCCGGCCGTCAGCGTGATCCGGCCGCTCGCGCCCGTGCCGGACGCGGGCGCGCGGAGGGTGCGACACACCGGCGCCGCCGCCGGGACGCCGACCGGATCGGCGGCCAGCACCCGCACGCTCACCCGGAACTCCAGGGGCTCCATTCGCCGCGCGCTGGTCCATGCCACCAGGTACCGGCCCGCGCCGGGCGCGGCGGCCACCGCACCGTGGCGGTCGCCCACCACCGTGAGCGGGTCCCCGGAGAGGACCATGGGGGCATCGCCCACCGGGGAGCCGTCCGGACCGAGCACCTGGCCGTACACCTCCTGGCCCCGGCGCTCGACGTCCATCACCGCCAGGGTCTCGCCGTCCCGGCCGATGTCCGCGACCGCCACCGACCGCACCATCACGGGGAAGCCGTCGGGCCTGGTGACGTGCATGACCCTGAGGGCGCCACCACCCGGGGTGGCGTCCGGCAGGAGCCGGCGGGCGAAGCCGTCGATCTGCAACGCAGGGTCGGGGACGGACGCCGACCACACGACCATCGACCCGCCGTCGCGGAGCGTCGTGACGGCGGTGTCGCCGAAGGCGGCTCCCGGCGCCACCTCCACCGCCTCCCCGGCGGGCCGGCCGTCGGGCAGGAGGCGGCGCAGCTTCACCCCGCCGGCGTCGCTCCAGGACAACCGGAACGTCCCGTCGGCCGGGTTCCATGCCAGGGACGGGGACGAGGAGACCTCCGCCCCGAGGCCGTAGGGCAGGACGGCATGGAGGGTGTCGATCACGCCCCGGCCCGGCCGGATGAGGCTCACCAGGACCTTGCGCTCGTCGGGTTGCGGGTTGTAGAGCCACGCGACGATGTAGGACCCGCTGACCGGGTCCACGGCGAGCACGGGCTCGCCGTACTCCGTCGGGCGTTGCCCGGGTGACAGGCTGGAGAAGCGGTAGCGGGCGAGCACGCGGCCGTCGGTGTCGAGGTGGACGAGGTCGCCCCCGACGATGAGCCCGTACCCACCGGTCGCCGGGTTGTGCACCAGCGCGCCCCCGGCACCGTCGGCCACGCGGAAGGGCTCGCCCATCGGCAGCCCGTCGGCATCGACGAACCGTCCCCGTGTGAAGGGCTCCTCGTCGATGTGTCCGTCGTAGCGCCAGGTCACGAGGAACCGCTTCGCCCCGGGGCTCCACGCCACGGCCGGCGCCCCGACGCTGAGCGCCTTCGCCAGGCCGGGCTCCGTCGACTCGGCCCCGATCTGGCGGATGGGCCCGGCCGGCGCGAGCGCCGCGGCGGGCGTCGCGACGCCCGCAATCGCCAGGCAGGTGCAGATCAGGGCCCGTCGTCTCATGTGCGGCTCGCTGGATCGTCGGTGCGTCGGTCGTGCGCCTCCGGGGATCCTGTCCGCCGGAAGCGCAACCGCATACCGCTCAAAGGACCAGTCTTCCGCTCGAGGGCGTGCGACGAGGCAGCTCCCGAAACGGGCATGTGTGGATCCCCGCACCCGTCCGCCACGGCGGGTGGGCCGGTGGGCCGGTCCTCCCGTCGGCGGGGTCCCGGCCCCGTGGCCGGGACCCCGGTCCGGTGTCCTACGGGGCCGTGCTGATCGGGAGGCCCGGCGCCAGGTCCGCGGTGGTGAGGGTGCCGTTCCTGACCTCCTCCGGGCCGATCCCCTGGCCCAGGCGGTAGATCAGGTCGTTGGCCCGCTTGACCGCCGCCTGGCTGATGCGCTGGTTGATCAGCAGCTGGTTCACGGTCAGCGTCACCTTGCTCGGGTCACCCGGGGAGGGCGGCGCGATCGTGGTCACGCTCGCGGCGGGCGGCGTCGCCACCACCGGCACGTACAGGACGCTGGTCCCGGCCTTCAGCTGCGCCCGGCCGACCGCCCCGTCGTCGATGTCCCCGCTGGTCAGGCCGGCATCCAGCCGCGCCTTCAGGGCGTTCAGACGGCGGATCGCCGCCTGGCTGATCCGCTGGTTGATCAACAGCTGATCGATCGTCAGCGTCACCTTCGAGGGGTCACCGGGGGTCGCCGCCGGGATCTGCACCGGCCGCGGATCCGGCGCGCCGTAGGTCGCCGGCACCGCCGTGTAGCCCCCGGCCGAACCCGGGTACAGCTCCTCGGCGCCAAGGGCCGCCTGACACAGGTCGCGCGACTCGACCCCGGCGTCCAGCCACGCCTGCACGCCGTTGGCCCGCCGGATCGCCGCCTGATCGATCCGCTGGTTGATCAGCAGCTGGTCGACGCTGAGCGTGATCTTGCTGGGGTCCCCGGCCGGAGGCGGCGCCTGCGGCGGCAGCACCTTGCACTGGGACGCCACGGTCACCGGCGTCCCCGCCCCGAACCGGCGCGCGTAGATCTCGAACTCGCCGGCCACCAGGGGGGAGACCGTGGAGGCTCCCTCCCATGTCACCAGGTACTGGTTGGCGTTCGCGTCGTAGGCGACCGCCGGGCGGTCCGAGCGGGCCGTCGTGTCGGCCGCCGCCTCCATGTTGGAGACGCGGACGTCGTTCCCGTCGAGCTCGACGCCGGCCGCGGAGAGACGCTGGACGTGCACCTCGGTCTTGTTGTCGACCAGCGGCGCGGTGTCGTCGTCACCGGCCCATGCCACGAGGTATTCGTTGGAGCGGGCGTTGTACGCGAGCTTCGGGGCGTCCGCGTCGTACGCGGCGTTGCCGTTGGGCCCCATGTCGGAGATGCGCTGGTCGTCGGTGCCCACCTGCGTGCCGTCGGAGGAGAGCCGCTGGCCGAAGACCTCGAACTCGCCATCGACGCCGCCGCCCCGGGTGTCATCGCCCAGCCACGCCACCTGGTACTCGTCGGTGGCCGGGTTGTGCACCACGGTCGGGAACAGGGCCGAGTACAGCGGGTCGCCGGTGCCGCCCATCGTCGAGATCCGGAGGTCGTCGGTGCCCACCTGGAGCCCGTCCCAGGAGACCCGCTGGACGAACGCCTCCTCCTCGCCGTCGACCACGCCGCCCCGGTTGTCGTCACCGGTGAAGGCCACCAGGTACTCGTCGCGGATCTCGTTGTAGGCGACGGCGACGTGCCGCGCCTGGTACGCCGGGTTCCCGTTGGGTCCGAGGTTCGAGATGCGCTGGTCGTCGGTGCCGATCTGGCTGCCGTCGGCCGCGAGCCGCTGGACGAAGACCTCCTTCTCGTCATCCACGAGCGGGCCCCGGTTGTCATCGGCGACCCAGGCGGCGAGGTACTCGTTGTGGACGCCGTTGTAGGCGATCGCCGCGGCGTCCACGACGAAGTTCGGGTTCCCGTCGGGCCCCATGGCCGAGATCCGCTCCTCGGCCGCGCCGAGCGGAACGCCGGCGGCGCTCACCCGGCGCACGAACGCCTCGATGTCGCCCCCGGGCGCCGCCTTGCCCAGGAGCACCAGGAACTCGTTGGCGCGGGTGTTGTACGCGACGGCGGCGGCGACCGAGACCCCTCCGGAGGAGATCGGGAACTCGGGGCCCGCCGGTGTGCCGTCGGCGTTGATGAGGCGGCCGACGGCGCCGACGCCCGGCGCGCCGATCCGGCTCCACACGACCAGGTGCTGGCCGGTCCGCGGGTTGTGGGCCATCGCGGGCGCGATCGCGTCGCGCGTGGCATCCCCATCGGTGCCGGTGACCGAGAGGCGGACCTGGTCTCCGACCGGGGTGGTGGCCATTGCGGAGCCGGTCAGGGCGACCGCCGCGAAGCCGGCGCCCAGCAGTGCAGCGAGGTGACGGTTCCGGCGGATCTTGCGGGTGGTGTTGGCCATTGCAGTGTCTCCTTTTCGTCCGTGGTGACTGCGATGGCGGAACCCTCTTCCTCCTTCATGAAGCCGTTCGGGGTCCCCGTGTCAGCTTCTTGTCGACGGTTGTTTGCGCGCAAGCGGACTGATGCCCGAATTGTGAAAACGCGTGGGTGTGCGTGTTCGGGAAGTGGTGCGGCGCGCGGCGCCTCAGGGGATGAGGCGCGCCTCGCGCAGGGCGGCGCGGCGCACGGGCCCCAGCCCCGGCGCGGGCAGTTCGGCGGGATCGGACACCCACCGCAGTTCCGCCACCTCGGCCGGATCGGGACGGAACGCGGTTCCCGGCGGCACCCGGACGCGCAGCACCAGCGTCGCCCCGCTCGGGGCGGGGCCGACCGTGAGCCACCGGCCGTCGGGAGCCCCCAGCGCGTCGGGCGCGCACCCGAGCTCCTCGTGGGCCTCGCGCAGCGCGGCCGCCTCCAGGTCCTCGCCGGGGTGCCACGCGCCGGCGGCGGTGACGTCCCACATCCCCGCGAAGGCCACGGTCTCGGCGCGCCGCTGCCACAGTGTGTTGCCGTCGCCGTCGTGGAGCAGCAGCGCGACCGCCACCAGACCCCGGCCCCCGGGCAGCTCCTCCCCCTCCCGCTGCGCCACGTTCCATGCGTAGGTGGCCCGGTAATAGGCGATCCCGTCCGGGCCCGCGGCCACGGGGACGGCGATGGGCCCGTCGAACATCCCCATGCCGGGCAGCGCGCCGCGCACCCGTTCGAGCGCCGCGGCCAGCCGCGGCCCGGGCTCGGGTGCGGGGACCTCCGTCAGCGGCGGCGCATGGGCGAGGCGGTGGGCGCGGCAGCCGTCGCCGAGCGGCCGCATCAGTAGACGGGTGTGTTGTCGCCCGCGAGGAGCCCCAGCGCGAACCAGAACAGCACGATGAGCACCAGGCCCGCGATGATCGCGATCCGCAGGATGCCGTAGCTGGAGACCCGGCCGTGTTCGCGCCGCTCCTCGCGCACGATCTGGGCGGTGTCGTACCCCACCTTCGCCAGCACCCCCAGGACGGCGCCCAACACCAGGATGAGGATGACCGCGCCCGCCATCCTCAGCCGCCCGGCGCGAGGGGGTAGCCCACCGCCGGCGTGCGGCCGCCCACCGGCACCACCAGCACCGCCGGCCCGGCGGCGGCGCGGTTGCGCAGGTCGGCCAGGGCGGCGGGCAGCTCCCGGGCGTCCGACACCTTCGCCGCGGTCGCCCCGAAGCCGGCGCAGATCGCCGCCGGGTCCAGGCGGGGCGCGTCCAGGGCCAGGCCCGGCCAGTCGCCGTCCGGGCGGCCCGTGAGCCCCTCCATGCCGGCGCGCAGGATCTCGTACCCGCCGTTGTCGGCCACCACCAGCCCGACGCCCACCCCCTGGCTCGCCGCGGTCCACAGCGCGTGGACCCCGAACAGCAGGCTGCCATCACCCTGGAGGGCCAGCACCTCGCTGCGCGGGTCGGCGATCTTGGCGCCCACCGCGGCCGGAAGCCCCCAGCCGAGCGCGCTCCCGCGATGCGCGAGCCAGGTGCCGGGACGACGCGGGGGCAGCAGGTGGCGCAGCGCCCGGCCGGAGGTGAGGCTCTCGTCGACCACCAGGTCGTCGTCGCGCACCGCCGCCGCGACGGCGCGGGCGAAGTCCGCCGGGCCGACGGCGCCGTCCTCCTGGGGCGCCGGGAGCGCGGCGATCGCCGCCCGGCGGGCCACGGCCACCGCGCCGGCGGTGCGCTCACGCCGCAGCAGCTCCCGTTCGCCCGGGGGGCCGAGCCCCTCCAGCAGACGCCGTACGGTCTCCGCGACCGATGCCACCACGCCCACGTCGGGTGTCGTGGTGCGCCCCACCTCCGCCGGATCGACGTCCACGTGCACCAGCCGGACGCCGTCGGGCATCGCCGGCCCCGGGCTGTCGCCGAACACCCGGAACACCGGCATGCCGAGCGCCAGCACCAGGTCGTGCCCCTCCAGGGCCGGCCGGATCTGGGCGGCGAACGGCGGGAGCTGGCCACGCCACAGCGGGTGGTCCCAGGGGATGGGCGCGCGGGCCGCCTGAGGCTCGCCCCAGATGGGTGCCCCCAGGCGCTCGGCGAGGGCCGCCACCGCATCGGACGCGTCCTCGTGCGCCACGCCGTCACCGGCCAGCACCACCGGCCGGTCGGATGCGGCCAGCGCCGCCACCGCGGCCGCCAGCAGGGCGCTCGCCGGTGGCGGCGGCGGGTCCCCGCCCGTGGTGGGGTGGGCGGGCGGCGCGGGCTCCACCAGCACGTCCATCGGCAGGCTCAGCACCACCGGCCCGCGCGGCGGGGTGAGGGCGGCCCGCACCGCGGCCCGGACGGCCGCGGGCAGGTCGGCCGCGCGGTCCACCTCGGCCGACCACTTCGCCAGGCCGGCCACCGGGCTCAGCACGTCACCGCCCAGGAAGGGGGCGGCATCCCGCAGCCCGGTGACCTGCTGCCCCACGGTCACCAGCACCGGGGTGCGGGTGCGCGCCGCGTTCAGGACCCCGGACAGCGCGTTCGCGATGCCGGGCTGCACGTGCACGTTCACCGCGGCAAGCCGTCCCGAGGCCTGCGCGTACCCGTCGGCCATGCCCATCACCGCCGCCTCGTGCAGTCCCAGCACGTAGCGCAGCTGGTGCTGGCGGGGCAGGGCGTCCAGCAGGGGCAGCTCGGTGGATCCCGGGTTGCCGAACAGGTGCGTCACGCCCTCGGATGCGAGCGCGCGCAGGAGCCATTCGGCGGCGTCCATGGCGGCTAGGCGAGCGGCGCCATGGTGAGACCCGCTCCGTTCAGCTGGTCCCAGTACAGCTCGGCGATCTCCCGGTGGCCGCTCCACACCCGCGCCTGACCGGCGTTGTGGATCTTGTTCGCCAGCTGCATGCCGCGCGCGCGATCGACGCCCGGGATGTACCGGGCGAGCGTGCTCGCCACGTGCTCGAACGTGTTGTGGTTGTCATTGAGCACGATGACGTGCGTCGATTCCCCGTAACCGCCCCCGCCTGCGGTGTCGCGCTCACGCGGGCGGATTGCCGGGGGCGTGCCGGTTTCCACGGTCCCCATGGACGGAAGGATACCCGGGGTGGCGGTGCTCGCGAGGGTCAGGCGCCGGGCGGCAACAGCCGGACGATCCCGGCCCATTCACCGCGCCCGTACGTCCGGGCCGACACGGCATCGCTGGAGTTGCCCTCCACGGTGCTGATCCCGCCGTCCGGGCGAACGCCGCTCACCACGCCGATGTGGTCGGTGAGGCCGTCCCCGTTGCGGTCGAACACCACCAGGTCGCCGGCCTGCGGCGGGGTCTCGGATCCGGCGGGCATCCACCGGCCGGTCTGCTTGGCCCACGACTCCACGTTGGGCACCCAGCCCTCGCCCTGGCCGGTGGGGCCGATGGGGACGCCGGCCTGGGCCGCGACCCACGAGGTGAAGTAGCTGCACCACGGGCCGACGCCGGCGTTGGCGGTGGCCGTGCGGTACTCGGCGATCCGGGTGCCGTTGTTCGACCCGGGCGGGTCCTCGCGCACGCCCAGCTCCTGCGCGGCCAGGCGCGCGATGAACTGGCCCTGCGGACCGGCCGTGCCGGTGGTGGTGCCGGCCGGCGCACCCGCGACGGGCTGCGGGCCGGTGAGGGCGGTGGTGAGCGACGGCACGCCGGCGAGCGCCGGGTTCGCGTACTGGGCGGCCAGCGGGCTGCCGGTGCCGCGCAGGGCCGCGAGCGCCGTGGCGGTCGCGGTGGGGTTGTTGCCGCCGAGCGCCGCGTATTGCGCGGGCAGCAGGCCGGTCGACAGGTCGCCGAAGCCCGTGCCCTGGGCGGTTGCCAGCTGCTGGGCGAACGCCGAGGACGAGAGGCCGCTCTGGGCGGCGCCGGACGCCGTGGCCGGCGCGACCGCCGGCGCGGTGATCTCGCGGATCCGCGCGAGGGTCGCCTGGATCCCGATTTCCTCGATTGGCTGCACGTCATCCCACTCGGCGGCATCGCCCCCGCACTTGAGGCCCGGAGTCGGGGCCGGACGCCGATGGCGGCTCTACGATCGACGGGTGGCTCCCGATCCCGCCCTCGGACGTTTCCATCCGCTCACGGCGGAGTGGTTCGGCAGGGCGTTCGCGGAGCCCACCGCGGCCCAGCGCGGCGGGTGGCCGGCCATCGCCGCCGGGCACCACACGCTCATCCTCGCCCCCACCGGGTCGGGCAAGACGCTCACGGCGTTCCTGTGGGCGCTCGACCGGCTCATGGCCGCGAAACTCGAGGGCCGCACCCCGGACCGCATTCTCTACGTCTCACCGCTGAAGGCCCTGAACTACGACGTGGAGCGCAACCTGTCGGGGCCGCTGGCCGGCCTGGCCGACGCGGCGAACCGCGCGGGGCTGACGCTGCCGGAGATCTCGGTGGCGGTGCGCACCGGGGACACCCCGCAGGTGGACCGCCAGCGGATGATCCGCCGTCCCCCGGACGTGCTCATCACCACGCCCGAGAGCCTGTACCTCATGCTCACCAGCCGGGCGCAGGAGGTGCTCACCGGCGTCCGCACGGTGATCATCGACGAGATCCACGCGGTGGCCGCCACCAAGCGCGGCGCGCACCTGGCCCTGTCGCTGGAGCGGCTGGAGCGGCTGGTGGCGGGCGACGGCGGCACGGTGCAGCGCATCGGCCTGTCGGCCACCCAGCGGCCGCTCAGCGAGATCGCCCGGTTCCTGGGCGGGCAGGACGCCGAGGGCAGGCCCCGCGAGGTGGAGGTCGTGGACGCCTCCGGCGGCAAGGAGCTCGACCTCGAGGTGATCGTCCCCGTCGAGGACATGTCCGAGCTGGGGTCCGACGGGCCCGTGCCGCTGGCGGAGGCCGCCGACGCCGTGGCCGGCATGGAGTCCACGCGGCGATCGATCTGGCCGGCCATGTACCCCAAGCTGGTGGAGCTGGTGAAGGCCCACTCCAGCACGCTCATCTTCGTGAACAACCGGCGGCTCGCCGAGCGTCTGGCCCTGCGACTGAACGAGCTGGCCGGCGAGGAGATCGCCCGCGCCCACCACGGCAGCGTGGCCCGCGAGCAGCGGCTCATCATCGAAGAGGACCTGAAGGCCGGGCGCATCCCCGCGCTGGTGGCCACCTCCAGCCTGGAGCTGGGCATCGACATGGGCGCCGTGGACCTGGTGATCCAGGTGGAGAGCCCGCGCAGCGTCGCCCGTGGGATCCAGCGGGTGGGCCGGGCCGGGCACTCGGTGGGCGCCGCCAGCCGCGGGCGCATCTTCCCGAAGTTCCGCGGGGACCTGCTGGAGTGCGCCGCGGTGGTGCAACGCATGCGCGACGGGGAGATCGAGCACACCACCATCCCCCGCCTGCCCCTGGACGTGCTCGCCCAGCAGCTGGTGGCCATCAGCGTGGACGGCTCGTGGACGGTGGAGGAGCTGCTGGAGGTGGCCCGCGGCGCGTACCCGTTCGCCGAGCTGAGCCGCGAGCAGCTGGAGAACGTGCTGGACATGCTCGCCGGCCGGTACCCGTCCGACGAGTTCGCCGAGCTGCGGCCCCGGGTGGTGTGGGACCGCGTGGCCGGCACCGTGCGCGCCCGCCCGGGCGCACGGCAGCTGGCGGTCCAGAACGCCGGCACCATCCCCGACCGTGGCCTCTACGGCGTGTACCTGGCCGACGGCAGCAGCCGCGTGGGCGAGCTGGACGAGGAGATGGTCTACGAGGCCCGGGCGGGCCAGACGTTCCTGCTGGGCGCCTCCACGTGGCGCATCGAGGAGATCACCCGCGACCGGGTGCTGGTGTCCCCCGCCCCCGGCGTTCCCGGCGCCGTGCCCTTCTGGCGCGGTGAGGGCGTGGGCCGCCCCGCCGAGCTGGGCGCCGCGGTGGGGCGCACCGCGCGGGAGCTGGTGAGCGCCAACCGCGACACCGCGATCGCGCGCCTGCGGAAGGACAGCCGCTTCGACGAGCGCGCCGCCACGAACCTGGTGCAGTACCTGCACGACCAGGCCGCCGCCACCGGCACGGTGCCCAGCGACCGGGCCGTGGTGGTGGAGCGCTTCCGCGACGAGATCGGGGACTGGCGGCTGTGCGTGCTGAGCCCGTACGGCGCCCGCGTGCACGCCCCCTGGGCGATGGCACTGGGCGTGCGCATCCGGGAGACCATGGGCCAGGAGGCCCACGGCATCTGGACCGACGACGGCATCGCCATCCACCTGCCGGAGGCCGAGACGGCCCCGTCGGCCGAGGTGGCCCTGATCGACCCCGACGAGCTGGACGAGCTGGTCCTGGGCGAGCTGGGCGGCACCGCCCTGTTCGGCGCGCGCTTCCGCGAGAACGCGGCGCGGGCGCTGCTCATCCCCCGTCGCCGGCCCGGCCAGCGCACGCCGCTGTGGCAGCAGCGGCTGCGGGCGTCCTCGCTGCTGCAGGTGGCCCGCAAGTACGGCAGCTTCCCGGTGATCCTGGAGACCTACCGGGAGTGCCTGAACGACTGGTTCGACCTGCCGGCGCTGCGCGATCTGCTCATGCGGATCCGCTCCCGGGAGGTGGGGGTGGTGGAGGTGGAGACCCAGTCCCCCTCCCCGTTCGCCTCCAGCCTGCTGTTCGAGTACGTGCAGACCTACATGTACGAGGGCGACGCGCCGGTGGCCGAGCGCCGGGCGCAGGCGCTGGCACTCGACCGGGACCTGCTGCGCGAGCTGCTGGGCCGCGACGAGCTGCGGGAGCTCATCGACCCGAACGCCCTGGAGCAGGTGGAGGACGACCTGCAGGGCCGGTCCGAGCGCGCCCGCGCCCGGAGCGCCGACGGCCTGCACGACCTGCTGCGCCGGGTGGGCGACCTCACCGAGACCGAGGTGCGGGCCCGCATCACCGCGCCCGCTGAGGCCGCCGCGTGGCTCGACGCGCTGGCCGGCGAGCGCCGTGCCGCCCGCATCCGCCTGGCCGGCGAGGAGCGGTGGATCGCCGCCGAGGATGCCGCGCGCTACCGCGACGGCCTGGGGGTGATGCCGCCCTCGGGCCTGCCGGCCGTGTTCCTGGAGCCGGTGGAGGATGCGCTGACCGGGTTGGTGGCCCGGTACGCCCGCACGCACGGGCCGTTCCCCGCCGGGGATCTCGCCGATCGCCTCGGCATCTCCCGCGGAGCGGCGGAGGCGGCGCTGGCCGGGCTGGAGGGCTCGGGCGCGGTGGTGCGGGGCGAGATGCGCCCGGGCGGCAGCGGCCGGGAGTGGTGCGACGCAGAGGTCCTGCGGCGTCTGCGGCGGGCGAGCCTGGCGGTGCTGCGCAAGGAGGTCGAGCCGGCGGACCCCGCGGCGATGGGCCGGTTCCTGCCCGCCTGGCACGGCATCGACCGGCCGCCCGCCGCCCCCGGCGCCGACGGGCTGCGCGACGTGATCGCCCGGCTGCAGGGCATCGCCCTGCCGGCCGCCCAGTGGGAGACCGAGACGCTGCCCCGCCGCCTGGGCGCCTACAGCCCCGCCTGGCTCGACCAGCTGGCCGGCGCCGGAGAGGTGGTGTGGACCGGCGCCGGCCAGGGGCGGGTGGCGCTGTACCTGCGCGACGACGCGCCGCTGCTGGGGCCGCCCTCGGGCGCCGCGGATCCGCCGGCCGACGACCCGGTGGTGACCGCCGTGCGCGAGGCCCTGTCCGGCGGGGCGCTGTTCTGGGACGACCTGCTGGAGAGTGTCGAGGCGCCGCGCGAGGAGGTCTTCGCCGCGCTGTGGGGGCTGGTGTGGGCGGGCGAGGCCACCAACGACCTGTGGGCGCCGCTCCGGGCGCCGCGGCGCCTGCCCGCTCTGGCGGCGCGGGCGGCGCGTCCGGGCGGGTCCCGTCTGTCGATGCGCCGCGCCCCCGCCCGGGGCGGGATGGCCGCCGTCGCGGGGCGCTGGTCGCGGGCGGAGCGCCTGTTCACCCGCGGGGCGGCCCCGCCGGCCGAACGGCGCCGCGCGCAGGCCGAGCTGCTGCTGGAGCGCCACGGCGTGGTGACCCGCGGGGCCGTGCTGGGCGAGGGCGTGGCGGGCGGCTTCAGCGCGGTGTACCAGGCGCTGGGCGACCTGGAGACCGTCGGCATGTGCCGCCGCGGGTACTTCGTGGAGGGCCTGGGCGGCGCCCAGTTCGCCCTGCCCGGTGCCATCGAGCGGCTGCGGGACCTGCGCGACCGGCGGCCCGGTGAGCCGGTGGACGCCGTGGTGATCGGCGCGGCGGACCCCGCCCAGCCGTACGGCGCCGCTCTGGCCTGGCCGCAGAGCCGCGGCCGGCGGGCACCGTCGCGGGTGCACGGCGCCCAGCTGGTGCTGCTGGACGGCTCCCCGGCCCTCCACGTGGAGCGTGGCGGCCGGTCGCTCACCACGTTCCGCGACCCCGACCCGGAGTGGACCGGCCCGGCGCTGGAGGCCCTGGCCGCCTGGGTGCGGGCCGACCGGTCGCGCAGGCTGCTGGTGGAGCGGGTGGACGGTGAGCCGGTGACCGGGACCGTGTGGGCCGACCTGCTCGGCGCCGCGGGTTTCCGCGTTGACCTGAAGGGGATGCTGCTGCGTGCCTGAGGGCCAGGTGAGCCACCGCAACGCCCGGGACTGGAACCGGCTGCTGGCGGGCCGGCCCCTGGTGCGGGTGTGGAGCGAGGAGCCGATGATCGCCACCCAGCGCATCCCCGAGCGCCTGGAGGGCGACACGGTGGAGGGCGCGGAGGCCCGCGGCAAGCACCACCTGCTGCGGTTCGCCAGCGGGCGGGTGCTGCACTCGCACCTGATGATGAGCGGCGTGTGGCGACTGGTGCCCGACGGTCGGACGGTGTCGCCGCACGGCCTGTTCCTGGGACTGTCGGTGCAGGGGCTCACCGCGGCGCTGTACCGGTGCCCCAACGTGCGCCTGCTGGAACCCGGCGAGCCGCTGCCCATCGCGGTGCAGCGGCTGGGCAAGGATCTGCTGGCGGTCGCCACCGACCCCGGGGCCGACACCGCGGCCGCCCTGCGCCGCTGCGACCCGGGCCGGCAGGTGGGCGACGCGCTGATGGACCAGCGCGTGGTCTCGGGGATCGGCAACGTCTACAAGAGCGAGAGCCTGTTCCTTGCGGGGATCGACCCCTGGCGCGCGGTGGGGTCGCTGACCGAGCAGGAGGCCGCCCGCGTGGGGGAGCTCGCCGCCCAGCTGCTGGAGCGCGGGGTGCGCGACCGCGGCCGCATCAGCACCTACGACCGGCCGGGACGGCCGCCCGGGCTGCGCCCGTCGGGAGAGAAGTGGGTCTACGGCCGCCGGGGGCTGCCGTGCCGTCGGTGCGGAACGCCGGTGCGCTCACGAGGCCAGGGCGACGCGAACCGCACCACGTACTGGTGCCCCGCCTGCCAACGGTGACGCCCCGCTCCTGATCCGCCGGGCCCGCGCGGCCGGACACGAGTGCCCGAAGCGTCCGGGAACCGGGATGAGACGTCTCTCATGGGGGCCTCATCCACGCCTCACCTCGCGTGACGAGACTCGCGACATCGTCCCGTCCACGTGAGGAACCCGAGATGCCCGAGCCGCACGCGTCGCCGTTCACCGAGCGGGCCTGATGCGCAGGATCCTGGTCACGGCGGCGGGCGACCCGGCCGGGCGGTCGCTGCTGGCGATGCTGTCGGCGCGCGGTATCGCCGCCGTGCCCGCAGCGGTGAACCTCCAAACCGCGCCACCCGGAACGATCGCGGTGCCGGCGGCAAGCGACCCGGCGTTCCCGACCGTGCTGGTGGGGCTCGCCAGGGCGGTGCGGGCCGAGCTCATCATCCCGGCCGCGGACGACGAGCTTGATGTCCTGGCGAGGTCGCTCCGCGTGTCGCGGCCCGAGATTCCGGTCCTGATGGGCCCCGCGAACGCGGTCATCACCGCTGGGGACCGATGGCTGACCCACCGGGCCCTGCGGGCCGCCGGCGTCGCGGTGCCCCGGACCCTCCTGGGCGCCGATGCGGGTCGCCGTGCGATCAGGGATGGCATCGGCGTCCCGTTCGTCACCAGGCCCAGGGCCGCCCGCACGGCTCGCGCGGCGCGGTTGCACCGCCGTCCGCCCGCGCCCCTGCGGCCGATTCGGTGGGACGACATCGTGCAGGAGTTCGCGCCGGGGACCGGATACGCGGCGTATGTCGCCATGCACGATGATCCCGCGCTGGACCGCGTGGTGGTGATCGAGTGGGCCACGCGGATGCGTGGCACGATCGGCGGCGTCATCGGCGCGCGGCGCGTGGAGGCGCCCGACGTGGCCGGTCTCGCGCTCACGGCGGCGCGCGTCCTCGGGCTGCGCGGACCGGTGACCGTGGCGGTCCGGCGGGCGGTCGGCGGCGCCCCGCTCGTGCTGGGCGTCGATGCGCGATTCGGCGCGGAGGTCCGGCACGCGGACGAGGTGCTGGATGCGGTGCTCACCGCCCGGAGCCCGATGGAGCCGGGAACCGCGCCGGCGTCGTGAGCCGGCGTCGGGCGGTCAGTCCTGGTCGACCGAGCGGCGGCGGGGCGTCACCGTGGGACGGCCGCGGCGCATGGCGAGGATCTCCTCGTTCACCTCGGCGCCGCCGAGCAGCGCCACCCCGATTCCCCAGAGCAGCGTGAGGTAGACGACCACGCCGAACAGGGTCCCGTAGACGTTGAACGTCGTGAAGTTGCTCACGTAGACCGCGAACAGCTGGGTGAACCCGATGATCCCGACGGCGGCCACGAGGATGCCCGGCATGTAGGCCAGGAGCCGGCGTCGGGAGGCGTTCGGGCCGTGCCGGTAGAGCACCCACACCATGAGCAGCAGCAGAAGCGTGGCGGCCGGGAACAGGATGTTCAGCAGCGTCAGCACGGCATCGTTCTCGAGCGCCCAGCGCTCGTCCGCCCAGTCGATGAGCCGCTGGCCCACCAGCAGCAGGCCGTTGACGGCCACCATCAGCACACTCCAGATGGCGGCGAACTTGATGCCGACGACCTTCGTGTGGATCCACGACCGGTGGGGGACGCCGCGGGAGCGGTCGAGGCCCACCATGAGCGCGCCGATCGCGTTGCCGGCCAGGTACAGGGCGCCGGCGGCACCGAGCACGAGGAACAGCAGCGCGCGGTTCTGGTCGGTGACGGTCCGCTGGAGCAGGTCCTGAAAGGCCGGCTGGTAGGCCACCGGGATCTGATCGCGGTACGTCTCGACGATCTTCCCGGGCGCGCTCTCGCCGCCGATGAGGCCGATCGCCGAGAGCACTACGATGAGCAGCGGGATCGTGGCGATGAACGCGTTGTAGGCGAACTGGCTCGCGAGGCCCGTCACGCTGTCGCGCTGGCCGCGGATCACCACCCCCACCACGAGGTTGGTGACCGTCACCACGCCCCGCCGCGCACGGTCCACGGCACCCTCGCCACGCTCCAGGAGCGTCTCCTGGTGAGGGGGCGGGGTGGGACTCGGGGCCGGCTGTCGCTCTGGCTGGCTGCTCACCTGTGGGTCTGTACCGGGATGGGAGGGCGCACGCAACCCGGCACCCGGCCATTCGGACGGGGCGGGCGGATGTTCTGCCCCACGCATAGGGGGCGACGCGAGCGGATGAACTTGTGTAAAACTCATAGCGAAGGGCCGTTCCCCACCCGCGCGGCAATCGGAACCACAGCGCTCAGGGCACAGCGCAGAGGTTCCTGATCGGAGCGGATCGGCATCACCGGACGTGTGCCGAGCCGCCCGGCGGCCCTTCACCAGTTCCCCTCCCGGTCCCCGTGTCCTGCGCGCCTGCAAGGCTTCGCCGGTCACGCACCGTCGGAGGGTTCCATGCGCATCGGTTTCGTCGGCCCGGGCCTCATGGGCGCCGGGATGATCCGCAACCTGGCCGCCGCCGGCCACGAGGTGACGGTGTACGCCCGCACGCCGTCGCGCGTCGAGGGCCTGCCCGCCTCGCCCGCGCCCTCGATCGCCGAGGCCGTCGACGGACGGGACCTCATGTGCAGCTGCGTCACCGACAGCGACGACGTCCGCGCCGTCGTGCGGGCCGCGCTGGAGGCGGCCACCCCGCCCCCGGTGATCGTGGAGCTCAGCACCATCGCCCCGGCCGTCGCGCGCGAGCTGGCCGCCGAATGCGCCGCACGGGGGGTGGCCTACCTGGACTGCCCGGTGAGCGGCGGACCCCCCGGCGCCGAGGCCGGCACCCTGGCCATCATGTGCGGCGGGGACGCGGACGCCCTGGCCACCGCGACGCCGGCGTTGGACGCCATGGGCGACCCGGCCAAGCGCACGCACTGCGGCCCCGTCGGCGCCGGCCTGGTGGCCAAGCTGGTGAACAACCAGCTGGTGGCGGTCATCAGCGCGGCCACCGCGGAGGCGTTCGGCATGGGGCAGCGGGCCGGAGTGGACCCCGCCCTGCTGCGGCAGGTGGTGCTGGCGTCCTCCGGCACCAGCTGGCAGCTGGAGTTCCTGTTCCCGCGCGTGCTGAACGGCGACCACCGGCCCGGCTTCCGCGTGCGGGACCTGCTGAAGGACCTGGGGCACGCCTCCACGCTGGCCGGCGGGCCGCAGCCGCTGGCCGACACCGCCACCGGGCTGTTCGCCGACGTGGACGGGGCGGTCGACTACGGCGCGGTGGCGCGCCGGTTCATGGAGCTGCCGGAGGGTCCGCCGGCTCCGTGAGGTCGTCGCGCAGCAGGTGGGCGGGCACCCGGTCACGCCGTCCCCGCAGCGCGAGATCCCCGAGCGGCGTGGTCCAGTCCCCGGGCAGCCGGGCGGCCGTCGCGCCGCCCACCGCCACCCCGCCCACCGGCGCCAGCGCCTGCAGCCGTGCCGCCACGTTGATGGGGTCGCCCACGGCCGTATGGGTGCGCCCGCCCCGGGTGCCCAGGACGGTGAGCAGCACCGGCCCGGTGTTCACGCCCACCCGGAACCGGGGCCAGGCCGGGTGCCGGGCCGCCACGCGCGCGGTCTCCCGCTGCAGGGCCAGCCCGGCCAGCGCGCCGCGCCGCGCGTGGTCGGGCTGGTCGCCGCGGCGGTTGAACACCACGAACAGCTCGTCGCCGATGATGCGGTCCACCTCCCCGCCGTACCGGCCCATCACCGACGGGATGGCGGCCGCGAAGTAGGCGTTCAGCATGCGGGAGACCTCCTCCGGCGTGTGGGCCTCGCTGAACGCCGTGAACCCGGCCAGGTCCGCGAAGAGCACGGTCACCTCCTGCGAGGCTGGCGCCGCCTCGCCCACGTAGAGGTCGCTGAACCGCTCCTCGTGCCACTCCCTGCGCGCGTGGTGCGCGACCAGGCCGAACGCGGCGAGCATGAGGACGTGCCACTCCCACCAGGTGGCGTGCCAGGCCCGGCTCACCGCCACCGCCACCAGGGCCTCGGCCAGCAGCACGAACGCGGCCACGAGGCTCAGGACCAGCCGCGACCGGCGTCGCGTCGCGAGCGCCACGTACCGGATCACCGCGACGGCGAACAGCAGCACCCCGGGGACCGCGATCAGCACCAGCGGCCCCTCACCGCGCCCCACCGGACCGCCGTCCAGCGGCCACGTGCGTGTGAGCGACAGGCCGGCCCACACCGCGCAGACGACCACCAGGGCGCCGCGCAGCAGGCCCGACGCCGCGATGACCCGCGCACCGCGGTCGCCGGTGAGATCCCCGCCGGACGCCACCGCGCAGGCCGCGGCGATCAGCAGGCCCACCGGGGTGGCGGTCGCGAAGCCCGCGTTGCCGCCGTCCATCAGCACGCCGGGGGTCGCGAGCGCATGGAGACCGAGGAAGGCGGCGGCCGACACGAACCCCAGCGACACCAGGAACACGCGCGGATCGCCCCGGCGGCGGGCCGCGTTGCCGGTCGCGGAGGAGAGCGCCCCGCTGACCGCCGCCGCGGCCAGCACCAGCCAGAAGTGCGCCGGGTCGTGCTCCCACACCACGTCCAGCTCCGGCAGCGCCAGGAGCACGAGCAGTCCCACCAGCGGTGCCGCCAGGATCAGCGCGACCGTGACGGCCGCCGGGACCGCGAGGGGCGACGCGCGGCGGGCGGCCGTCACGGGGGCTCAGCCTCCGGGGGAGAGGGCCATCTGTGACGAGAACATGGTGTGGATCTGCTGCACGACGACGGCCCCCTCGCCGACGGCGGAGGCCACGCGCTTCACCGACCCGGCCCGCACGTCGCCCACCGCGAAGACCCGGCGCATGGAGGTCTCGAACGGCTGGGCCGCGAGCGCCCGCTCCGGGTCGCGCTGGATGTCGCGGCCGGTCCGGATGAACCCCCGCCGGTCGCGCTCGACCTCGTCGGGCAGCCAATCCGTGTGCGCCTCCGCCCCGATCAGCACGAACAGGGCGTCGGCCGGCACCAGGTCCGCGATGCCCGTGTCGCGGTCGCGCAGCACGATGCCCACCAGGCGCGAGTCGCCCGCGGCGTCCACGGCCTCCACCCGGAACCGGCACGTCACGTTCGGGGCCGCCAGGATCTCGTCCACCAGGTACTGCGACATCCCCTCGCTGAGCGCGGCCCCGCGGATCGCCAGCGTCACGTGCGCGGCGTAGCGCTGCAGGTGCATGGCCGCCTGCCCGGCCGAGTTGCCCCCGCCCACCACCACCGCGCGCATGCCGCGCAGCGCGACGGCCTCCGACGCGGACGCGCCGTAGAAGACCCCGGCCCCGGTGAACCGGTCGATCGACGCCACCCCCAGGCGCCGCCAGGCGACCCCCGTGGACAGGACCACGGCGCGGGCCGTCACCTCCGTCCCCGAGCTCAGGCGGGCGCGAACCGTGCGGTCACCGCCAGCGGCCAGCGCCACGACGCGCTGGGTCAGCACGAACCGCGCGCCCAGCACCCAGGCCTGCTGGTAGCAGCGCTGGGCGAGCTCCGCGCCGGACAGCCCGCGCGCGAAGCCCGGGAAGTTGCGGATGAGGGAGCTGGAGGCGCTCTGCCCGCCGATGGCCTCGCCCTCCACCACCAGCGTCGCCAGGCCCTCGGAGGCCGCGTTGATCGCCGCGGCCAGGCCGGATGGGCCCGCGCCCACCACGAGCACGTCGAAGGCGGCGCCATCCTCGATGTCGGTGTCCACCCCGTAGGCGCGCACGAGCTCGGCGTTGGTGGGGTCCACCAGCGGCGGGTGGTTCTGGGCGAGGACCACCGGCCCCGGCGCGCCGTCCAGCCCGGCATCCGCCAGCATGGCCCGGGCCCGGGGGTCGTCCCTGCCAAGGGCGGCGTGCGGGACGCCGTTGCGGGTGAGCAGGCTGCGCAGCTCGTGGGCCCGGCGGGTCCAGTGGTCGGCCACCAGGACCACCTCCCGCTCGCCGACGCCCTCGGTGCGGGTCCAGTCCTGCAGGAACTCGGAGACCGTGCGGTTGAACAGCTCGTCCGGCGACTGCCAGGGCTTCAGGACGTAGTAATGGACGTCGCCGAGCGCCATGGAGCGGTGGATGGCGTCCGCCGTGGGCGGGTGGGCCCATGCGCGCCAGTCCACCAGCAGCGCCCGGCGGCAGGTGGGGATGAGGGCGCGCGCCTCCCGCAGGAACTCGGCGCCGGTGGTCTCGCCCATCCACTGGTCGGCCAGCACCAGCGGCACGCGGATGCCCTCGGCGGCCGCCCGGCGCAGGAAGGCGAGCGCGGCCGCGGGATCGCGTTTGGCCCGCACGCCGTAGTCGGCCCCGAACCGCCGGGCCAGCTCGGCCTCGGCACGGTCGAGCGCCGCCGGGTCGTCATCGACCACGAGCATCACGGGCCGCACCTGCGCTCCGTCCACCCCGGGCTCCCCGCTCGTCACCTGGGCACGCAGGCCGCCCGTACCCGGGGCCCGGAGACGTAAACCGGTTCCCCGGGACCCGTTTACGGCTGGGGCTTCAGCAGCGGACGGGTGCCCGACAGGGTGAGGGCGGCATCCACCAGCGCCAGGTGCGTGAACGCCTGGGGGACGTTGCCGAGCTGACGCCCCGCCACGGGGTCGTACTCCTCCGAGAGCAGGCCCACGTCGTTGCGCAGGTCCAGCAGCCGCTCGAACAGCTCCCGCGCCTCCCGGTGCTCGCCCTGCAGGGCGAGCACCGACACAAGCCAGAACGAGCAGGGCAGGAAGACGCCCTCCGGCTCGGCGATGCCGTCCACGGCACCGTCGGCGCGCGGCAGGTACCGCTGCACCAGGCCGTCCAGGGTGAGCTCCCGGCGGATCACGTCGACCGTCGAGACCATGCGCGGGTCGTCGGCGGGCAGCAGGCCGATGAGCGGCAGCAGCAGCACCCCGGCGTCCAGGTCGGTGCCGCCGTAGGCCTGCACGAAGGCGCCCCGTGAGGCGTCCCATCCCCGCTCCAGCACCTCCGCCCGGATCGTGTCGCGATGGACGCGCCAGCGCTCCACGGGACCTCGGAAGCCGAACTCCTCCACCATCCGCACGCCCCGGTCGAAGGCCAGCCACGCCATGGCCTTCGAGGAGGTGAAGTGCCGCTCCGGTCCGCGCACCTCCCACATGCCGGAGTCGGGCCGCCGCCAGGCGTCCTCCAGCCACTCCAGCAGCGTCCGCAGCAGCTCCCACGCCTCGTGGTCGCCGTCCACGCCGGCCTTCAGCGCCAGGTACATGGCGTCCATGAGCTCGCCGTAGACGTCCAGCTGGAGCTGCCCGTGGGCGGCGTTGCCCACCCGCACGGGGGCGGACCCGGCGAAGCCGGGCAGCCACTCCAGCTCGCGCTCGTCCAGCCGCCGCTCCCCGCCCACGCCGTACATGATCTGCAGGTCGGCGGGGTCGCCGGCGGCGGCGCGCAGCAGCCAGTCCCGCCAGGCGCGGGCCTCGTCGCGGTAGCCGGCGCGCAGCATCGCCGACAGCGTCAGCGCCGCGTCGCGCAGCCAGCAGAACCGGTAGTCCCAGTTCCGCGACCCGCCGATCGACTCCGGCAGGGAGGTGGTGGGCGCCGCCACGATCCCGCCCGTGGGCAGATGGGTGAGGGCCTTCAGGATGAGCAGGGATTCGTGGATCTCGTCGTGGTGGTCGCCCACGTGGCGGCACCGCGACGCCCAGTCCCGCCAGAACCCCTCGGTCTCGTCCAGTTCGGCCTCGGGGTCGCGTCCGGCCGGCAGCGGCTCGTGCGACGGGAACCAGGTGAGGCTGAACGGCACGCGGTCGCCCGCCCGGAGCGTGAACTCCGACACGGTGGCCCGGTTCTCCCCGTGGGTCGCGGCCGGCGTGCGGAAGCACAGGGCGTCGGGGCCCGCCACCGCCAGCCGGGCGTGGTCGACGCGACGCACCCACGGCACGATGCGCCCGTAGTCGAAGCGGATGACCAGATCCGACCGCATGCGGACCTCGCCGTCGAGCCCCTCGGCGATCCGCACGATGTCGGGCGCCGCATCGCGGGGCGGCATGAAGTCGATGATCCGCACGGTGCCGGTCTCGCACTCCACCACCGTCTCCAGGATCAGCGTGCCGGAGCGGTACCGCCGGGTCCGGCGGCGCACCCCGCCGGCCGGCGCGAGGGTCCAGTGGCCGTTGCGGGCGTCACCCAGCAGGGCGGCGAAACAGGCCCCCGAGTCGAAGCGCGGCAGGCAGCACCACTCGATCGCGCCGTCGCGCGCCACCAGGGCCGCGGTCTGGAGGTCCCCGATGAGCGCGTAGTCCTCGATGCGTCGCACTGCGTCCGGTGTTCCCCCCGGCGTGGCCGGAATCACTTGGACCCGTCAGTTGATGAGCCGCATGCGCGACCGCCAGATCGCCAGCCGCCACATCACCGCGCCGAAGGCCAGGATCGCCGCCACGTGGCCCGCGTCCGCCCAGCCCTGCCACCCGAAGGCGCAGTGGAACAGCGGGTTGAAGTGCCCGGCCACCTGCGCCCAGGTGGGCAGGCCGTCCAGCGGGAAGTAGGTGCCCGCCACCAGGAACACCGGCGTGATAACCATGCTCGTGACGTACGAGAAGTGGTCGATGGACTTCAGGATCGCCGACACCAGCACCCCGAAGGCCGCCCAACCGAAGCCGGTGGCGAACCCGATGAGCGGCACGGTGAGCATCCCCCAGGCGGGGTCCAGGCCGAACGCCATGGCCACCAGCAGCGGGGCGGTGCCGTACACCCCGGCGCGGGCCGCCACCCACAGGACCTCGCCGGTCACCAGCTCCTCGGTGTCGACGGGCGCCGCGAGGATGGCGTCGTAGGTGCGCTGGTACTCGCGCTTGACGAAGGTCCCGAACATCGTCGCGAACACCGAGGCGAACATCACCGCCGTGGCGACCGTGCCGGTGCCCACGAACTCCACGTAGTCCAGCCCCTGGACCGTCGCCACCAGCGACCCGAAGCCGAAGCCGAAGGCCAGCAGGTAGATGGTGGGCTCGATGGTCGACGACACCGTCGTGGAGCGCCAGTAGGACGAGAAGTTGATGACCTCGCGCACCAGCACGCCGCGCAGCGCGGGCACCTCCAGCCGCCGCAGCCGCGGCGCCGGGACGGGTGTGGTGGTCATGAGATCTCCTCACCGGTGAGCAGCACGAAGACGTCCTCCAGGTTCGTCGGCCGGTGCTCGCCATCGGGGATGGGGCCGGTGGCCCGCTCCAGGCCCAGCAGCGCCACGGAGGTCCCGGTGCGTCGCGTCCGGAGTCCCGCATCCTGGGCCTGGGCCTCCACCTCGGCCAGCCGCGCCGGCGGGCCATACACCTCGCGGGCCTCCGCCCCGGCGTGCTCGGACACCAGCTCGGCCGGCGGCCCCGTGGCCACCGCGGTGCCGTGCGAGACGATGGTGACCGTGTCGGCCAGGCGCTCGGCCTCCTCGATGTAGTGCGTGGACATGAGGATCGACACGCCCTCGGCGCGCAGCGCGTCGATGAGCGCCCAGATCTCCTGCCGCACCTGCGGGTCCAGGCCCACGGTGGGCTCGTCCATGAGCACCAGGCGCGGACGGTGCACCAGGGCGCGGGCGATGAGCAGCCGGCGGCGCATCCCGCCCGAGAGCTTGTCCACCCTGCTCGCCCGGCGGTCGGCCAGGTTGGCGATGTCCAGCGCACGCTCGATCGCGGCGCGTCGCTCGCCCCGGCGGATGCGGTAGAGGTGGCTGAACACCACCAGGTTCTGCTCCACCGTGAGCGTGGTGTCCAGGTTGTCGAGCTGCGGGACCACCCCCATCAGGGCCCGCGCGGACTTCGACTCGCCCGGCAGGCGGTGGCCCAGCACCTCGATCTCGCCGCTGTCGGCGATCGACTGGGCGGTGAGCATGCGCATGGTGGTGCTCTTGCCCGCGCCGTTGGGCCCCAGGAGCCCCACGCACGTGCCCTCGGGGACCTCCAGGTCGAGGCCGTTGACGGCCACCAGGGGCCCGAAGGCCTTCACGACGCCGCGCAGGCGGAGGGCGAGTGCGGACACCAGCGCATCATGCACCCCGGCGCGGGTGGCCCGCCCGCCGCTACATTGCGGGCCGTGTCCACCGAGGAACGCACCCCGCGGGGCCTGGGCGACATCATCACCACCGCCCGCCCCTTCGATGAGTACCGCGCCATGTTCGACCTCACCGAGGACGAACTGCTGGCCGGCCCCATCCTGGACTGCCCGGGCGGCGCCGGGGACTTCGGGGAGGGCGTGCGGGCCATGGGCGGCACGGTGATCAGCGTGGATCCCGTCTACGGCACGCCCCTGGAGGACTTCCTGGAGGCCGCGCGCCGCGACACCCACACCGGGAACCGTTACGTGATCGAGCACCCCCACCTCTACGTCATGGGGTTCTTCCACGACACCGACGATCACCTGGCGCGGCGCCTGGCGGGCCTGGAACGGTTCGCCGCCGGCTTTCGCGGCCCGGGTCCGTTCCATGTGGCGGCGAGCCTGCCCCACCTGCCGTTCCCGGACGGGCACGTGCGGCTCGCGCTGTCGGCGCACCTCATGTTCACCTACCCCGACCACCTGGACCGGAACACCCACCTGGCGTCCCTGCGGGAGCTGCTGCGGGTGGCCTCCGAGGAGGTCCGCGTGTTCCCGCTGCTGGACACCACCCTGCAACGGGTGCCCTACTTCGACGACCTGCTCGCCCAGCTCGCGGCCGATGGCGTGCGCGCCGAGATCCGGCGCGTGCCGTACGAGTGGCAGCGCGGCGCGGACGAGATGCTGGTGCTGCGCCACGGGTGAGGCGGCCCCGGGGCCGCGGTGACGGCCGGGCCCCGGATGTCCGTCCTCTCCAGCCTCACGCGGAGCGCGGGCGCCGGCCCCGCGGAAGGGCGGGACACGGTCCCCCGCATCCTGTGCGACGGCGCCCGCCGCGGGAAGGGCTGGCCCCCCGGAGGGGCCGAAAACCACCCAGAAGTCGGTGATGTGCGGGTGACATACTCACCCGCATGGCAACCGTTCCGCGCTCACAGATCGACGTGGCCGCCCTGGACGCCGCCGACGCGGCGTGCCCGGCGCGGCGCCTGCTGGGACGCCTGGCCGAGCGCTGGACCGGCCTGGTGCTGATCTCGCTCGCCGACGGCAGCGGACACCGCTTCTCGGACCTGATGCGGGAGATCGGGAACATCTCCCAGAAGATGCTCACCCAGACCCTCCGCGCGCTGGAGCGCGATGGCCTGGTGGAGCGCGTGGTGCACCCCAGCTCGCCGCCATCGGTCGAGTACCGGCTCACCGAGCTCGGGACGGGTCTGCTGGAACCGCTGGGCGCGCTGTCGGGCTGGGCCTACGCCAACGCGGAGGCGCTCAACGCGGCCCGCGCGGCGTACGACGGTCCGGCCTGAGCGCTACTTGGTCTGGCTGAGCAGCACCGCGAGGTCCGAGTAGCACAGCCCCTCGGAGGTCTCGGGGAGCCCCAGGTCATGCTCGACCGCATCCGTCAGCACGCGGGCCCGAGCCAGCACCGAGGGGTGCACGGGCTGGGAGGGCGCGGTTTCGGCGATGCGCTTGGCCTCGTTGCGGAGCTGGTTCAGGTCCGCGGCGGGCGAGTTGAACGTGGGCTTGGGCGGCTGCCAGCCGGTGGTCTCAGTCGTCATCGGGCGAACCGTAGCGGATGACCCGGCGGCGGCGGCTTCGAACCGCCGCCGGGTCCGCGATGCCGGCGCTACGAAGCGAGCGCCGGCTCGGCGATCCGGGACGTGGTGAGCACCGTCGGCGCGATGGGGTGCTCGGCCACCTCCGCCATGCGCCCCGGCCGTGAGCTGACGACGCGATGCAGCGCGGCACCCACATAGTGCAGCGCAACGCCGTCCTCACAGCCGATGCCGGGCGCCATGCCACCGCGGACGAAGCCCATGTAGGCCTCGCGCCGCAGTTCGTAGTGCGGGCAGTTGCTGCCGCCCAGCAGCCCCAGCCCGTCGTGGATGGGGGCCATCCGCGGTCCCCAGGAGGCCGTGACCCCCGCCTGGAACCAGCACTGGGAGCCCGCGCACAGCCCCGCGAGCACCACCCCGCGCTCCCACGCCTCGCGCAGCACGGCGTCCAGGCCGTGAACCCGCCACACCGCCAGCAGCCCCGCGGTGTTGCCGCCGCCCACGTAGATCACGTCCTGCTGCAGCAGGTAGGCGCGCACGTCCTCCACCGTCCGGTGGAACAGCTGCAGGTGCGACGGGCGGGCGCCCAGCTCGCCGAACGCCTTGTAGAACTTGACCGTGTAGCTGCTGTTGTCGCCCCCGGCGGTGGGCAGGAAGCACACGCGGGGGCTGTCGCGGCCGGTGGCCTCGAGGATGTACTGGTCGAGCACCGGGTTGTCCGGCTCCTCGGTGAAGCCGCCGCCGCCCAGCGCCACGACCTGACGGCGGGGGGCGGCCATCCGGAAGGCCGGGATGATGCGGCTGCGGTGGCGAGGCAGGGTCATCGGCGTGGGCTCCCGTGCTGGCGTGGTGGGCATGGTGGGCCATGGCGGGGCGGCGGACGATCGCCCCGGAGCCAGAGATTCCGCACGCCGCTTGGCCCCGCGTCCAGACCGGGGACGACGATGTCGCAGCTATGTTTCGCCGGATGACGCGACGCATCATCGCCTGCGGCGGCGACGGCTGGCCCACCGATCCCGGACACCCGGCGATCGAGGAGCGGATGCTCGAGCTGCTGGGCACCGACACCCCGCGGGTGCTGTTCCTGCCGACCGCGTCGGGTGACAGCGGGAACCTCATCTCCCGCTTCTACGAGTTCTTCGCGCCGCGCGGCTGCCGATGCGACCACCTGGCGATCTTCCGCCCGCACCCGCGGTCGGTGGAGCAGGCGCTCGCCGATCAGGACCTGGTGTACGTGGGCGGCGGCAGCACCGCGAACCTGCTGGCCCTGTGGGAGCTGCACGGGGTCGACCGGGCCCTGCGCGACGCCTACGCCCGGGGCGTGACGATGGCCGGTGTGAGCGCGGGCGCGATCTGCTGGTTCCGCCATGGCCTGTCGAACTCCCTGGGCCACGGGTTCGCCCCCGTGGAGGGCCTGGGGCTGCTGCCGGGTGCGTTCTGCCCCCACGTGAACGGCGACCCCCATCGCGTTCCCGCGCTGGAATCGGCGATCGCCGAAGGGCACTTCCCGGAGGCGTTCGGCGTGGACGACGGCGCCGCGCTGGTGTTCACCGACGAGGTCCTCACCGAGGTGATCTCCGCCAGGGAGCGCCGCGGCGCCCGCCGCGTGACCCTCCGCGGGGGCATCCCCGTGTGGGAACCGGCGCTTCCGGCGGACTGACGCCGGCCCCGGGAGGGACGGCCGCGCGGGCGGCGTAGAGGTGGTGGTCCCCCCGAACCGGAGGACCCCGTCCCCCCTCGCACCGCTGTTAGCGTCGCCCGCCTCGGAACGGAGGCCCCATTGAGCGGACGTGCCCTTCTGCTCAGCGCGATCACCGCCGCCGTGGTGGCGGTGTCACCCGCGGTCGCCCAGGACCCGCCCGCGGGGATCGAGAACCGCCTGCCGGACCCCGCGTGGCTGCCCGCCCCGCCGGAGGCCCCGCGCGCGCTCGTGCTGGCCGACCAGCTGGTGGACCCCGTGCTGCCCGCCGGTGAGCGGCGCCGGCAGGAGGCGGTGGGTCGGCTGGTGCGGACCGGCCTGATCGGCGGGGTCGAGGCGTACGCCCCGGCGACGGCGACGGTGCCGGCCACGCGCGCCTGGGCCGTGCAGTTCGGCACCCCCGGCGGCGCCCGGGCCGCCCTGGAGGCGGTGCGCTGGGCGCTGCGCGTGCGGTCCGACACCGTGATCCAGCGCAGCGACGAGCTCGCCGACCCCGCCGACGGCCGCATCATCACCACCACGGCCGCCGACGGCACGGTGCGGGTGGACGCGGTCTTCGCGGCGGGCACGTGGCTCTATGGCGTGGGCCGGGTCGCGGCGCCCGGCACCGACCCCGGCCTTGCGGGCCTGGCGGCGCTGGCCGCCCACCTGTGGGCGCGCCAGCCGGAGCGTCCCGACCCGCTGGGCGCGCAGCCGCTGGGCGTGACACCCGATCTCCGGGCGGCGCTTGCCGCAGCGCACGCCCGGGCGATGCGCCGCCCGCCGGCCGTGCCGCCGGAGCCCGTGGCCGGGTCGGTGCAGGCCGCCACCCTGGCCGGCACCGGGTGGGCCCTGGCGCGGTTCCCCCGCGTGGACGGCGACCCGGAGCTCTTCCGCACCACCGCCGCCGGCACGTGGGTGGCCGTGGGCGATCCCGGCGGCCCCGGATGTCCGCGCATCCCCGCCGCGGTGCGCGAGGTGTGGGGGCTCACCGCGAGCTGCCCGCTGCCGGCGTCACCGGTGGTGCGCCCCGACGACCCCGACGCGCTGGCGGCCGAGGACTCCCCCTTCGACGGCCTGGGGACCTGGGTGTGGGAGATCGGGCGGTCGGGCGGCGCCCCGGCCGTGGCGGCCCGCGCGGCGGCCAGCGGCATGCGCACCGTCTACCTCAAGTCCGGCGACGGCGCGACCTACTGGCGGCAGTTCGACGCCGCCCTGCCCACGCTGCGGGACGCGGGCCTGAAGGTGTGCGCCTGGCAGTACATCTACGGCCGCCGGCCGGTGCTGGAGGCGCGCGTGGCGGCCCGCGCGGTGCGCGCCGGCGCCGACTGCTTCGTGGTGGACGCCGAAAGCGAGTTCGAGGGCGGCCGCGGCTCGTACGAGGGACGCACCTACCGGGCGGCCCGGCGATACATGGCCGAGCTGCGGCGGCTCGTGGGCACCGAGTACCCGGTGGGCCTCACCAGCTTCGCGTACGTGGACGGGCACTCCTCGTTCCCGTACTCGGCGTTCATGGAGGGCCCGAACGGCGCGGACGTGGTGATGCCACAGGTCTACTGGGGCGCCTTCGGCACCGCCGTGGACCGGGCGCTGGCCCGCACCGCGCGCTGGAACAGCATCTACCGGGCGCCGATCGCCCCGATCGCCGGGACCTACCGGCGGGAGTCGCCGGCCGATCTGGTGCGGTTCCGCTGCCTGGCCGCCGCGTACGGCTGGCCGGGCGCGTCGTACTGGAGCTTCCAGCACACCCGCGCCGCCCAGTGGCCGGTGCTCGCCCGGCCCGTCGCCAGCTGCCCCACCCTGGCGGTGCTGGCCCGCACCTACCCGGTGATCCGCTTCGGCGCCCGTGGGGACGCCGTGGTGTGGCTGCAGGCGCGCCTGCGGACCTGGGGCGTGCCGGTGCCCCGCACCGGGCTCTACCGCCAGCAGACCCGGGCGGCCGTGCGGGCGTTCCAGCGGTCGCGCGGGCTGCAGCCCGACGGGGTCGCGGGGCCGCTCACCTGGGCGCTGCTGCTGGAGCGTCCCCCGGCGTAGCGTCCTCCACCGGGACCACCTGCACCCGCACTCCCAGGCGCTCCCCGCCGCCGCCCTGCCAGATGGTGCCCTCGGTGGGCGTGGCGTCGCGGAAGTTGCGGCCGCACGCCACACGCACGTGGTCGAGCCCGGCGGCACAGCCGTTGGTGGGGTCCATCCCCACCCATCCCAGCCACGGCAGGTACAGCTCGCACCAGGCGTGCGAGGCGTCGGACTGCACCTGGTTGGCGTAGTCGGCGCCCGTGCGGATGTAGCCCACCCGGTACCGGGCCGGCACGCCCAGCAGGCGGGCCATGCAGATGAGCAGGTTCGCGAAGTCCTGGCACACCCCGCGGCGGCTCACATAGACCTCGAACGGGGTGGTCTCCAGGCCCGTGGATCCCGACACGTACTCGTACTCGTCGTGGATCGTCTCGTTGGCGTCCCAGAGCGCGCCCAGCACCGAGCCGTCGTTGCGGCGCGCGAAGGCGTTTGCGTAGGCGGTGAGCTCGGTGAGCTGCGTCTCCGGCAGCTCCGGCGGCAGCAGGTACGGCAGCAGCATCTGCCGCTGCCACGGCATCCACACCAGCGGCAGGCGCGGCGCGTGGCCGTTGGACTCCCGCGGGTCGGGGCCGGTGCGCACCCGCACCACCGACCGGGACCGCACGGTGAGCTCCGAGTACGGGCGGTCGATCTCGACCCCCGTGGCGACGTTGCCGAACACGTCCTCGAACCGCGACCGGCGGGCCTGCACCGAGACCGTGATCTCGTGCTCCAGGACCTCCTGCATGCGGTCGTGGCAGGGCTCCAGCCGGAAGCGGTGGGAGCTGCGCTCCACCGGGTCGGCGTAGGCGAACGTGGTTTCGTGCAGCACCGACACGATGCGCTCGCCCACGGCCTGGCTCGGCATGCGGCGGCGACGCCGCGGCGTGGCGCCGGCGGATGGGGTGACCGTCTCCATCACCGCGCCGCGCCGGATGAGCATGAGCTCCCCGGGGGCGAGGACGTTCCACGTGCAGGTGGCGGGCGAGGTGCCCGCGCACATGATGGTGCGTTGCCGGTCGAGCGCCGAGTCGAACGCCAGCATGAGGTCCGGCGTCTCCACCGGCGGGGGCGGCAGCGGTGGGTGGTGGCGTGACCAACCCATCTGTTGCTCGGACTCCCGGGCCGCGTACACCGCCAGCGTCTCGCCGTCGGTGAGCAGCACGTTGCCCACATCGTGCCCGTCGAGCTCCCACAGCAGGTCGCGCAGCCGCAGCGCGCCGAAGGACGCGAGCTGCCGGGCGCCCTCGGCCAGCAGCCGTGAGACCACCCATGCCAGCGGGTGCTCTCGCGGGGCGCCGACGGGCTCCAGCAGCGGCAGCCCCTCGATCGGCAGCCGCCGCACCAGCTCGGGGCCGGGGTCGCCGTCGAACGCCATCACCCAGTCGCGGCCGGCGTAGCTGCGCACGAACGGGTCGAGGTCGCGCCGGCCGCGGTCCTCGGGGGCGCGGAACGAGCCGACGAACGTGGTGGAGCGCTGGCGCCGCATCAGGCGGTACCGCTCCTCGATGCGCTCCCAATCGGCCCGGGTCTCGTCGGACGCGCCGAAGGCCATGGGCCCCTTGAACGTGACGGCGCCCTGGCCGCTGTCGGGGTACCAGGCCAGGCCCCAGCCCACGGGCGCCTCCCCGCCGATCTCCTTCAGCGAGAGCGCGGGAGCGGCATCGACGTCCAGGTTCACCGCGATCAGCTGGGGCACCGCAGGAGTGTAGGCGCGATCCGGGACGGCGCCGCGCGGCATCCGTCACCGATCGCGATACTGCGGCATGCCCGCGTCCAGCCCGCCCGAGACCCGCCTGAGGATCCCCGGCGTCCCGGCCGCCCTCACCGTGCGCGGCGGGGAGTCCGAGCGATCGCTGCTGGAGCGCATCGCCGAGCTGGACGGCCGGTACGAGGGCGGGGTGATGCGTCTGCTGCGCCGGCTGGTCCGCCCGGGCGACGTGGTCCTGGACGCCGGGGCCCATATCGGGATGATCGCCATGACCCTGGCCGCGGGCACCCCGGCGGGGCATGTGCACGCGATGGAGCCGTTCCCCGGCACCGCGGACCTGCTGGAGGGGAACCTGGCCGCGAACGGGCTGGAGGCCGTGACGGTGCACCGCGTGGCGATCGCCGACCGCAGCGGGCCGCTGCGGTTCGTGAGCAATGAGGGGTTCTCCGCCGGTGCCCACATCGGCGCCGAGGGGGACACCGAGATCGCCGGCACGACGCTGGACGACTGGGTCGCCGCGCAGGGGATCGAACGCCTGGACCTGGTGAAGGCCGACATCGAGGGGGCGGAGTTCGCCCTGCTCGAGGGGGGCGCCCAGACCCTGCAGCGCTTTCGCCCCGCCCTGCTGCTGGAGGTCAACCCGGCGGCCCTGCGCCGCGTCGACGGGCGCGGGCCCCGCGAGCTGTGGCGCCTGATCACCCAGGTCCACCCGTACGTGCACTGGATCGGCCGCGGAGGGGCGCTGGTGCCGCTGCGCGGCGAGGACGACCTGATGGCCCGCCTGCGCCGGCACGGCCTGGGAGACGTGCTGGCCACGGCCGCACCGCCCGGCCGCGGCGACCTGCGCGCCCTCGCCGGGCGGATGCTGGAGCTGCTGCCCAGCGGGGCCTCCGAGTACGCGGTGGAGCCGTCGCTGCGGCTGCGCGCCGTGGTGCCGCCGTCGGCGCGGATGCGGGCCGGGTCGCGCGAGCTGCTGCCGGTGGAGGTGGCCAACACCACCGGATCGCACCTGTCCGGCGACGGGCCGCACCCGGTGCGGATGGCCGCGCGCTGGTGGAGCGACGCGGGCGCGCCGGTGGCTGACGGACGCCGCACCGAGCTGGGCGGGGAGCTGCGCTCGGGGTCCACGGCCCGGATGACCGTGGAGCTGGCCGCCCCCGGCCCGGGCGAGTACCGCGTGGTGGTGGCGCTGGTGCAGGAGCACGCCGCGTGGCTGGACGACCTGGGACCGGAGTCGGCGCTGCGGTTCAGCGTCACGGTGGACGCGTAGGCTCCCGGGCATGAGCGATCAGGCGGAGGAGCTGGCCCGGGACCGCGGCCGCGCGCAGGCGCTGCTGGAGGAGTGGATCGCGAGCGAGGCGCTGCGCCGCCACTGCCGTGCCGTGGAGATCGCCATGCGCGCCTACGCCGCCGAGCTGGGCGAGGACGGCGATGCCTGGGGCGTGGTGGGGCTCCTTCACGACTTCGACTGGGAGCGGCACCCCACCCTGGAGCAGCACCCGCGGGACGGCGAGCCGGTGCTCGCGGCGCTGGGGTACCCGGACTGGTTCCGCCGGGCGATCCTGAGCCACGCGGAGCACATGGGCGTGAGCCGGGACACCCCGATGGAGCGTCACCTGTTCGCCTGCGACGAGCTGAGCGGGTTCATCCACGCCTGCGCGCTCATGCGCCCCGACCGGCTGGAGGGCATGGAGCCGCGGTCGGTGCGCAAGAAGCTCAAGGACAAGCGGTTCGCGGCGAACGTGAGCCGCGCGGACATCACGCTGGGCGCCGAGGAGATCGGCCGGGAGCTGGACGACCACATCGCCTTCGTGATCGCCGCGCTGACGCCGCACGCGGCGGAGCTGGGGCTCTCCGGCCCGTAGGCCCTCCCCATCCCGGGGAAGTCTCAACGTGGTTCTCAGGTCGCTTTCAGGCGGGCGCCGCATGCTGCCGCCAACGCTTCCGACCCATCCAGGAGGACCGCATGGAGAAGATCGCCTTCCGGCGCACCGTGATCACCGCCGGTGTCGCCGCCGCCATCAGCGCGGGCGCCATCGCCCTGCCGGTGTTCGCCCAGAGCGGTGGATCGTCCGGCACCACGACGACCACCCAGGGCACGACCACCGCCCAGGGGTCCACGACGGCCCCGTCCAAGCAGGACCACGAGGCACGCCACGCCGAGTACCGCGCCGCGCTCGCGAAGGAGCTCGGGGTGTCGGTGGACAAGCTCGAGGCCGCGGAGAAGGCCGCCCGCGAGACGGTGTTCCTCGCCCACCTGGACGAGGCCGTGGCCGACGGCCGCATCTCGGAGGCCGATGCCAAGGAGCTGCGCGCCGCCGCGGCCGCGGGCAATCTCAGCGAGAAGCTGGCCGAGCAGGGCCTGGAACGCCTGAAGACGCGCCTGGACGCCGCCGTGAAGGCCGGCGACATCACGCAGGCCCAGGCCGACACCATGCTGGCCGAGGCCAAGCAGCGGGCCGCCGACGGCGACGGCTTCGGGCTGGGACGCGGGTTCGGGTTCGGGGGCGACCACGGCGGCCGTGGCCACCACGGGCCGCGCGGCATGGGCGGGTTCCCCGGCCCCTGATCCACATGGCCGAGCGGGTGACGTCTCGCGTGGGGGCCGTCACCCGCATCCGGCACTATCTGCCGCATGCGCGTGCTGATCGTGGAGGACGACCCCCGTGTGCGGTCGTCGGTGGAGCGGGCCCTGCGGGCCAACGGCTACACGGTGGAGACCGCCGAGGGCGGCGCCACCGGGCTGGCCGCGGTCGTCCGGATCGCCCCGGACGCGGTGGTGCTGGACGTCAACCTGCCGGACATCAACGGCTTCGACATCTGCCGTGAGCTGCGCCGCCGCGGGGACCGCACGCCGATCCTGCTGCTGACCGCGCGCGATTCGGTGGCCGACCGCGTGGAGGGCCTGGACGCCGGGGCCGACGACTACCTGGTGAAGCCCTTCGCCCTGGCCGAGCTGCTGGCCCGGCTGCGGGCCATCGTGCGGCGCGCCCCGGGCGCCGGGGACCCCGACGACGGGACCCTGGAGTACGGTGACCTGCGGCTCGACCTGGAGACCCTCATGGGCGAGCGCTCGGGGCGGCGCTTCGAGCTCACCCGCACCGAGTTCCTGCTGCTGGAGCTGTTCATGCGGAACCCGGACCGCGTGCTCACCCGCGAGGTGATCCTGGACCGGGTGTGGGGGATGGACGCCCGGACGTCCACCAACGGCATCGAGGTCTACGTGGGGTACCTGCGGCGCAAGCTGGAGTCCGGCGGGGAGCCGCGCCTGCTGCAGACGGTGCGCGGCTTCGGCTACGCGCTGCGGGACACCCCGTGAGCTTCCGTGCCCGCATCACCGTCGCGGCCGCCGTGGCGGTGGCGCTGGCGGTGGTGCTGAGCGCGTTCGCGGTCTACTCGGCCACCGGCACGGCGCTGCGCAGCCAGGTGGACCAGGACCTGCGCCGCCAGGCCGAGCGCCCCTCCCGGGATCTGTTCCGTCCCGAGCGGCGCCGCGGGGACTTCGGCGGGCAGGTGGCCGGACGGTTCGGCGGCGCCGGGGCGTTCGTGCAGCTCATCGACGCGACCGGCACCCCGCTGTCGCTGCCCAGCAGCGAGGAGGCGTTGCCGGTGGCGCCCTCCGCGGCGGCGGTGGCCCGTGACGGCGGGCCGTCCAGCTACTCCACGGTGACGGCCGGCGGCACCGAGGTGCGCGTGCTCACCGTGCCGGTGCAGCGCGGCCTGGCCCTGCAGGTGGCCCGCCCGCTCAGCGAGGTGAACGCCACGCTCGACACGCTGCGCACCCGGCTGGCGCTGATCTCGCTGGCGGGCATCGCGCTGGCCGGCGTGCTGGGCGCCGCGGTGGCCGCCCGCGGCGTGCGGCCCGTGCAGGCCCTGGCCGGCAGCGTGGACCACGTGGCCCGCACCGGGGACCTCTCCCACCGCATCCCGGTGGATGGTGACGACGAGCCCGCGCGGCTGGCGCGCCGGTTCAACGAGATGCTGGCGAGCCTCGACCAGGCCCGGCAGGCCCAGGACCGGCTGGTGGCCGACGCCTCCCACGAGCTGCGCACGCCGCTCACCGCGCTGCGCGCCAACGTGGAGCTGCTGGCCTCGGGCGCGCCGCTGGACGACCTGGAGCGCGGGAACCTGCTGGAGGACCTCACCGTGCAGCTGGACGGCGTGGGGGGCCTGGTGGGCGACCTGGTGGAGCTCGCCCGCGGCGACCGGCCGGTGACCTCCCCCGTGCCCGTGGACCTGGAGGAGCTGGTGCACGACGCGGCCGCCCGGGCCCGGGCGTTCTGGCCGAACGCCGACATCCGCGTGGAGGGCTCGTGCGGCGAGGTGATGGGCGACCCGGACGCGCTGGCGCGCGCCGTGGGCAACCTCATCGACAACGCGGTCAAGTACGGCGAGGGCCGCCCGGTGGAGGTGACCATCGGCGACGGCGAGGTGGCCGTGCGCGACCACGGGCCCGGCGTGCCGGCCGAGGACCGCGAGCGGGTGTTCGCCCGCTTCTGGCGATCCCCGGAGGCCCGGTCCCGCCCGGGCACCGGCCTGGGCCTGTCGATCGTGCGGCAGGTGGCCGCGGGCCACGGCGGCACGGTGGGCGTGGAGGACGCCGAGGGCGGCGGCGCGCTGTTCCGGCTGCGGCTCCCGGTGGGACCCGGCCCCGCCTGAAGGGCCGTTCACCCCGGGGTTTCCCCGCATTTCGAGGTCCGCCACGGCGGTCGTAGCGTCGCCCCGAGGGCGCCGTGCCCCCGCATCGGGGCCGCCCTCCGCCCGGCAGCACCCGGGCGCTCATCCTCATGAGGGGGACCACCAGTGAATGAGCGAAAGCTGGCCCGGACGATCCTCGCGCTCGGCATGACCGGCGCGTTCGTTGCGGGCACCGCGGCGGCCACGGCCGAGCCGGCGCGGGAGCAGGGCGGCACGCGTGAGATCACCCTGGCCTACGTGACCACCCAGCAGCACCCGTACGGCCAGGCCATCGACTACTTCGCGGCGCAGGTGAACCGGCTCTCCGGCGGATCGATCAAGATCGTCCCGCGGCCGAGCTACCCGTCCGCCGAGCCGGGGCTGCTGAACGACGTCCGCAACGGGACGATCCCGATGGCCACGATGTCGACCGCGGTGTTCGACTCCGCGGGCATCACGGCGTTCCAGGCCCTGCAGGCGCCGTTCCTCGTGAACGGCTACGCGCTGGAGAAGCAGATCATCGCGGGCCGCCTGGGGCGCAGCATGTCGGCGCGCGCCACCCAGCAGGCGGGCAACCTGTTCGTGCTCTCGATCCACGAGGGCGGCATCCGGTACCCGCTGGGGTCGACCAAGAGCTTCACGACCCTGAACTCCTTCAAGAACGCGAAGATCCGCTCGGTGCAGTCGAAGGTGCTGTTCACCGGCCTGCAGGCCCTGGGCGTGAGCCCGGACCCGCTGCCGCTGCCGGAGGTCTACCTGGCCCTCAAGAACGGCACGGTGGACGGCATGGAGGCCAACATCGGCCTCATCGCCACCAACAAGTACTTCGAGGTGGCCAAGAACGTGACGGCGAACGTGCCGCTGTGGCCGTTCCCGACCGCGCTGTCCATCAACCGGGCCTTCTACAACAGCCTGTCGCGGAGCGAGCAGACCGCGATCCGGACGGCCGCGAACCTGGTGCCGGCGTACTCGATCGGCATCGTGACCAAGCGGTCGACGCTGCCGCAGGACCTCGTGAACTGCGGCGTGAAGTTCAAGTACGCCCGGAACGCCGAGGTGCTGAAGCTGCAGGCCGCCGGGCGGCGCGCCTACTCCACGCTGTCGCGCGACTCCACGACCCGGCAGTTCATCGCCGCGATCCAGCGGATCAAGAAGGACTTCAAGACACCGGCGGTGCCGCGGTTCCCGAGCACGTCCACGGGAGCCTGCACGTTGTCGTGACGCGGAACCCCCCAGCCGCGGCGACGGGAGGGCCCGGGCGACCGGGCCCTCCCACCTCGCGGATCAGGGGGCCAGGTACTGGCGCCAGCGCAGCGCGGTGCCGTCCTCGGGGCGCGCCCACACGAACAGCCCCACGCGACCCGAGGCGTCCATCTCGGCGACGCTCTGCTCACCCGGCAGCGCGCCCCGCTGCCACAGGCCGCCGAGCGTGGTCTGGGCGCCCACGGCGGTGTCGGGGCCCACGCTCACCTCGAGCGGGGCGAGCATCACCAGCCGCGGCCCGCGGACGATGCCGAGGCGGCTCACCACGCTCAGGTCCTCACCGCCGCAGGACAGCACGGGCGGGCTGGGGACGATCCTCCAGTTCGCGCTCGCGCCGGTGCGGTGTGCGGCGCCCACCGGCTGCTTGCCACCCTTCACGCAGTTCGCGGCCCAGGACACGGCGGCCCCGTTGTCGATGCTCACGGCCAGGTTGCTGAACAGCCCGGGGGCGGCGGCGGTGAGGGCGTACGGGGCCTCCCAGGACGGGGCCGACGGGTCGGCGAGGTAGCTGGCCTGCACCTGCTGCGCGCCGTCGCCGAACCACGCGGCGATCGCCTGCCCGAGCGGGGCGATGTCCACGCGCACCGTCGCGGCGGGGACCGCGCTGCCGGGCGGGGCGAGCTCCTTCACCGCCGCCCACGCGCCGGTGGACGGGGTGCGGATGGTGTGCTCGATGCTGCCGTCCGCCATGGGCCAGGCGGCCAGCGCCCAGCCGCGGGCGCCCACCGCGGTGCTCACCGGGCCGTTCGGGGCGACGAACTGCGTGTCGGCGGTCCAGGGCGGGGTGTCGGCGCCGTCGAGGGTGGTGGATGCGCTGCGCACCGTCGCCGCCCCGGCGCCCGGCTGCTGCACCCACACCACGGTGGCGGTGCCGGTGACGTCGATCGCGCCGCGCAGGGAGACCACGTCGGACGTCTTGGACGCCACGGTCCAGGTGCGCCACGGCTCGCCGCGCTCGCGTGCCGCGGCCTTGATGCTGGCGCCGGCGACCCACACCACAAGGGGCTCGGCGACCTGGGAGATCGAGACGTGCGGCAGCCGGGCGCCGGAGAGCTCGAGCGTGCGGGGACGCGTGAACGGCCCGGTGGCCCGGCGGCGGAAACGGACCTCCAGGCGGCCCGTGCCGGTGCAGCAGGTGGCCTCGCGGAGCCAGCCGACGGCGGCGTCGCCCTGCCGGGACACGGCCACGGTGAGGCGTGAGTAGGACGGGCCGGCCGGGGCGAGGACGGCGGACTTGTTCCACCCCGGCTTGGGGGCGGGGGCGGCGGTCGCGACCGAGGGCACCGCGGCGCCCAGGATCACGAGGGACACGAGGGTGCGGGGGGCGCGGCTCATGCCCGCAGGTTGCATCACCGCGCGGGGGGTTGTCCAGGGCCGGTTGCGGGGGTTCCGATGGCGTGGTCTGATCCGCCGGACGTCCGGGCGAGGGGGTGCCATGTCGGTCCGGTACATGTGCGGTGCGGCGGGTCTGGCGGCGCTGGCGGTGGCCGCCGGGTGCGGCGACGGCGCGACGGCCCCGGCGCCCACCCGGCCGGCGACCACCTCACCCGTGTCCACGACGGCCGTCGTGGTGCCCGCCGGGCCGAAGGTGCAGCGCCCGGAGGGCTTCCCGGAGGCCGCCGAGGCGCGTCTCATGACCCTCGTCGACGACCCCCGGCGGGAGTGGTGCACGCGCGAGAGCGCCGAGAACCGCCACCCGGGATCCCGCGCCGGGGTGTTCTGCGACCTGCGGGTGACCGACCGGGTGCGCCTCTACCTCGACGCCTTCCCCACCACGGCGGGTGCGGACCGGATCTACGCCCGGTACCGCGACGGACGGCGCGTGCCCGCGGGCGCGCCGTGCGCGGCGCCCCGGGACGACCGCCGGCCCGGGGAGGGCACGTGGCGGCGCGGCCGGGTGATGTGCTTCACCTACGACGGGGATTTCTGGCTGGTGTTCACCGACACCCGCGCCCGCAGCCTGGGGTTCGTGGTGGCGGCCGACGCGGAACCGGTGCGCGCGTTCTTCCGGGCGGTGCGGGCCGGCGCCTGAGTGGGCGCCGGCCCGGTGCGGCCTACTTGAAGAACGTGAACCCGGTGGTGGTGAGCTTGCCGGGGGCCGGACCCCGCGGGTTCGGGGATCCCTCGCGCACCGCGAAGGCGAACCGGAACGGCTGCCGCACGTCGAACGTGCGGGCCCGAAGCGGCACCTTCACACACACCAGCTTCTTGCCGGCCTTGCTGAACCGCACGGTGGTGGTGCCGAACACCCGGATGCTGCGCCGTCCGCTGAAGATGGCGACGCGGATGGCCGCCGGCTTGGTGCTCTGCACCCGCACCCGCACGCACTTGCGCTTGCGCAGGTCGGCGAGCGACGGGGTGCGCGGCGTGATGAAGATGCCGCTGCCGCGGCGGCTCACCTGCGGGTTCTCGATGCCCTGGGTGTCGGGCACCGAGGGGTCGTCGCTGGGCAGGCGCACGACGAAGACCGGGGACTTGGTGATGCCGGTGGTGTAGACCACCCAGCCGTTGCCGTCCGGCCCGGCGGAGACCACCAGGGAGTACGGCCGGTTGACGCCCGCGACGCGCACGAGGGTGGTCGCCGGGGTCCAGCTCGCACCGGTCTCGGAGCGGCGGTAGACCACGTCGGCGCTGCTGCGCCACACGGCGTGGAAGCGGCCGGTCTGGTCGGCGGACAGGTAGGGCACGCCGGTACTGCTGTCCGCGCGGGAGCTCAGCCGTTGCTCGGGGGTGAGCACACCGCCCACGATGCGGCGCAGGCGGATCCCGTCGTCGGTGGATGGGCCGCCGTACCAGAGCACCGCGCTGCCCCTGGGGCCCGAGGCGAGGTGCATGGAGGACACGACCTCGGTGCTGAAGACGGTCTGATCGGGGCCGGTCTCCCCGACCCGCACGTACCCCTTGTCGAGGTCCGAGAAGGCGAACACCGGCTGCCCGGCGGCGTCGAACTGGACCTGCCCGTTGTAGGCGGACGGGCTGATGGACACCTGCTCGGCCGCGGTGACCGCCGGCGTGAGGGCCGCCGGCAGCTTGACGAGGCGCAGCGTGGGGTTGCCGTTGACGACCCAGATCCCGAGCGGTCCGTTGGCGACCACGTTCACGCGGCCCCCGCCGATGTTCACCGACGGTGACGGCTCGGCCACCGCCACAGCGGGGGTCCATGTGACGCCGTTGTCCGTGGAGGTGAGGCCGTACATGCCGGGGGTCCCGGTCACGTTCGACGCCCGCTCCGTGATGAGCACGAGCCGGTTGCTGGGGGCCGGGTCCTGGGTGATGTAGGACCCGGTGAAGTCCACGCCCGCCGCCACCGGCAGCTCGACGGTCGGCGAGAACACGGTGCTGCCGGCCGCCGCCCGGCGGTAGAACGTCCGGGTCTGGAGACTCTCCTCGACGTTCCAGGTGACGTGGGTGACGCCCTGGCGGTCGACGAACACCCACGGCTCCTCGCCGTTGGTGGTCATCCGGATCGGGGTGGCCCCGACCGCCGTGGCACACCCACCTCCCAGCATCACCGCGACGGCGGTGATGACGATGCTTCTGCGCATATGGGACCTCTCTCGGTGGGGCACGCTCACGGGGCCAACCTACGGCCCCGGCGGGATCGGGCACAACGTCACCCTGGGTCACGAACGGCGGACCCCTCGACTCCCCGCGTCTCGGCGCTATCCTTCCCGGGCCCGGGGCACGTCCCCCGGCGGGCCGACGTAGCTCAGCTGGTAGAGCACATCACTCGTAATGATGGGGTCCGGGGTTCGAGTCCCCGCGTCGGCTTCGAACAGGCTGGGCGAATACCGCAACTGCTGCCCTTCTGCATTGCCTGGGCTGCGACAAGGAGTTGTCATGGACGCCCCGAATGCGCCCGTTCGCGGAACCGGGATGGAACCGCAGATGGAAGTGGACATGCCGTCAACGTGCTCGTCGTTCTCGGATCTCCAGCCGGACGGCCCTCCGGACTCCGCTCCGCAGGTGATCGGTCTTGAGTTGTTCGCGTAGGGATGGCTCATCACCGGCCAGAAACGCCTCGAAATGGCCGGTCTCGGCGACCATCGCCTCTGCCAACGCTGCGCCGGTCGCCTTCTGGCGATGAGGCACGAGCTCCGCATTCCATTCCGTCAGCAGATCCGCTTCGGTCAGAACAGGGGCGCAGACCTCGTAGAGATCAGCAAGAGGCGCTACGAAGCGACTGAGGCGATGGATCTGGCGCTGAATCAGAAGGACAATGCCTTGGTCAGAGAGGCATGCGACCCGTCGACCCAGGTCGAGCGATGCCGAAGGCACGCGGCCAATCTGATCAAGGGCTGCGGCGCGGCGCTCTCCGGAACTGTCGAGTTCCGGCAACGGAAGGAGATCCCAAAGTCCGTCGGTCGGCCACTTCGCCGGTCGCGGGAGGTCCGGACGCGAAATGACCCTTGCCATGACCAGGTGTCCGGCAAGGGTCACGCCCCGGCGCATCGAGCATGGATGATCGAGGACCATAGAGAGTCCCGTATCGGTATCGACGCCTGGAATCTCCGTGTCGCTGAAGATGTCGCCGGTCAGGAGAGGCCGGAACGAATCCACCTCGTCGCCGCGGGCGAGGTAGATGCTTGTCACCCCTCCATCCGGCGCGGCCAACATCCCGGGAACCCTGGCTAACCCTCGAGAACCAGCGACCTGCCTCCATCGTCCGTTTCGACGATTCGCAAGCGCGGGTCAGGTGCGGATGTTGCTCTCCAGTCCGGAACCTGCGCGTCCAAGAGGCCTTCGGCTGAGCATCGTCGGCCGGCGTACTCGAGCAACCCAACCGCCCCCCCTGGCGTCGAGTAGACGTCGAGACCGGTCAGGGTGGATTCGTCGGTGAGGCGTGCTTCCAGCCACCCTGAAGGCTCTTCAACCGGGAACCGCGCAAGCAGTTCGAGGAACGCTGAGAGACCCGCCAATCGCCGCCGATTCTCAGGATCAGGGGCAGATCCCTGACGCCACTTGCGCAGGGCGGGCACGCTGACGCCCACGAGGCGGGCGATATGAGACCAGGCCATACCGTGGTCAATTGACAGCTCGTCTAGGAGGTCGCCAACCGCCCTTTTCAGCCGTTCATTGGTCAGCGCCGAGAGTTCGGCTCGCTGGGTGTCGCCGTGAAGCTGCTGGGATCGCGCGTGCAGCAGCGACACGACATCTCGTAGACCAGCTGCGTCGCGATTCAGCGCTACGACATCTGTTTGATGGGGGAGCTGAGGCTCCACCACAGTCTTCGTCTCGCCAGCTGTGGGGAAGGGAGCTCTTGTCGTCATCGTTCACCTCCCGATTGCTCCGGGCGCACCGAACTGCCCACGCGCCTTGTCCGTAATGGATGCCTCGAACACGTCCTGCGCAGCGTTGTGAAGACGGTCGAGAACCTCCACAACTCCTTGAGGGCTGAATTCAGGAAGCTCGTCCGGCGGATTCTCCCAGTAGCTATCGATATCGAGGAGGAAGAATGGTCCATCCCCAAGGTCTGGGACCCGCAGCGGACCACCGAGGTCCACGCTTCTGCCCTTTAGCGCCCCGAATCTCAGGACTACGCCACGTGTCTCCTCTGGCCGGTACACGACGGCCCCCTGCATGATCTGAAGAGGCTTGCTCGACAGCCGCATCGGAGCGACGAGTGCCTCACTGATGTAGGGGGGCCAACCGAGCGGATCGTCGCCGACTTGGGGAATACGGATCTCGTTCACGTAGCGCAGGCCCACCCTTGACGTCCCGAGGATCTCGTCTAGCCCTTGGATTCGACCCATCAGGTCCCAGACCATGGCCCTTAGTTCCTCGAAACTTCGGTACTCGCTCGTCTCGATGATCGCGATGTCGGCGCCAATGCTGACCACCGTCCGCCGAGTACGGGACGAGAGGCGGACCCGTCTAGCAACTTCGTGAACCACCCCATCGGGCTGGATTTGGAGCCCCAAGGGGACTTGGAACGGTTCAAAGAAGGGGAACGTCGTCCGGAGCTCGCGATGGAGCGGCCGAACAGCGGCCTCCGAAGCCAGCGCGTCGACGGGCGGGAACCGGACCTCGAAGGCCGCGATCCGCACAGGAGGATTGGGGTAGGTCGTCGTCGGGGTCATCGCACCTCAGTAACCAATACTGAAACCGTACCAGTAACCGACTATCGGCGACGAGTCAACGGAGGTTTAGTCCGTCTAGGACCCACCACCAACTTCCGGTGAGTCGAGCGGCGGCTCATGGAGCCGGCGATTCAACTCGATCGGGTCAAACGCCGCCTCTTGGGCGGATCGGGCTCCATGAGCAGCAAGCGACTCCAGAACGTCATTCGCGGTAGTGGCACAGTCTGCAACTTCCGCGAACTGCTCAGAGTCGAGCCCAATGCGTGCCAGCGCCTCCTGGTCGATGGGGCAGGGATATCGGAAGTACTGGCCCAGCGTCCCGGCGCGGCTGGCGCGGGCCTTGTCGATCATCCTCGGAAGCCACTGGTAGCCGGCGAGGGTGTCCTCCATCGGGGCCGGATCTTCCTTGGCAAGGTCCTTGGTGCGAAGGGGCTCGTCGGGGTTCACGTGTCGATGAGGTAGTCGGCTTCGAAGCGGTCCGGACGCGCGACGAACCGGAATGCCGAGACCGGGGTCGTCGTGCTCCGAGCGATTCGCCACATCTCCAAGGCTGGCATCGCGGCAGGAAGGCTCAGCGATTCAAGCTCGGCAGGCGTCAAGATCCGTGACCGGAGGCGTTCACGGTATCCAACGATGCGACGACCGACGGCCGCTTCCAGTTCGTCGTAGGTGATCTCGCTCGGCCGCAGAAGGGCAGCACGCCCCTCGGTCGTCAGAGCCTCAGCCGCGTAGCTCACCTCGCCGAGGCCCCAGATGTCGCCCGGTGAGATCGCGCTCTCGATGTGACTGGTGCGCCTGATAGTCGGCGCGCCCGACGGAACTTCGAGACCCTCAGCCGCCTCCGCGTCTGCTGCGGCCTCCGTCGCGCTGTCGATGACCACCTGCCAAGGCTCCTCGAGCAGCGGTCGCAGGCGGCTGATCCAAGGGATGCGCGGTCCGAGCACGAGGTAGCCGCGCGGATAGACCGACATCACCCAGCCATCGCGGGTCAGGGCCTGGAGCGCCTGCCGAACGACGGAGCGGGCACAGTCGAACCGGGTTTGCAGGTCGCGTTCGCTTGGGAGCCGGTCCCCGGGTTGGAGATCCCCACGAGTGATCTGCGCGGCGAGTGCCTCGCGGACCTCGCGGTATCGAACACCTGCGCTGGACATGGTACGGACCATATCCTAAGGTCGCCGAACACGTGGTCCGTACCACGATCCGTCCATGCGAGTGGGAGGCATACCGATGAGACTGCCCATCGACACGGGATCAGTAACCCTGGTGGCCGGCAAGGTCGAGGCCGTCATCGACTTCGAGACCAAGCGCCCCAAGGCAGACGCCAACGGCGAGCCGATCTACGCGATCGACCTGGTGGCGCTCGGCAGTGAGGGTGCCCAGATCTGGCCCGTGAAGGTCTCGGGGGAACCGAAGGGCGTTGTCGTCGGCCAGCCGGTGCGAGTCACCGAGCTGGTCGCGGTGCCGTGGTCCATGGAGGACCGACACGGCATCAGCTTCCGGGCGTCCCACATCGCCCCCATGCCGACGAGCGCGCAGAAGGCCGCGTAGCCCCAACAACCACGAATCGGCGGGCCCCTCAGCGGCCCGCCGATCGGACTTCGGAGGAATTGGTGCCTCCTCGCACTCAGCCCCAACCGCCGCAACCTGACGGCGTCATGGGAGCGGTCTTCGATCTCGTGATCGGCGGGACGTTCCGCCTGTTGTGGTGGTTGGTCAGCCACCCGCTGACCTTGGTGTGCCTCGCCGCTCCCGGGCTTCTTGTCATCGCCCATCCCGCTGCCGGCGCTATCCCGGTCCTATTGCTGCTTGTGCTCCTCGGGTGGCGGCTGCTGCGCCGTCCGTCGTTCGATCGCTGGGTCGGCCGCCGCCTGCGCCGTCGTTGGCGCAAGGTCTGGCGTTACGAGTTCCGGTGGCGATCGGTGATGACTTGGAACGGGCTCACGCTGCGCGAGGGCACCCGGAACCACTACCCACGTCTCGTGGCCCTGCGGTGCACCGAACACGGAGACCGACTCCGGTTGCGAATGCTGCTCGGCCAGACCCCCGAGACCTACGAGCAGGCCGCAGACGCGCTCGCCCACGCCTTCGGCGCGCGGACGTGCCAGGTTCGTCGCGATAGCCCCGGAGTGATCTGGCTGGAGCTCCAGCACACCGACACGCTCGTCCGCACGATCCCCGCCCTGCCCATCCCCACCACCCCGGACCTCGGTGCACTGCCCGTCGGGGTGTTGGAGGACGGTCGACCGTGGGTCGTCGGCCTGCGCGGGACGCACGTCCTCATCGCCGGTGTGACCGGATCCGGCAAGGGTTCGGTGATCTGGTCACTGATCCGCGCCGCGGCACCGCTCGTGCACGTCGGCGTGGTCCAGCTGTGGGTGATCGATCCCAAGGGCGGTATGGAGCTCGGGCTCGGCCGGCCGCTCTTCACACGGTTCGCAGCCGACGAGTTCGAGGAGATGGCCGATCTGCTCGATGAGGCGGTCGCCGTGATGAAGCACCGTGCTCGTCGCCTTGCCGGCACCACGCGCCTGCACGAGCCAACCCCGGACGACCCGATGGTCGTGCTGGTCATCGACGAGGTTGCGAACCTCACCGCCTATCTCCCCGACCGCAAACTTCGAGAGAGGATCAGCCAGGCCCTCGGGGTGCTCCTGACGCAGGGTCGTGCCGTCGGCGTCAACGTGATCGCGGCCCTGCAGGACCCCCGCAAGGAGATCCTGGGCTTCCGCAATCTGTTCCCAACCCGGATCGCCCTGCGGCTGGACGAGCCCCAGCAGGTCGACATGGTCCTCGGAGACGGTGCGCGAGACCGCGGCGCCCAGTGCCACCTGATCCCCGACACCCAGCCCGGCGTCGCCTACGTCCGCCTGGACGGTCACGCCGAGCCTTTTCGCACCCGAGCCTCCTATTCAACGGACGAGGACATCCGCGGTCTTGCCCGTGACTACCCCGTCCAAGCACCGATTCCCGAGCGGCGGGCGGCATGACCTCGGACCCGTGGGACGAGACGACCATCGCGCAGCTGGTCGCCCGTGTTCAGGACCCGAACCGCGATCGCTTCTTCGAGCAGGTGCGCCGGACAGGCAATTGCCATCACCCCATCCGCCTTCGGAGCACCGCGGTTCGCAGCCGGAACGGGCGGATCCTGATGATCCGGTGTCGCAACCGTCGGGAGTCGGTGTGTCCGTCGTGCTCCTGGGAGTATCAGGGTGACATCTGGCAGCTGCTGTTCGCCGGCGTCGCCGGGGGGCGCAAGGGCCTCCCCGAGACGATCGCCACCCACCCGATGGCGTTCGCGACCCTCACCGCACCGGGATTCGGCGCCGTCCACGGCCGACACCCCGGCGGCTGCCGCCAACCACGGCGCCGCCGCTACTGCCGGCACGGACGCCCGAACTGGTGCGATGCGGACCACGATGGTGGAGACCCGGCTCTCGGGGACCCGTTGTGCCCCGAGTGCTACCGCTATCAGGACGCGGTGCGGTTCAACTGGCATGCCCCCGAGCTCTGGCGGCGATTCACCATCCAGTCGCGCCGTTGCCTGGCTCGGGCGAGCCGCGACAGCGGGCAACCGGTGCGACTGTCGTACGCGAAGGTCGTCGAGTTCCAGCGCCGCGGCGTTGTTCATATCCACGCGATCGTCCGCGCCGACGCCTGCACCGATGAACTCACCCCGCCGACGGCCTTTCCCGCGGAGATGCTCGTCGATGCCCTCACCGACGCCGCGCAGGGGGTTCAGATCGACATCCCGGGCCAGACGCTGCGCTTCGGCTCCCAACTCGATGTGGCGATCGTGGCCACCGGCGGCACGAGTGCCACCCCAGAAGCCGTTGCCGCATACCTGGCCAAGTACGCAACCAAGGCCGCCGACGAACCGGGACTCAGACGACGGCTACACGACCTCGCTGAGCTTGAGGCACTCCAGCTCCGCCCCCACCTGCGCCGCATGGTCGAGACCGCATGGTGCCTCGGTGACGGCGAGCCGAACATGCGGAAGTGGGCCCATGCACTCGGCTACCGCGGCCACTTCGCGACGAAGTCCCGTCGGTACTCGACCACCCTCACCGCCCTGCGTCAGGCCCGCGCCGAGCACCAGCGGCAGCGCGATGATGCCGCCGACTGCGCTCCGTCCGTCGAGTGGCGATACGACGGTGCCGGATACCTGACCAAGGGCGACGCCGCGTTCGCCCGTGCGGCCGCAGCCCACGAACGCGAGCGCCGCCACCTACGGCATCTCGACAAGGCGAGCCGGCCATGAGCGGACGCCGCGTCTGTTCCGGGTTGCAGGTGGGCTCGTCCGCTCCAGCACGAGGCGGCATGGGGCCGCAGGACCGCAATGTAATGAAGGTCCGTCCGCGGCCGGCGGCCGAAGGCCGCCGCCTTGAAGGAGTAGAGAAAGTCCTCACACGCCAGCCCGCGTCGCGGAGGCATCGGACGACACCAGCGGGGCTCGCCAGGACGATTCCCCGGGGCGGCGACGACCGCGGTCGCGGGCTCCGATGAACGGGCGGACGCTGCTCACCCTGGCCGAGGCAGCCGAGATGCTCGGGATCAGCCGCCGGACGTTGGAGCGGCGAGTCGCCGCGGGAGCCCTGCCCGTCTTCCGTGACGGGCCGCGACTGCTGCGAATCGCCCGATCCGACCTGGACGCCTACGTGCAGGGACGCACCATCCTGATCTCTGACCTCGTCGCGCCTGCCAGGGTCCCACACCTCCTGCCCCGAGCCGTTCAGCGCGGCTCTGAGGGCCGGCTCTGGGACGCACCGGACCCGCTGACCGACCGGCGAGCCGCGTAGGTGACCGAGCGTCGCCACCAGGCCCGTGTGGCTCCCAGCGTGTTCGAGCGCCATTCGACGGGTTGCAGCAAGAGCCGCGGCCGCCGAAGCTGCGACTGCTCCCCCGTCTTCGTCGCTCGGGTCCGCGTCGGCGGGCGACTCCTGTCTGGCACCTTCCCGAACCTCGCGGACGCGGTTGCCTGGGTTCAGCAGGCCAAGTGGACGCTTCGGGCCGGTGGCCGACCCAACGTTCGACCCGCCGCACCGACGCTTCACGACGCGGCGGTGAGCTTTCTCCACCGCGCGCGCAGGGGCACGGCCCTCACCCGCTCACGGCACCCGTACGCGCTGAACACGCTCGCCGGCTACGAGACCACGCTCCGCCTCCACGTGCTGCCCTGGCCCGAGCCGCGCAGCGGCCTCGGCCTCGGTTCCCTCCCGAGCGACGCCATCGACACCAGGACCATCCAGAACATGGTCGATGCCCTTTCGGTCGATCGTTCCAATGAGACAGCCCGCGTCGCGTACGCCGCCCTGGCCGCGGTCCTACGCGACCTCTACTCCCGGGGCCTGATCGAGTCTCTCCCGCCGAGGGTCCTGCTGCCGCCACCAGGCCGGCCGCGAGAACGGGCGCTCACCATCGACGAAGCCGACCGGCTGCTGGCCGCAGCAGAGGCCGACGACAGCCGGACGGGGCGATCGCTGATGGCCCCGGTCGTCGCGCTGCTGATCGCGACGGGCGCGCGCATCACGGAGATCCTGCGTCTGGTCTGGGGACCCGCCGGCCTCGACCTCGACTCGCAACCGCCGCGTGTCGCAATCGCCAGGGCGACGACCAAGAGCGAAGCAGGCGCGCGCGTCATCCCGATCGAGGACGCCTACGCGGACGTCCTACGCGGGCACCGTGACCGCTGCGCCCCGGCGGCTGAGGACGCGCTTGTTTTCGCGCGCGAGGATGGCCGACCCCTCGACCGAGGGGGCCGGGTCCGCTCCGGTCTCGATCGGGTGGTCAAGCACGCTGATCTGGAGGGCGTCAGCCCTCACGTACTCCGGCACAGCCAGGGCACCTGGCTTGCATCGGCGGGCGTTCAAGGCCCTGCCCTCGCCGCGCGCCTCGGACATGCCGACGCGGCGTTCACGATCCGCCGATACGTCAAGCCAACCGACGCGGACCTCGCCAAGGCGCCTGACGCACTGCAGCGGCTCCGACAACAGCACCGGAGCACGTGACCCCGCTATGCGTCGGTGGCCGGGTCGGTGTCCGCCTCACGTACGGGGATGTGCCGACGCTCGAGCAGGCTTCGCACCGCGACATGGAAGCTGATCGGTGAAGCGGTGAGCACCTGACGGATCATGGCCGTGAAGAACTGCGGGGCCGCCACGTCGGCGGGGACCTCGTGCTCCCGAACCTCGACGGCGACCGACCCCTCGGCCACGTCATCCCAACCGACGAGGATCAGGCCGGTTGCGGTGTACCCGTTGCCATCTCCCGGATCCCGCAGCTTTCGGATCATGTCGATCGTCCGCTCGAAGGCGTCCGGCTCTTGGATCAGCACGCTTGATCGCTGGACGAAGAGAAAGCCGACGGCAGCAAGCGGGTAGCGCCCTCTGAGGTTGCCCGCGTCGCCGTAAGCCTCCTCGAAGCGGTTCGGGAGGTTCTTGCCGAAGGACGACACCTGGGCTTTCGTGCTGATCAGGAGCTCCGGGCCCCGGTCCCACCGGGCGATGCACACGTCGACCTGCTTCTCGTAGGCCCTGCCGAGGACCTTGGCGTCAACGGGTCCCACCGCGGCAAGGTCGGGAAGCCGGCTGGCGACATCTTCGGAGAGTTTGCGGGGCAGCTTCTCCAGCAGCATCGCAACATCACGCGCCAGAACACGGGGACGTGTCGGGCGCGGCCAGACCTCATCGGAGGAGAAGCCGGCTCGCCGCAGCTCGTGCGCTGTCCAGGCGTCGATCGCCCGAGCGAAGCGCCCGCTCTCGGAGACCTGTCTGGCATCAAGCGGGATCCCGAGCAGGCTGCTCAGAAGACGGTAGTCCGGCGCGTAGAGCGGAGCTTCACCGTGGTCGTGCTCCCAGGGATCCGTCAGCTGGTAGCCCGCCAGCAGGGCGTCAAAGTCCGAGAACGCGTCCTCGCGAGCCATCACTCGGTGGAGCGGCTGCTCGAACGGCCGCGCGCCGCACGCCTCTCGGCGAGGGTTGCCCGCGCCTGTCGCAGCTGAGCAAGCTCGCTCGCGGAGACGCTCATCCCATCGGACAGGAGGATGTTGTCGACGCGTGACACGGCCTCGAGCAGGTGACCGTGTCGCAGGAGATCGATGACCACGGGCCGGACCATCCTCAGCGCACCTGCCTGTGCCCTCACAGCGCGCGGCGAGGGAACGGGAAGCAGGTCGGCTTCTTTCGGCTCCAGCTTCAGCAGACCCCCACCGTAGGCGCGCCCGACCGTCTCGGCACCGAGCAGGGTCATCGCGTTGAGTGACGCGAGCGGGAGGAGCGACCGGCCAAGGTCGGCCATGCCCTCGTGCAGGTAGAGGCCGTGGACCGAGTTGAGATGGTGCACCTGGGCGGAGTTGCCGACCAAACGCGGCGTGTCGGCGTTCATGTAGGTCACGAACAGATCCGGCGGCGGCACAAGCGGGGTGCGCCACCACGGGTCGCGTACCCGGCACTTGTAGGCGAGCTGGACGCCGCGCGCCTCGCCCTCCTCGATGTACCGTCGTGCCGCTGCCGAAGGCTCACCCTCGGGCCTGAACAGCCAGGTCGGGGCGCCCCCCTCACCGAGGCGGGTCCAGTCATCCGCGGTGAGGTCCAGGCGATGCCGCAGGTGGCGGCTTCCCGTGGGGGACATCGGCACCAAGTCCGACGGCGAAAGCCCGAGGGCCTGTACCTCGTCCGGCGAGAGCGCGAAGTAGCGGTTGTTCCCCGTCACCGCTCCGAGGGTGGTCTCACCCCAGTCAAGGAGGCGGCCGAAGCCTGCCTCGCCGGAAAGGCGGGAGAAGAGCGCCCGGGCCTCGGCCGGCAGGAGCGCATCGGTCCACTTGGCGTTCGGTCGGGTGGGAACCCAGCTGGAGACAAGCTGGGTCGACGAAACCAGCTCCTCAAGGTCCCGGACCTGGTGGAGCTCGCAGTGGTCGGTTGGACCCTGCCCTTCCGCCTGGAGGAGCACGACTTCTTCCTGGACGCCCGGGAACACGCGCTCCGTGAACAGCACCAACCGTACCCGCGCGAACCGGCGCATCAGGAAGCTGCGCACCTCGGCCGCATAGTTGACGGAGAGGAGCTCCGCCGGGAGGACCAGACCCAACCGCCCCTGGGGCTTGAGGAAGAGCGCAGCGTGCACCGTGAACGCCGCCCACGACGATGCGAGAGCAGACAGCCGCACGCCCGCCTGCAGTGCAGCCTCGCGGGCAGCTGAGCGTGCGTCGCCGGAGAAGCCCTGGTAGCGGACGTACGGTGGGTTGCCGACAACCGCGTCGAACTCCGGCCTTGGGGGGCGCGCGAAGAAGTCCCCGGTCTGGAGATCTGCCTCGTAGCCAGCTTCCTTCAGGTACCGGCCAGCGGCGGCGACGCTGTCGTTGTGCAGTTCGGTGCCGTGGAGCCCTCCCGGTGCCGCGCCGAGATCGCCCAGCCGACGAGCGGCTGCGAGCAGAAAAGCCGCCTCGCCGCATGAGGGCTCCAGAATCTGGTCGCCCGGATCCCGGATGGCCCAATCCGCGAGGTGCGTACAGAGCTCCGGCGGCGTGAAGAAGGCTCCACGGGCCTTGCGGTGTCCCGGACTGTCAGAAGAAATGAGAGCGATGCGCGTCACTGGGGCGAAGATACAGCTGGACGCGGCGGGCTCGATGCTCGACACGCGAGGCCCAGCGACGCGACGTGGACGTCCCGGCAGCGACCTCTCCGTTGCACTCTATGAACCGCCGCGCCGCGACGGGTGGAGGTTCCCCGACAGCGCAACTCGACATGCGGAGCAACCCACCGAGACTCTGCCGGCAGGCGATCAGCGAGACGGCCGGTGGATGACCTCGCAGATGCAGGCCTCGTCGCAGTCCACGGGATCAAGGGACCTTCCGGCCTCGGCGCATCGCGGACAGGCTGGCGAGGCGTTCCTCGATTTCGCGAAGGCGCTGATCAACGAGATCAAGTGCGTGTGCGCAGGGGGCGTGTCCGCGGTCGCGCAGCTCGAGGATCCCGCGAAGCTCGCGAAGCGACAGCCCAACCCGCTGACCGGCGAGGATGAACCCGATGCGGCCCAATGCGGAGGCCGAGTAGTCCCGGTACCCGGACTCGGTGCGCTCCGGCACCACCAGACCCACTCGTTCGTAGTGCCGCAAGGCCTTGGCGGTGACTCCGGCGCGCGCCGCCAGCTCCCCAATTCTCATCGCTCCACGATAGCCCTTGACCTTGCCCCGCGGGGCAAGGTTTACCCTCGGCCTGAACGCGCGACGAGTGGAGGGCCGATGCAGGTCACGTTGAGGTACTTCACCGAATGCCCGAACTGGAAGGTCGCCGAAGAACGACTGCGGGAGGCTCTGCGCCTATCGGGTAGGAGCGTTGCGATCGTTCACGAGGTCATCGAGACACACGACCAGGCTGAGCAGATCGGCTTTCGGGGATCGCCGTCCGTGGTCATCGACGGTCACGATGCCTTTCCGGACCAGGCAGGACCTGTCGGCCTCTCGTGCCGAATCTACCGCACAGCCGACGGCCCTCAGGGTGCTCCGAGCGTCGACCAACTCACCGAGGTGCTCGCCCGGTGAAGCGACCCCAGACCCTCGGCTGGTTGGGTGGAGTCGCTGCGGGCGCCCTGGCGCTCGCGTGTTGTGCGGTCGGTCCCGCTGTCGTCGCCGGGACCGTTGTGGGTGGCATCGCTGCGGTCACCATCCTGGGCTGGACCGCGGGGATCGCGGTGGCGCTTGTGGGAGTCGCGGCGATTGCGCTCACCACGCGTAAGAGGACAGCCTGCCGAGTCAATGCGGCTCGTTCCCGGGCTCGCGGGTCGAAGCACGCGACGGATCTGTCGGGCTGTGACCGGAGCGGATCAGAGGGTCCTGGCGCCCATAGCAGGCACTGAAAGCGAGGTGCCGTCCGACCGTCCGCGCCCTTGGGGAACCGAGCCGGAACCACAACGGGTCAACAACGCGTAGGACCACTCAGTCAGCAGGGCTTTCTCACGATTTGTCCCGGCACTCGTAATGATGGGGTCCGGGGTTCGAGTCCCCGCGTCGGCTTCCCTTGGCGATCTGCTTGGTCGCTTCCCATGCGACTGCCGTCCGCCGGCGTGCGGGTCAGTCCCGCTCCTTCTCCCGCTCCAGCTCGGCCGCCCGGCGGCGGTCGGCCTCCCGCTCCTCGGGAGTGCGGGTGATGTTCTCCCCGTCATCGGCGCTGTCGTGGAAGTGCTCGGGCAGCTTGTTCGGGTCGTTCTGCATGGTGCGCCTCCGGTGATCGCGGTTCGTCGGTCGCGTTCCGGGTGCCTACCCCCGGCCCCTCCCGCCAAACGGTCGGCCGACGGCGTGGTTCCCCCGTGGAGTCCCGGGGTATGGCGCCCGAAACACGACGGGGAGGCGGCATGGGCGACGAGGACGCGGCGGTTCGGAAGGTGGTCGACATCCTGGGCGGCCAGCGCTTCGGCTTCCTCACCACCACCGCGCCGGACGGGACGCTGATCAGCAGGCCCATGGCCATGCAGGATGTCGAGTTCGACGGCGACCTCTGGTTCTTCGCCGAGCGGGACTCCCGGAAGACCATCCACATCGCCGCCAACCCCCGCGTGAACCTCGCGTGTGGCTCGGCCGCCGAGTGGGTGTCGGTGAGCGGAATCGCCTCGGTGGTCGACGACGTGGCCCTCAAGCGCGAGCTGTGGAACGGGGCCGTCGAAGCGTGGTTCCCCGGCGGCCCGGACGACCCCGGGGTGATCCTGCTGCGGGTCGAGGCCGACGGCGCCGAGTACTGGGACACCCCCGGAGGGCGCGCCGCGACGCTGGTGAACCTCGTGAGGTCGCGACTCACCGGCCGCCGCTCCGCGGGAGGCGAGAACGCGACGGTCACGATGTGAGCGTCAGCCGCCCGGCGAGACGCACTGATCCCCCCGAAGACCACCACCCTGCGAGGCCGTGTCTAGAGCCCCGCCCCTCCATCGGGTGGGCGTTGGCTCCAGGACGACGAGCGCTCAGCGTCGGAGACGCCGCGTCGCCCGCCGGCGAGGTACGAGATGCCGGCGATCGTCACCACGATCCCCGCCGAGACAAGAAGGGTCCAGATCACCGGCCCAACCGTACCGCGGTCGGGTTGGGCCCCGAAACTGCGCATCGCATCAGGGCAGTCGCCGCGCCCGGATGACGGCGTCGGCGCCGGTGCCGGCGGCGGGCCGGGGGCGGTTCTCGGCGATCAGGATCTCCCAGCGGTCCGGGTCGAGGGCCGCCAGGGCCTCGTCCACCGAGACCTGCACCTGCCCGGCGGCGCGCGTCGGCTCGCCCGTGGAGGGATCGACGGGCAGATGCCCGGCCAGGAGGAGGGTCCCGCCGGGCGCCACCCCCGCCGCCAGCCGCCGCACCATCTCCCCCACCGAAGCGGCGACATGGACGAACAGGCTCAGCACCAGGTCGTACGCGCCGGGCGGCGGCGCCCAGCTCGCCAGGTCGGCCTCCACCCAGTCGATCCGGCCGGCCACATCGGGCCCCAGGCCGTCGGCCATCGCACGGGCCTCGGCGAGGGCCGTCGCGGCGAAGTCCACCGCCGTGACCCGCCATCCGCGGGCGGCGAGCCAGCGCGTCTCGGCACCGTGGCCGCAGCCGGCGTCCAGCGCGCGGCCGGGCGCGAGCCCGGCGGCCCCCTCGGTGAGGTGATCGTTCGCGGGCAGCAGGGCGAGTCGGTCACCGTGCGCGCGCAGGGCGACCGACCAGCGCTCCTCCCAGGACGCCCGGTCGTACGCGTTCACGCCGGGGTCAGCGATCGCGCAGGCCCTTCCCCTCCCGGATCCGGTCGACGTGCTTCTCCACCCGGGCGGCGCGCGTGGACGACTGCTTGGCCTCGGAGATGTGGAGGTTGTACTCGCGCTGCCGCCCGGGGGTGAGCGCCTCGAACGCCGCCGCGAGATCAGGGTCACCGTCCAGCCGCTGCTGGAGCTCCTCGGCCAGGGCGAGATCCGGGGCCGGGCCCACCTCCAGGCCGGCCTCCTCCACCCGGATCGCCTCGGCCACGTAGTCCGGCAGCGTGCCGGCCAGCCGCTCGACGTCGGCCGGCGAGGTGAACCGGATGCGCAGTGCGGAGCGCGAGTTCGGTCCCTGCTCCTCCAGGATCCCCTCGGGGTCCTCCATCAGCGCGCCCTTGAAGAACATGAGCGCCAGGAAGTCCTTCATCTCCTGGATGATCGCGATGTTCGCGCCACCGTGGGCGTAGCAGGGCTTGCCCCACTTGAGCTCCTCGGTGAGGCCGCAGCCCAGCAGCACGTCCCGCAGCCGGGTCATCTCCTGGGGCCATCGCTCCGACCGGGCGATGTACGCGTCGACCTTGGGGTTCACGGCGGCTCCGTTCCGCGTGGGACGTCAGTGGGTCAGGGTACCCCGGGGTGCCGGCGGCCGCCGGACGGCGTGCCGCCGGGGCCGGGATGGGGCACCATCATGTCGTGGAGGACCTGCCGGACATCGAGCCCTCGCCCGCCGGGCGCGCCGACGCCGCCGCGCTGGCTGCGCTGGCGCTGATCCCGCCATCGATGACCCGTCACGAGGCCCGCACCCGGGCGCTGGCCGCCATCACCGCCGCCGCGCTCGCCCGCGCCACGGGGCCGGCGGAATGCCTGGGGCGGGCGATGCGCGTGCACCTCACCGAGACCCGCGCCGCGCGCCACGGCATCGACACGGCGCCGGCGAGACCGAGCCGCGACGAGGTCGCCGCGTTCGCGGCCCCGGTGGCGGCCGCGATGAAGGACCTGCGCCGCGAACCCGCTCCGCCGCCGGCGATCACCCGGCGCGTCGACCGCTGGTGCGCCGAGCACGGCGGCGAGCCGGACCTCGCGCTCGCCGACCTGGTGCGTGCCGCGATGAGCGCGGCCCGGTGGACCGACGCGGAGCCGGGTCTGGTGCTGGCCGCTGCCCTGGTGCGCCTGCCCGGCTCCCCGGGCGCGGGGCGGCGGGTGCTGGAGGCGGCCGCCGACCTCGCGCTCCGGCCGGACTGAACCGCCGGTTCGGCGGGCGCCGGCGTCAGGAGGCGGGAACCGGCGCCGCGGCCGGTGGTCCCGCCGGCCGCGAGAGCGTTCGCAGCAGGCGCGCGAAGCCGTCAGGGCTGCGGCCGTCGAGTCGCGCGCTGGTGACGACCGGGATGCGGGACGTCGCGACGATCCGCGCACCCGCCCGCCCGGCGCGCCGCACCAGGGTGCGGTCCTCGTGCGCGGTGAGCGGCGGGAACCCGCCGAGCGAGCGGAGCCACCCGGCCCGGATCCCGAGGTTCGCCCCGTGCACGTGCCCGTGCCCCGCGCCGGCCGGGGTGGCGTACGCCGCCAGGTACCGTCGGCGCACCTCCTCCGGATACCCCGACCAGTCGGCCACCTCGACGGTGCCGCAGACCACGTCGGCGCCCCGGTCGGCGAGCTCGATCTGGTGGCGAAGCCAGTCCGGCGGCACCGCGCCGTCCGCATCGGTCGTGGCGATCCACAGGCCGCCGGCACGGCCCCCGCATCCGGCCAGCGCGAGCTCCCAGCCGGCCTGCCGCGCCGCGCCCACGTTGCGGGCGGCGACGGCGGTGACGATCGACGGCCTCCAAGCCGTGAGCGCCGCGACGGCGGCGGCCTGCGTGCCGTCCTCACAGGCGTCGCAGACGGTGATGATCCGGACCGGGCGCGGGCAGCGGGCGGCCGCGACCACCACCGACCGCAGCGCGGCCGCGATGCGCTCCTCCTCGTTGCGCGCGGGGATCACCACCGCGACGTCGCTGATCACCGGCGGTACACCTGCAGCGTGAAGCGCTCGTCCCGGTGGTCGACCATGCGCGGCAGGCCCGCCGCGGCGAACGCATCGTGGACGTCGACGGCGTCCAGCTCGTAGCCCTCGATCTCCCCGAGGTAGTGCTCGACGACGAGGTCGCCGCCCGGTCGCAGCGCGCCGACGGCGCGATCCACGAGCACCGGGAGCGCCGCGGGCGGCAGGTAGTACGCGAACTCGGCGATCACGACCAGATCGAAGCGCTCGGTGGGCCACTGCTCCGGCACCTCCATCCGGGCGAGACGCACACCGGGAAGACCGTCGAGCGCCGCTCCCGCGATCCGCAGGGCCTCCGCCGAGGCGTCCACCGCGAGGACCGAGGCGCAGCGCTCGGTGAGCGCCGCGGTGAGCGCACCCACCGAGCACCCCGGCTGGAAGCAGCTGCCGTATCGCTCGGCCGGCAGTGCGGAGACCAGGACGTGCCGTTTACGGCGCTCGTACCAGCCGGAGCCGTCCCATGGGTCGGCCGAGTCGCGGTGCACGCGGTCGAACGTGGCGCCGAGGTCGCGGCTCATGCGAAGACGACCTCCCGGTCACGCAGGAACCGCTCCAGCACGTGCGGCGGGAGGATCGGCGCGTGCCCGGCCGGCGCGGCCAGCTGGGAGGCGTGTTCGGCGATCGCCGCCGCCTTGCCGGCGCGCTCGTCGTCGGCCAGCCGCACGACCCGCGCGCGGGCCCAGTCCACCCCGCCCCGCCCGGGCCGGCACCAGTGCCACAGCCACACCGGGTAGCGGATGGTGCGGCATCCGGGCCGGCTGCCGAGGGCCGTCCCGCGGGCGGCGGCCTCGTGGTCGGGGTGGCCGTCCCGCTCGTGGGGGGTCAGGTACAGCTGCCGCGGCGCCGCATGCGCGGCGACGGCGCGGGCGATCGCCGGCACGTGGCGGTCGAGCGCGCCGTCGGGAAGGCCGAGTCGCACCACCTCGACGTCCGGTCCCAGCAGCCGCACCAGGCCGCGCCGGGACTCCTCGACGCGCCGGGGTCCCAGGTCGCCCGCGTGCGCGGGGCCGTACGCGGCCTCCCCGTCGGTGAGGGCCAGCACCGTCACGGGAACGCCCGCCCGAGACAGCCGGCGCAGCAGGCCGCCGATGGGGAGCACCTCGTCGTCGGGGTGCGGCGCGACCACCAGGACACGGTCGACCGGGGGCAGGCGCAGGCGCGGGATCGGCGTCCGCAGCGCCCACCGCCGCCACCGGTGCTCCGGGACCCCGCGCCCCCGGATGTGCCGGCTCACGGCGCGGCCCCGATGGCGATGCGCCCGAGCGCCTCCGCGTCGTGCTCGGCGTGGTGCTGGGCGAGGTAGACCAGCAGGTCCGCCATCCGCTGCGACAGCACGTGCCCGGTGGCCAGCGGGACCGCGCCCAGGGCCTTCGCACAGCGGGTCAGCACCTCATGGCCGGCGGCCGCGACCGCGCACCGCACCCGCAGCGCCAGCCGCGCCGCATCGCCGTCGTGGTCACTCGGATCCGCGTCGATGGCCGCGGCGGCCCCGTCCAGCTGCGCGACGACCGCCGCGACCAGGGCGTCCACCTGTCCGAGGTGCGCGAGCCGGTGCGGGGAAGGGCGACGCCCGATGTCGTCGGCCATGGCGGCGGCGAGCGCCTGCATCCCCCCGGCCCAGCACGCGGCCACCCCGACGGCCCCGTGCCAGAAGCCCGGCCGGTGCAGGTAGAAGCCGGGCGGGCCGACGATCGCGGCCTCATCGACCGTGACGTCGAAGACCACCTCGCCGGTGAGGGCGTCGCGCATCCCGAGCCCGCGCCAGAACCCGGGGACCGCCGCCACGCCGCCGCCGGTGAGATCGACCATGGCCAGCATGCGCTCCGCCCCGTCGCGGCCCGTGACGAGGGCGTGGGTGAGCACGCCGGCCCCTGATGCGAAGGGCTTCGGCCCGGCCAGCCGCCAGCCGTCACGGCAGCGGGTGAACTGCACGAACCGCCCGCCCGGTTCGGCGGCCCACACGCCCATGAGCGCGCCGGGCGGGGCCGTCCGGCCCGCCTCGTGCAGGATGGCGAGGGCGTCGAGGTGCCCCTCGGCCAGGCGGGCCAGCGGCAACGACTCCGCCGCGAGGCGGCGCAGGTGGTCCAGGCGCCCCCGCGTGTCGCCGGAGCCCGGGAGCGGAACCCCCTCGGCGTCTGCCGCGACGGCGTGCAGACGCGTCAGGACCAGGTGCGGGGCGTCGGCCGCCGAGGTGGGTGGCGCGAGCGGGGGGTCCGTGTGCGACGGGGTCACGGCGGAGCGGTTCCCGCATGCGGCACTCCCCACACCAGGATCCGACACGGGGAGTGCGGAGGGCGATTACCGGCGGGGTGAGGGGGAAGCACGCGGGTTCAGGCGCGCCATCCGGCGCGGCGGACACCCATCAGGAGGACACGAATGTTCCTGCGTGTCGACCGACTGCTCACCGAACTGCCGCCTCCGGGCGACCCGGATCCCAACGGCGCGGCCGCCGTCCAGGAGCTGATGGGCGGCCGCTTCGGTGAGATGTCCACCCTCATGAACTACACGTTCCAGTCCTTCAACTTCCGGGGCCGCCAGAGCGCGCGTCCGTTCTACGACCTGGTCGCCAACATCGCCGCGGAGGAGTTCGGGCACATCGAGCTGGTGGCCGCGACGATCAACACCATGCTCACGGGGGCGACCGATGTCCCGGTGGCCGAGGGCGGCCCCACGCGCTCCGGCCCGCTGGGGCGCCTGGCCGATGCCCGCAACACTTACCACAGCATCGCCGGCGGGCTGGGCGCGCTGCCCGCCGACTCCATGGGCCGGCCGTGGGACGGCACGAACGTCTTCAGCTCCGGGGACCTCGTGGAGGACCTCACGCACAACTTCTTCCTGGAGACCGGCGCCCGGAACAACAAGCTCAAGGTGTACGAGATGGTCGACCACCCCGCCGCGCGGGCGCTCACCGGGTACCTGCTCGTGCGCGGCGGCGTCCATCAGGTGGCCTACGCGCGGGCGCTCGAGCTGCTCACCGGCGCCGACCTGATGAAGCTGTTCCCCAGCCCCAGGATCCCCACCGACAAGATCCCCGAGTCCAAGCGCCACCTGGACCGCGGCGAGCACACCAAGCTCTACCGGTTCTCCCCCGGCGACTTCCACGAGCTGGCCGCCGTGTTCCGCGGGCCCCACCCGGAGACCGGCGAGGAGCTCCAGGTGATCGACGAGGCGCCCGAGGGGTTCCCCGCCCACGACCTCCCGCCGGAGCCGGAGGTGTTCGCGCCGGGCTACACCCCCGAGGAGATCACCGAGATCGCCACGCGGCTGCGCAAGGACGCGGGGCTGCCGGAGATCCCCAGTGGCGAGGTGGCCTCCACCTCCAACGGCGGCGCCAAGAAGCGGCCGGCCAGCCGTTCACGCAAGGCGGCGGCCAAGCCATAGGACGGACCGGCCGCGCGGGCCGGGGCGCACACCGCGCCCGGCCCGCGCCGACGAAGGGTCAGGTGCCGCGCCGCTGCAACGCCGGCACGTCACGCGACACCAGGACGGCGCCCACCAGGGCCGCCGCCACCGGCAGCGCCGCCACCAGCGTGATCACCAGCGGCCAGGGCGTCACGAACGCGATGTTCTGGCCGCGCAGGATCACCCACGCGCACGCCACCCCCACCGGCAGGGCCAGCAGCTGGCCCATCCCGGCCAGCACGAACGCCCGCACGGCCTGGATGCGCCGCCGGTGGCCGGGCCCCGCGCCCACGGCCACCAGCGTCGTGCGCTCGTCACGGCCGTCGGAGGACACCAGCGCCAGGCCCACCAGCACCACCAGGACGGACAGCACCAGGGCGGCCGGGAGGATCACCAGGTAGATGAGCCGGCTCACGGAGAACCCTCCGGAGCTGTCGAAGTCCAGGGATGCCCCCAGGGTCTGGTCGGGGCCGCCCAACCGCAGGCCCAGGTCGTCCGAGAGCGCCGAGAGCGCCGCCCGCTGCGCATCGTTGACCGGCGCGGGGAGCCGGTAGCGCACCTGGACGTCGTTGAGGGTCGCGCGGGGAAGCCACCGGTCCACCAGCGCGGCGTCGGCGACGGCGTATCCGGTGAGACGCCCCCGGACCTCTTCGGGTGCGGGGACCGCCACGACCTGTGGCGCCACGTTCCCCTCGTCGGTGAGCACCCGGACGGCCGGGGGGGCCTCCGGAAACCCGGGGTCGGTCAGGAAGACGACGCGGCCCGCCACCAGATCGGCCCGGCTGGCGCCCAGCCCGAGGACCTCGAGCTGATCGGGGCGCACCGCGGCCAGCGGCACGGTCGTGTTGTCGCTCACGATCTGCAGGCAGGTGCTGCGCGCGCCCGGCAGGAGGCGGGCGAGGGGCTCCGCGAGCCGTGACGCCACCCCGCATCCCGGGACACCCGCGGGGCCCGCCTCGGCCGTGCCGAAGAGTGTGAGCGTGACGACCCGGGGGTCGCCGACGTCCGCGGGCGCATCGCGATCGATCGATACCGCGATGATCCCCACCGCCACCGCCAGTGCTCCCGTGGCCATCACCGCCGCCACCACCGGACCGGTGCGGCCCCGGTGGCGAGCGACGTCCCGCACCGCCAGGCGCCCGGTGCCCGACAGGCCCCCGGCGGCACGCTCCAGCAGGCCCACCACATACGGGACCGCGATGGTCACCCCGATGACGGTGAGCGCGATGCCCGCCGTCGCCAGCAACGGCACGCCGCTGTCCGACCGGTTCCCGACGCCCCAGGCGAGCATCACCAGGCCGACGCCGCTGACCGCCAGGCCGGCCACCGGCATGCGGGCCCGCACGCGCGGCGCGGGACGGCGCCCACCGAGGGCCTGCAGCACCGACGTCCTGGCCGCCACGCGGGCCGGCAGCATCGACGCGGCCACGGCCACGCCCAGCGCCAGCACCGCGATGAGCACGAGGTCGCGGGGGTCGACGGCCATCGTGCCGATGCGCTCCCCCGCCCACTCCTCCACCGCGTTCCGGGCGAGACTCCACGCCAGGATGCCGCCCGGCAGCCCCATCGCGACACCCAGCAGCCCGAGCGCCCCGCCCTGCAGGAGCATCGACGCCGAGCGCTGGCGGGGTGAGGCCCCGGCGGCGCCCAGCAGGCCGAGCACACGCAGCTGCCTGCGGGCGCCGACCGCCATCGCCGAGGCCACCACCAGCCCGAAGGCCATGAGCGCCAGGGCGCCGACCAGGTAGAGCAGCGTCCGGGCCTGCGGGCTCAGCGGATCGCCCTCGAAGTCGGCGAACGAGCGGAAGACGGATGCGTCGGGGGATGCGACGGCCTCTTCGAGCGTCGCGACATCGCCGGTGCCGGCGCCGACGAGCAGCTTCGCCGGCGCACGCTCGGCGAGCGGGATCCCGTCCACAAGCCCGGGACCCACGGCCCCCCGAACGCTGAGCTGGGACGGAACGAGGATCCCCGTCACCGCCAGCCGGCGCGTCCCCTGCTCCAGGACCACGGCGTCGCCGGCTCCCACGTCCAGGCGGCTCGCGGCCTCGGGGGTGAGCGCGACCTCACCCGCCGTCCGAGGAAGCCGACCGGACCGCAGCTCCCAGATGCCGGCCGTCACCGGGTTCGTGAGGTCGACATCGGCCAGCCCGACCGTGGCGCGGTCGACGCCCTGTGGGCCCTCGACGCGCAGGACGCCGCTCGCCTCCACCCACTCCGTGACCTCGAAGCCGCGATCGCGCAGGCGGGCCGCGATCTGGTCCCCGTCATCGGCGCCGGGCTGGACGAGTGCGTCGGCGGACCCCATGGACTCGGCGTTCCGCTCGGCCGCCGTGTCGGGCACCGTGCGTGTCCCGACGGTGCCGAAGGTGAACGCGGCGACCGGCAGGGCGATGAGCAGCACCACCAGCAGCGACCGCCACGGGTGGTGACGCGCGTCGCGCAGCGCCAGGCGCGCGAGCGGACGGAACGAGCTCACGGCCGGGCCCCCGCACCGGAGCGGGCGTCCACGTCGTCCACCACGCGCCCGTCGCGCAGCCACACCACGCGGTCGGCGAAGGATGCGATGCGCGGCTCGTGGGTCACCAGCACCACGGCCCCGCCGTCGGCGGCGTACCGGGCGATCAGGTCGGCGACCGCCTCACCGGTCACGGTGTCCAGGGCCCCGGTGGGCTCGTCGGCCAGGATGAGGCGCCGCTCGCCGGTCATGGCCCGGGCGATCGCGACGCGCTGCTGCTCGCCGCCCGAAAGGTCGTCGGGGAAGCGGCGGCCCTTGCCGTCCAGGCCCACCGAGGCCAGCGCCTCACGTGCGGCGTGGCGGGCGGCCTTCACCGGGGTCCCGTCCAGCTCCATGGGGAGCATCACGTTCTCCTCGGCGGTGAGTTGCGGCACCAGGTTGAACTCCTGGAAGACGAACCCGATGTGGCGCCGCCGCACCGCGGCCAGGCCGGCCGGGTCGAGGGCGGCCAGGTCGTTGCCGTCCACCAGCACCGTCCCGGAGGTGGGGTGGTCGAGGCCGCCGGCCATGTTGAGCAGCGTGGACTTGCCGCTGCCGCTGGGGCCCATGATCGCCACGAACTCGCCGGCCTGCACCGTGAGGCTCACGCCGTCGAGGGCGACGACCTCGGTCGCGCCGGCGCCGTACCTGCGGCGCACGTCGTTGATGCTGAGGACCGGGGTCATCGCTGCTCCTTGTCGGGGTCGGGAGATGTGCGGGCGGCGGCGAGGATGCGCTCCTCGCACAGGTCGAGCCACCGCAGCTCGGATTCGGTGAGGGCGATCAGCGCATCCAGGGCCAGCCGCGGCGCCAGCGCGCCGTTCATGCCGGAGTCCCGTGCGGCGCGGCGCCGCTCCTGCAGCACCGCCATCCGCGAGGAGCGCTCCAGCCGGATCACCTCCAGGGCGTCCACGCCGGGTGCGGCGACGGAGATGAGCACCTTCATCATCAGGCCGTCCCGGGACGGGGCTTCCCGTCCGCCCGGGGTGGACATGAAGCCGGTGATCGCCTCACGACCGGCGGCCGTGAGCTCGAAGGCGCGGCGCCCATCGGAGTCGGGCTCACCGCCTCGCACCAGGCCGTCGCGCTCCAGGCGCTCGAGGGTCGTGTAGACCTGCCCGACGTTCAGCGGCCAGACCTCGCCGGTGGCGGCCTCGAACTCGGCGCGCAGCTGATAGCCGTGCCTTGGGCCGGCGCCCAGCAGCACGAGGAGGCTTTCTCGGATGGACATCCGTTCAGGCGGCCTCTCGCATGGACGTCACGCGTGGATGCCCGCAGACCGCCCGCAGGACGAACCGCCCGTCCCGTTCGTCCAGGCGCCCCTCCGTGATGAGCCCGCTCACCTCGCGGGCGACCTCATCCACGCCCGGAGCCGGGTGGCCCGCGGCCACCGCGCGCCACGTGACGTCCTGGATCAGCGCGCGCCAGCCGATGCCCGCGGGGTGCGCCGCAAGCGCCTGCTCAGTGCGGCGCCGCAGCGAGGGCGAGTTGGGAAGTCCGCTCAGACCCACGGGGGATCTCCGATCCGTCGAGGTACATACCGAGTATGCGCATATCCAGTATGCATACCCCGTATGCAGTCGTCAACCGGCGGCATCCGCAGGCGACGAATCCGGGCGGATCACGGTCCACGAGTCGCACGGCGCCGATCGGCGCGGAGCCCGCTACCCGGTCGGGCGGAAGCCGTGGGGCAGCAGCGACCAGAAGGGCAGCACCAGCACCTCGCCGCCCGCCTCGCGATCCACGATCACCACCGCCTCGTCGGCGGCGAACTCGGCGAGGAACTGGCGGCACATCCCGCACGGGGTCGATGTGGCGTAGACGACGGTGAGCCACTTCCGTCCGAGCTCCATCACCCCCGCATGCATCGCGGCCACCACCGCCGACTGCTCGGCGTGGATCGTGGGGTTGAACGCGATGTTCTCGATGTTGGTACCGCCGAACACCCGGCCGTCGCGGGCCTCCACCGCTGCGAGCACGCGCTTGCCGGAGTAGGGGGCGTAGTGGCCCACCGCCGCCCCCGCGGCGGCGGCGCGCAGCGATGCCAGGCGTTCCGGGGAGGGCTCCATGCCCGAAGGCTCCCACGCGGCGCGGCCGACGACCGGGCAGATCCTCCAGTCGCCCGCCGGAGCGCCGGTGTGCCACCGATACAGACCATGCGGGGCAGGACGAGGACGGGTCCGGGGGCACCGGACACACGTCCGCCGCACCGGCCGACGGGCACTCGGCCAGGAGCGGCACCACACCGACGGGGCGGCGCCGAGGGGCACTCGGCACCGCCCCGTCGCGTTGCCGGGACCCGCTGCCCGGCCGGAGGCCCGAGGGGGTCCGGGGCCGCCGCTACGGTCACCGGCATGACCGGGTTCGTGCGTCGCCAGCCATCGGCGGTCCTGTTCGCCGCCCAGATCGCGGGCGTCCTGCTGTACCCGTTCATGGAGAGCACCGACGTCGGCCGGCCCCTGTTCAGCGTGTTCGGCATCCTGGTGCTGGGCCTGGTTGTGCTGGCCGTCCGCTCAACCCCCGGCCTCACCTGGATCGCGGTGCTGCTGGGGATCCCGGCCACGGTGATGCTGGTGATCCAGGCCGTCACCGGGAGCGACACGCTGCTCCCGTACTCCTCCGCGCTGGAGGCGGTGCTCTACCTGTACGCCGCGGGGGCGCTGATCGCGTACATGCTCGAGGACCCGCGGATCACCCGGGACGAGCTGTGGGCCATCGGCGCGACGTTCACGCTGGTGGCGTGGGCCTTCGCCTACGCCTACGTGGTGTGCCAGGCGGTCGTGCCCGGCAGCTTCACCGCCGCGGTGGACCCCACCGGCGAGCGCACCTGGATGGAGCTGCTGTTCCTGAGCTTCACCACCCTCACCAGCACCGGGCTGAGCGATGTGGTGCCCGTGGAGCCGTTCGCCCGGAGCCTGGTGATGATCGAACAGCTCGCGGGCCTCGGCTACGTCGCGATGGTGGTCTCGCGTCTGGTGGGGCTCACCCTGCACGTGGGCTCCAAGCGGGAGTAGCCGGGGCGCGTGCGGCACCGGTGACACGGCGGGTGCACGTCCCGGGTCCTCAGTCCGACGGGTGTTCGAGCCGATCGGCCCGTCGACGCGCGAGCACGGGCCGTTCAGGATGCCCGGAGGTCGTCGCGCCCGCCGGGAGGACCATCCGATCACCGCGCACCAGGAGAGGCAGACCGTCGCCGCGCAGGGCCCCCTGATGCGCCTGCTTCGCCCCGGCAACGCCGGCCCGGACCCCCGGGCGCGCGCCGGGCGGCTGGGCTACATGCCCGGCATCGACGGCCTGCGCGCCATCGCCGTGGGATCGGTGCTGATCTACCACCTCGGGGCCGCATGGCTGCCGGGCGGGTACCTGGGCGTGGACGTGTTCTTCGTGATCAGCGGGTTCCTGATCACCTCGCTGCTGGTGAGCGAGCACCGCGCCACCGGGCGCATCGCGCTGCGGCGCTTCTGGCTGCGCCGCGCCTGGCGGCTGCTGCCCGCGGTGCTGCTGATGATGCTCCTCACCCTCACGGCCATGCTGATCCTGCATCCGGAGGAGGTGGGCCGGCTGCGCGGCCAGGTGGTGGCGGCGCTCGCCTACGTCATCAACTGGCACTTCGTGTTCGCCGACGTCCCGTACTTCGAGCAGTTCGGCCGCCCGTCGGTGCTGCTGCACCTGTGGTCGCTGTCGATCGAGGAGCAGTTCTACCTGGTGTGGCCGCCGCTGCTCGCGCTGGCCCTGCCCCGCGTGCGCCGGATGGGGCTGCTGGCCGCGGTGACGCTGGCGGCGGGCGGCTCGGCCGCTCTGGCCTGGGTGCTGTGGGAGCCCTTCCAGGACCCGTCGCGCATCTACTACGGCACCGACACCCGGGCCGTCGCGCTGCTGTGCGGCGTCGCCCTGGCGCTCCTGGCGGCCGGGGTGGCGGGCGGCGAGGCCGTCACGCGGTGGCGCCCGGCCAAGGAGCTGGTGGGGATCGCCGGCATGGGCGCGGTGGTGGTGGCCATGCTCACCCTCGGCGACCTGGAGGAGCGGCTGTACCGCGGCGGGTTCCTGCTGGTCGCCCTCGCGACGGCCGGTGCGATCTGGGCGGCGGCCGATTCCGGCTCGATCCTCAGCAGGGTCCTGGGCGTGCGGCCCATGGTGTGGATCGGCCTGCGCAGCTACGGCATCTACCTGTGGCACTGGCCGGTGATCATGCTCACCCGCCCCGACGTGGACGTGCCGTTCGACGGCCCCACGCTGGTCGCCCTGCGGGTGGGGCTCACCCTGGGCATCGCGGCCCTCTCCTACCGCTTCGTGGAGACCCCGCTGCGCCGGCACGGCATGGCCGGGGTGCGCGCCGGATACGCATGGATCCAGGCCCGCTGGGGCAGGGCCGGCGGCGTGGCCACCGCGTCCTCGGCCGCCTTCGGGATCGCCGCGGTCGCCGTGCTGGTGGCGCTGAGCCCGGTCCGCACCCCCGCGGTGCCCGGGCTGGACGCCGCGTCCGCCCAGACCCGCACGGCGCCCGCCGCCGCGCCGGACCCCGCCGCCGGCACGCGTGCCGTGCTGTTCGTGGGCGACTCGGTGATGCTGGGCGCCTCGCCGGCGCTGCGCACCGCCTTCGGCGACCGGGCCGTGGTGGACGCGGCCGTGGGGCGCCGGTTCCCCGAGGGATCGGAGATCGTCCTCGCGTATCTGAAGACGCTCCCGGCGGACGCCGACGTGGTGATCCACCTCGGCAACAACTACTTCGTGCGCCCCGACGACCTGGACGGGCTCATGCGGCGCCTGCCCGCCGGGCACCGCGTGTTCCTGGTGACCGTGCGGGTGCCGCTGGACTGGCAGGACTCCGTGAACGAGATCCTGCGCGGCGCCCCGGCGCGGTACGACAACATCACGCTCATCGACTGGCACGCCGCCAGCGGTGGCCCCGGGCTGCTGGTGGACGGCGCCCACATGAACGAGCGCGGGATGGCGATCTACACCGACCTCATCACCGCGGCCCTCCGGGACGACGCCGGACCGGCGGACGGCCAATGACGACAAGGAGCACCATGGACCGAACCTCCACGCACCGCCCGTCCCGCCGCCGCGCAGGCCTGGCCGCCCTCGCCACCGGCCTGGCGATCGGCGCGGCCGCGGTCCTGCCCGCCACCGCGCAGGCCCGCATCGTCCCCGGCAAGAGCGTGGCCGGCGTGAAGCTGGGCGACAGCGCCGCCCGCGTGAAGGCGGTGCTGGGCGAGCCCGAACGCGGCAGCACGGTGCTCAACTACCGCTACATCCGCAGCCGCGGGTTCGGCATCTACTTCATCGCCGGCAAGGCCTTCGAGATCACGGTGGTCCGCAGGCCCCAGGCGACAGGAGCCGGGATCGGCGTGGGCTCCACCCTGGCCGCGCTGCGGGCCGCCCACCCGGGCGCCGCCTGCACCCCCTCGGTGCTGGGCCCCAACGCGTTCGACTGCTCCCTGCGATCCCGCTTCGCCGGGCGCGGCACCGAGACGCAGTTCAAGGTGCGCCGCGGCAAGGTGAGCACCATCGCCGTGCGCTTCGCATAGCCGGACGGCCCGTGTCCCCCCGTTCCCCATCCGGCGGCCGTCCCATCGGGCGGCCGCTGCGGCACCTGCTGCTGGCGGTGCTGGCGCTGCTGGCATGGACCGGCGCCGCGGCCGCCGCGCCGCCGCGGGTGACGGTGTTCGGGGACTCGGTGCAGGCCTCGTTCCTGTTCTCCCCGCGGGCGGTGGAGCACCTGCGGCGCGGCATCGACCTGCAGCTGCAGGCCAGCACCTGCCGCAAGCTCACCTCCCCGGGCTGCCTGGGCGGCTCCCCGGAGTCGGTGCTCACGGTGGCCTCGGCGCTGGGCCCGCGCCTGGGCGACGTGGTGGTGGTGAACGTCGGCTACAACGACTTCGCCAGCGCATACGACATCGAGACCATCCTGCGGGTGCTCACCCGCGCGCGGGTGAAGGCCGTCATCTGGGTGACCCTGCGTGAGGCCGACAGCGGGTATGTGGCCACCAACGCGCTCATCGGCGGCGCGGGCCGCGCGCGCCGATCATCCGGCTCGCCGACTGGAACGCGGCCAGCGCCGGCCGGCCGTGGTTCGTCTCCGACGGGATCCACCTGAACACCACCGGGGCGCAGGGCCTGGCGGAGCTGCTGCGGACGACCGTGGTGCGCACGCTCGCCGACCTGGGGATCCCGGTTCCCGGTGCGCCCGCGGCGCTGGCCGCCGAACGCTTCACCGTGGGGCCCGGCGCCACCGCGCTCGCCGGCGACGACGACGCCCTGTGGGTGCTGCGCGGCGCGCGCCTGGTGGAGATCGACCCGGCCACCGGCGCGCCACGCGCCGGCGGGGCCGACCTGGGCCGCGGCGAGGCGCTCACCTCCGACGGCCGCCAGGCGTGGGTGATGGACGCCGACGCGCAGACCGCCGCCCGGGCCGAGCGGCGCGTGCACGGCATCGGCTTCCCGCCCGTGGAGGGCGTGGGGAGCTCCCGGCTGCTGGCACGATCCGGAGCCCGGCTGTGGACGTTGCGGCGCTGCGCGCCGGGCGATGTCACCTGCACCTCGCCCGATGCGCTGCTGCGCGTCACCCCCGCGGCGCAGGCGGTGCAGGACGTGGGCGCGGTCCCCGGGCAGCCGCGCGCCATGGCGGCCGACGCGAGCGCACTGTGGGTGCTCACCACCGACCCCGCGTCCGGTCGGCCGGTGCTGGAACGGCGGCACCCCGGCAGCGGGCGCCTGGTGCGCGTGACGGCCCTGCCGCCGGCCGCCGCGGGCGGCACGGTGGTGGCGGGGCGGGGCGTGGCGTGGGTGCGCACCCGCGCCGGCGAGCTCCTGCGCGTGCGGCGCACCGGCCGGGCGGCGCGGGTGATGGACGCGGCGCGCGCGGTCGCGGCACAGGGGGACCAGCTGTGGGTGCTGCGTGACGGCGGGAGGGCGTTCGTGAACCTGCACCCGGTCACCGGGCGGGTGCGCGGTCAGGCCCGGTCGGCGCGGCGGCTGTCGGGCCGGATCACCTTCACCGCCGGCCACGTGTGGATCCTCGGCGCGTCCGGCCGCGAGGTGCTGCGCCTGCGAAGGCGCTGATCAGGGGGCACCCAGGCCGAACAGCGGCCGGATCACCACCGGCCGGTCCACACACGCGACCGGTACCGCCGTCGTGGTCTGCCCGGGGTCAGGGCACCGGTGTGGGCCGGTGGCCCTCCACCGACAGCCACTCCCGCAGGCCCGGCGGGTCGTACGCCGGGTCGGCGGCGGCCCGGTCCACCACGCTCGAGGCGATCGACTGGTGCGGGGCGGGCGGCGCGACCCCGGACTCCGGGTCGACGGGCGCGCCGGGGCTGGGCTCGGCCCCCGGGCGGCGCACGTGGGGACGCATGAGGCGGTAGATCCCCTTCCGGCTCTGGTGGAGCGGCCCCAACGCGTCGGCGGCCACCCACTGGCCGAGGCGGCGGCTCACATCGGGCGCCTCGTGCTCGGCGGCGGTGCGGGCGAAGTGCCCGGGCGTGAACCGCAGCCCGGCCTCCTGCGCCCTGCCCACCATCCACAGCAGGGGGACCTCCGCGACATCCGAGACCGGGTATCCGCCCCCCACGTCGCTGTGCACGCCCGAGAACCACACCTGCTCCAGCACCTGCAGGGTCGCGCCGGCGCCGGACTGCGCCCACATGGTGGGTGGGAACGGCCCGCGGCGCTCGTCCACCGACACCGCGTGGTACGCGCGGTCCACGGTGCTGCTGAGCATCGTGTCGTGGAACTGCCAGCGCCGGTTGAGCAGGGGGATGCCCAGCGAGCCGACGGTGTCCCACACGCCGATGAAGCGGATGCGCGTCTCGTGGGAGAACGAGCGGCGGAACAGCACCGCCTCGTTGCCGGTGGGGTGACTCCGCCCGCCGCGCAGGCGGTACAGCCGGTAGGCGTCCTTGACCCGGCGGGTCTCCTCCCTGCGCAGCACCCCGCAGGTGCGGATGAGGCCCGCCAGGCTGCGGGCGGTGAACGCGCCCCGGCTGAACCCCACCAGGTAGATCTGGTCGCCGGGCTCGAAGTGATCGGCCAGGAACCGGTAGCCGTCGAGGATGTTCCGTGACAGGCCCACGCCGAACGCGCCCCCGCGCAGGCGTTCGGCCCGGCGGGTCCCGACGCCGCGGATGTAGATCATCCGCTGCTCGTCGTGGCCGTGCCCGCCCACGTCCACCCCCATCGCGAACTTCGTGACGTTGGTGGGGGCGGACTGGTCGGGCGTGTTCCACGTGCCGTCACAGCAGACCACCAAGCGCTTCCCCATGGCGGCAGTTCACCACACATGCCCCGGGGCGCGCGCCCCCCGGGCCCGGGGTTCAGCGGCCGGCGCCGCGAACGGGCTCCACCGCCTCCCGCTCCGCGCGGGCCACGGTGGACCCGAACCGCAGGAGGCGTCCGCCGAACGCCACCGCGCAGAGGGCGAACCACGCCCAGCCCAGCGCGAGCCCGGCGACGACGTCGGAGACCCAGTGCACGGCCAGCAGCACCCGGCTGCACGCCACGGCGACGGCCACCCCCACCGCCGTCGCGGCCAGCAGCGCCCGGCCCCGGCGGGACGCGCCGCGGCCCAGCACCAGCGCGGCGGCGCCGAAGAACGCCGCCGCCGTGGAGGTGTGGCCGCTGGGGAACGACGGCCCCAGCGACTCGGCGAGGGGGTTCAGCGTGGGGCGTGCCCGGTCCGCGAGCTCCTTCACCAGGGTGGTGACCAGCTTGTCGCCCGCCACGACCAGCAGCAGGAACGGCGCCGCCGAACGCCGTCCGCGACGCCACTCAACGACCACGAGCACCAGCCCGGCGATCACGACCAGCCAGGTCTCGCCGAGTTGGGTCACCCCCTCGATCGCGCGATCCGTGACCCCGGATGCGTGGTCGCGCCCCCAGCGCGATGCCGCCTCGTCGAATCCCCGGAGCGCATCGCTGCTGCGCACCGCGTACGCGAGCACCCCCAGCACCGCGCCGCCGGCCGCCACCACGGCCACGGCGACGGTGAGCGCCAGGCCGGTCGCCATCGCCGGGTCGCGCCGGCGGCGCAGCCACCGCCGCAGCGCCGAGTGGCCGGCCGCCGCGTGCGCCACCGGTGCCGCCGTGGCGCCCGCCTCGGGATGCGGGTACCGCAGCACCACCAGCAGGGCGGCCCAGCCGGCGACGGCGGCGATGGCGAGCAGGACGACGAGGGGCAGGGTGAGAAACCTCCGGCGGGCTTCCCCGAGGTTTCCTCATCCGCGGTGAGGGGAAACCGGCACGCCATGTCCCTTGCACCACTCGCCGGCGGTGACCGCCGCGGCGCCACCGCACTCTCCCAGGCGCGTGGTCAGGGGGCTGTCCCCGTCGTGGAGCCGCGGGGGCCGGGACTCTCCGCCCGGTTCGCGCGGCTCCAGGGCGCCCATCCCGCCGCCGCCTTCGCGTGGGCGCTGCTCGCCGGCTTCGCGGTGCTGGCCGCCGGCATCGTCGCCCTGGGGTGGCTCGTCACGCGCGTGCTCCTGGACATGCGCGTGGTGGTGGATGCCGACGAGTACCTGCCGGAGCGGCTGGCCGCGCACCGCACGCCGGACCGGAACGCGCTCTCCCATGCGGGATCGCTGGTGGGGGACATCCCGGTGCTGCCGGCGCTGGTGATCGCCGTGGTGATCGTCGCGCTGGTGCTCCATCGCGCCAGGGTGGGCGTGTTCCTGGCGGCCGCCGCGCTGATGGAGCTCTCGCTGTACCGCATCGGGGCGCTCGCCGCGCCGCGCGAACGGCCCGACGTGACCAGGCTGGACACGCACCTGCCCATGGACGAGAGCTTCCCGTCCGGGCACGTCGCCGCATCGACGGTCGTCTACGCCGGCATCGCGCTCCTGGTGGCATCCCACTGGGACCGCAGCCCGTGGATCCGCAGGGCGGCGTGGTCGGCGGCGGTGCTGGCCGTCGCGACCGTCGCCGTCTCGCGGATGTACCGGGGCATGCACCACCCCATGGACGTCCTCTCCGGTCTGCTGCTGGGCGCCGGATGCCTGCTGGTCGCCCTGGTCGCGGTGCGCGCGTACGGGCACGCAAGGCGGGCCCACGAACCCACCGAGGAGACGTCATGAAGGTCGCGGTGATCGCCCACAACGGAAAGACGTTCGGCGGCGGGCTGCGGGAGCTGCGCGAGGTGCTGGAGCGCCGCGGCGTGGATCAGCTGCGCTGGCGGGAGGTGCCCAAGAGCCGCAAGGCCCCCAAGCAGGTCCGCAAGGCCCTGGAGTGGGGGGCGGAGCTGGTGTTCGTGTGGGGCGGGGACGGCATGGCCCAGCGGTCCATCGACGCGCTCGCCGGCAGCGGCGTGCCCGTCGCCCTGCTCCCGGCGGGGACCGCGAACCTGCTCGCCACGAACCTGGGGATCCCGCGGGAGATCGGCGCGGCCGTCGACATCGGCCTGGCGGGCGACCGCCTGCCCATGGACATCGGCCGCATGAACGGTGAGGCGTTCGCCGTGATGGCGGGTGCCGGATTCGATGCGCGGATGATCGGCGACGCCGACGGCGCGCTGAAGGACCGCCTGGGCCGGCTCGCCTACGTGTGGACGGGCCTGCGGAACCTGCGCGCCACGCCCTTCCACGCCACGATCACCGTCGACGGATCACCGTGGTTCAGCGGCAAGGTCAGCTGCGTGCTGGTGGGCAACGTGGGGCGCATGTTCGGCGGCATCGAGATCTTCGACGGGTCCCGCCCCGACGACGGGCTGCTGGAGGTGGGCGTCGTCACCGCCGCCGGCGCCGTGCAGACGATCCGGACGATGGCCCGGGTGGTGGTGGGGTCGGCCGACGACGCGGCGCACGCGCGCACCACAAAGGCATCCTCGGTGCGGGTGAAGACCAAGCAGAAGGTGCCGTATGAGCTGGACGGCGGCGCGCGCGGCACCACCCGGTCGCTGCGCGTGGACGTCGAACCGGGCGGGGTGGTGGTGTGCGTGCCGCGAACGGCCCGCGGGGGCGGCGACGGCGCGCCCAGCACGGCGACGGTGGCCGGCACCGGACGCTGAGCCGCTCCGGGGTGGCGCCCGCCGGGGCGCCCGGCACGGGCATGCTGGGCTATCGTGAGCACCTCGGTGCCCCACCACTCCAGCCCTCAGCTGCACCGGTGCCTGGCGGCACTGGTCGTCGTTACCGCACTCGCGCTGACCGGCTGCACCTCCGCCGACAGCGGGGTCGCGGTCACGACCGAGCGTGCCACCACGGGCGCGTCCACGGATCCGCTCGAGCGGCCGCTGTACGTGGATCCCGACTCCAGCCCCGCGCGCCAGGTGCGGGCGTGGGCGACCGACCCGGCCCGCGCCGGCGACCGGGCGCTGATCGCGCGGATCGCCGCCCAGCCCATGGGCGTGTGGCTCACCAACGACGCCGACGGCCCGCGGCGCGCCGCCCGGGTCTCCCGGGCCGCCGACCGACGCGGGCAGACGCCGGTGTTCGTGGCCTACAACATCCCCGGCCGTGACTGCGGGCTCTACTCGGCCGGCGGCGCGGCCGACGGCGACCGGTACCGCCGGTGGGTGACCCGCGTGGCCGCCGCCATCGGCCGGCGCCCGGCGATCGTGGTGCTGGAGCCCGACGCGGCCAGCCAGGCCGCCGCCGGCGCCTGTGGGGGCCAGCAGGCGAGCGTGCGCCTGGGCCTGCTGCGCGACGCCGTCCGGATCCTCGGCGCCGGTCCCAACACCCGCGTCTACCTGGACGCCGGGAACGCCGACTGGATGCCCCCGCGGCGGATGGCGCCGGCCCTGCGACGCGCGGGGATCGCGCAGGCCGACGGCTTCGCGGTCAACGTCTCCAACTTCGAGACCACGGCCGCGAGCACCGCGTACGGGGAGCGGCTGTCCCGGCTGGTCGGCGGCAAGCGGTTCGTCATCGACACCAGCCGCAACGGCAACGGCCCGTACGCCGACGGCACCTCGGAGGACTGGTGCAATCCCCCCGGCCGCGCGCTGGGCAGCGCCCCCACCACCGACACCGGCCGGCGGCTGGTGGACGCCCACCTGTGGGTGAAGATCCCGGGCGAGAGCGACGGCACCTGCCGGGGCGGACCGCCCGCCGGCACGTGGTGGCCCGAGTACGCCCTGGGTCTCATCAGCGCCGCAGAATCCCGGCCCTAGGTCCAATGCACGAAACCGTAAGGCCATGGGCCTCGCCGAAGGTCGAGTCCAGGCCTGCCCGTGAGCCCGCCCTCCGGGGGGCGCGTCGCTGACGAGTGGTCGGAGAGCGTTGCGGCATCTCCTCGCTCAACCGACATCGTGCCCAGAAGTCGCGGAAGCGGATCACCGCCATGGAGCGCCGCCGGCCGGCTGACGCCCGCCGGCCCCTCCCGGAGTCCCCGCCGTGGCCCGCCTACGATCCGCCCGAGCTCTCGGCGGAGGACCGGGAGCGGTTTGCCACGATCGCCGGGCCGGTCGAGCGCCCCCAGGGCGGCCGGTACACGGTGCGCTTCCGGCGCGAGCGCGACGCCCAGCCCGTCGCGGCGCTGCTGCTCGCATCCGCGGTGTTCGTCGCGGAGCTCGCGTTCCTGATGTGGCTGCTGTTCTGGGGCGACCACTTCCCCGGCACCTCGGGGCCGCCGCAGCAGGTGATCCCCGAGCTGTTCATGACCTTCTCGGTCCTCCTGCTCGCGGTGTTCCAGACGGTGAACATCACGACGCTGTGCCTGGCGACCTCGCTGGCCCGCTACCCGGTGCCGGTCACCCCGCCGCCGAACCTTCGCGTGGCCTTCCTCACCACGCTCGTGCCGGGCAAGGAGCCGCTGGAGATCGTCGAGCAGACGCTGCGCGAGGCGCTGCGCATCCGGTACGACCGCGGGTCCCTGGACGTGTGGCTGCTGGACGAGGGCACCGACGACCCCGTGCTGGCGGGGCGGATCCAGGACATGTGCGAACAGCTGGGCCCGCGGTTCCACCGGTTCAGCCGGCGCGGCATCGAGCGCTGGAACCAGCCGTCGGGGCAGTTCAAGGCCCGCACCAAGCACGGCAACTACAACGCCTGGCTCGACGCGCACGGGGACGGCTACGACGTGTTCATGTCCGTCGACCCCGACCACGTGCCCTCCGCGGAGCACTTCCTGGAGCGCATGCTCGGGTACTTCCGCGACCCGGACGTGGGGTTCGTGGTGGCCCCGCAGGTGTACCGCAACTGCGACAACGTGGTCACCAAGTGCGCCGAGTCACAGCAGTTCGTGTTCCACACCAAGGTCCAGCCGATGGGCAACCGCTTCGGCTGCCCCATGCTGGTGGGCACCAACAACGCCGGGCGGATCGTGGCCCTCAAGGGCGTCGGCGGGTTCCGCGACAGCGTGACCGAGGACATGGCGACCAGCCTCATGCTGCACAGCAGCGGCTGGAAGTCGGTCTACACGCCGGACGTCCTGGCCTACGGGCTGGGCCCGTCGTCGTGGACCGACTACTTCACCCAGCAGCACCGCTGGAGCGGCGGCACGTTCGACGCCCTGAAGGGTGACTTCTGGCGCAGCTTCCGCCGTCTGCCGCGCGGGGCGAAGCTGCACTACTCGCTGATCCTCACGTACTACCCGTCTGCGGCCATCGGCTGGATCATCGGGGCGCTGAACTGCGCGGTGTACCTGCTGGTGGGCAACAGCGGCCTCAAGGTCTCGGCCGAGACGTGGCACATGGCCTTCGCGCTGCTCATCCTCGCCCAGGTCGCGCTGTACGACTACAACCGGCGCCACAACGTGAGCCCGTTCGAGAAGCCCAACTCCTCGGGGATGGCGGGCATGCTCATCTCGGTCCTCACCGCGCCCGTCTACGTGACCGCGTTCGTGGGCTGCCTGCTGGGCCGCAAGGCCGGGTTCGTGGTGACGCCCAAGGGCACCTCCGCCAGCCCCGACCGCCTGCGCACGTTCCGCCCGCACCTGCTGTGGGGCGGGTTCCTGTGCGCGGCCCTCGTCGTGTCGGTGGCGCGTGACCGCATGCACGCCAACAGCCTGCTCTGGGTCGGGATCCTGCTCTCGGTGTGCCTGCTGCCGGCGCTGATGTGGACGGCCGAGCAGCACGTGCTGCCGCGGATGCGCCGCGCGGCGGCGGCCACCTCCGCAACGGAGAGCGGCATGGGCCTGAGCCCGGCCGTCGCCCGGGAGGACGCGTGAGCGTCCGGCCGGTCACGGGCCGCCGGCTCCCCAAGGCCACCATCCTTGCCGCGCTGCTGGCGCTGATGGTGTTCGCGGTCCCCGCGTGGGGCCGCATCCACGACTGGCGGGATCTCCAGCGCCTGCACTCGCTGCCGTACGAGCGCGAGAACGGACGCTGGGACATCCTCTCGGTGCCGGAGGGCCTGGACGTCCGCTCGATCCACGCGCTCATGACCGGCACCGGCAAGGTCCTCATGATCGCCGGCTCCGGCAACGACACGGAGAACTTCGATCACGAGCGGTACCGGAGCGTCCTGTGGGACCCGGCCAAGGGCGAGGACCGCGACGCCTTCACCGAGATCCCGACGCCCGACGACCTCTTCTGCGCGGGGCAGGTCACGCTGCCGGACGGCCGCATCCTCATCGCGGGCGGCACCGAGCGGTACGAGATCCTGGAGGACGCCATCACCCACGCGGCCGGCGTCATGCAGATCAGCAACGCCTCGCCGAACGACGGCCCGCTCGTGCTCCCGCGGGGAACGCGCATGGTGGAGGAGTTCGGCCGCGGCGGCACCTACATCACCACGACGCGCGTCGTGGTCCCACCCGCCACGAAGACCCTCGAGGCGGACGGGACCACCACCGTCACCACCACCACCCGCGAGGTGTGGGTGCGGGCGCTGGAACCCGGCCGCGACCAGGCCGTGGAGCAACCCGCCAAGTTCACGCTGCAGGGTCTGCGCGGTGAGCGCGCCGCCACCGCCTACGGCCTCACCGCGGGGCTGTCGCTGGCCCAGCAGGACTTCTGGGGCGCGAAGTTCACCTACCTGTTCGACCCGGCGACCGAGCGCTTCTCGCGGATCGAGGACATGGTCCTGCCCCGGTGGTACCCCACCCTGGTGCCGCTGCTGGACGGCCGGGTCCTTGCCGTGAGCGGCCTCGACGGGTTCGGCCGCATCATCGACGGCGACAACGAGATCTTCGACCCGTCGACGGGCCGGTGGACGGCCGCGCCGGGCCTGCGCCGCACGTTCCCCACCTACCCCGCGTTGTTCCCCATGCTCGACCCCGGGAAGCTGTTCTACTCGGGCTCCAATGCCGGATACGGCTCCGCGGAGGAGGGCCGGACGCCCGGCATCTGGACCCTGAAGGGGAACACCTTCCGCGTCGTGCCGGGGCTGCGCGAGCCGGAGATGGCCGAGACCAGCGCCAGCGTGCTGCTGGCGCCCGCCCAGGCGCAGCGCTTCGCCATCATCGGCGGGGGCGGGATCGGCGACCGCAACAACGCCAGCGCCCGCGTCGACATCGTGGACCTCACCGACGCGAACCCGCGGTACCGCCCGGGCCCGGACCTGCGGACCGGCACCCGCTACCCCATCACCGTGGTGCTGCCGGACGACAGCCTGCTCATCAGCAACGGCTCCAACGGCTACCGCGGCCAGGGCACCCAGGCGATGGAGGGGCGCAGCGACCTGCACACGGCGTACATCCTGGATCCCCGCGGGCGGCTGCGGACGGTGGCCGACCCCCTGGTGGGCCGCAACTACCACGCCGAGGGGATGCTCCTGCCCGACGGACGGGTGCTCACCATGGGCGGCGACCCCCTGCTCGACCCGTCCGGATACGGCCCGGGCAGCTTCGAGACCCGGCTGGAGGTCTACAGCCCGCCGTACCTGTTCCGGGGCGCGGGCCCGTCGGTCACCGCCGGCCCGGACCGGGTGGCCCGCGGCGAGCGGGTGAGCTTCTCCACCTCCGCCCCCGGCGAGATCGCCAGGGTGCGGCTCGTGCGGCCGGGCACCTCAACGCACGTCACCAACGTCGAGCAGCGCAGCGTCGCGGTGCCGTTCACCCGGACCGCCGACGGCATCACCATCTCGGTTCCCGGCCGGGTGGGCGTGCTGCCCGACGGCCCGTACCTGCTGTTCGCGGTCTCCGACGACGGCGTCCCGTCGGTGGGCCGGCCGGTGACCGTGGGGAATCCGGGCTGAGCCCGCGCCGGTGTCACGGGTGTTGCGAGCGCCCCGGAGCGCACCCGGGGTAGGCTCGCCGGAGCCTCGGGCCCCCAACCATGCGCCGAGACCCCGAAAGGACCCCCACATGGGTGTGCTGGACGACATCAAGAAGGCCGGCGCGGACGCGCTCGCCGCCGAGCAGGCCAAGAACGCGCCCGCGGCGCCCGCCGCCGACGCCGCCGCGGCCGGTGGTGTGATCGACGCCGCGGAGGCCGTGGCCGAAGCGGCCCCGGAGAGCGCCCCGGTCGCCGAGGCGCCCGTCGCCGAGGCCGCGCAGGCGGCGGCGGCACCGGCCCCCAAGGCCAAGCCCGCGCCGGCCAAGCCGGCCCCGAAGCCCGAGGCCAAGCGGCCGGCGGCGCACAAGCCCGCACCGAAGAAGCGCACCCACACCGTCAGGAGCGGCGACACGCTCAGCGCCATCGGCGCGCACTACGGCGTGAGCTGGCAGGAGATCGCCAAGGTCAACAAGATCCCGAACCCGGACCTCATCTACCCGGGCCAGGTCTTCGTGATCCCCGACTGAACCGCCGGACGGTCCGGGCTCCCGCGCGGGGCCCGGACCGCCCCTCGACACACCGCGGCCGACGACTCAGGGGCGGGTGTTCACGACCATGTCCACCGTGGTGCCCTGCGGTACCAGGGGCGCCTCGGCCCCGTTGACGGTGAACTTCCACACCCAGTCGGGCGGGTCGATGTCGTCGCCGCTGCGGGATCGGATGGTGCGACCCACCCGGCATCCCTGCTGCTCGATCAGACGACGGGCGTCATCCGGACGGTTGCCGGCGTCGAGGAACGCGCACATCCCGGCGTGGCGCACCGTTCCGCCGGCGGCCTCGGATGCGTTCAGGGCCATGCTGAAGGCGCCCACCGGCGAGGACGAGACCACGAGCTCGCTGCGGAAGTCGCAGACGGTGGACGCCGGGTTGAAGGTGGTCGTCGCCGCGAGCCCCTGGACGGACGGCGTCGCCGTGCGCGCCGGGCCGACGGGCCGGACCGGGCAGCCGCTCACCTGCTGCGCGTAGGTGAAGGGGGCGGTCGCGACCACGTGGGTGACGACCCCCGAGGTTCCGTCCACCTCTCGGTCCGCCCACTGCACCGCGCCGATGCCGGCGCCGAAGAACCTGATGGTGCTGGACACCGGACGCACCCGGGCGGCCGGGTTGGCGGTGGGCCAGATGCAGAACCGCCGGGTGCCCAGCAGCGCCCACCGGCGCGCCGGCGTGGCGGCGGTGAGATACCCGCCCGGCTCCACGCCGGCCCCCGCCAGCCGCAGCGGCACGCCGCGGTCCAGCCGGTGGCTCGCCGCGCAGCGCTGCCGCGCCGGCTTGTGCCGCACCAGCACGGTCCGGGTGCGATTGCCCGCCGGGAGCCGCATGAAGATGGTGAACGACCGGCGAGCGGCGGCGAACGGCAGATAACGGACCGTGAGCGATCCGTCACTGGGCACGACCACCGCCGTGCCGCGTTCGGGAACGGCGAACCGCGCCGTCCCGGGAACCGGGTCGGCGGCGGCCGCGACGGCGGGGAGGCACAGCGCGAGCAGGACGACGATGGCGGGGGTGCGTCGCATCGGGGCGACGCTACCAGCGCGGTGCGGCCGCGGTCACGCGGGCGGGGTGCCTCCTTCGCGACCGCCCACCGCTCACGCCAGCAGCCGGCGGAGCACGCCGCGCAGGTGCAGGATCGCGGCCTCCCTGGTGAGGTGCTGACGCGCGAACTCCAGGGCCTGATCGGCGATGGCGGCGCACTCCTCGGGGTGGGCCTGCGCCCAGTCGAGCCGCTCGCTCAGATCGGACAGATCGCGCCGCACGGGGATGTAGTGCCGGAAGGGCTCCATCCGATCGAAGTAGAACTCGCGCCACGGACGATCCTGGAGGAACACCGGGCGGCGGGAGAACAGCAGGAACTTCAGGCGGGCCGAGTACCCCACCCCCTCGACGTCGAGCAGGTACGCGTGGCGGCAGTGGTCGGGCAGGCTCACGTGGTTCGCGTCGCGCGTGCTCATCGCCGTCTCGCTCGGACGGTGCTCGGGCCGGTCCTCCTTCACCCACTGGATGGCCACGGCGTGGATCCGGGGATCCCCGGCGGCGACGTCCATGAGCCTCTGGCGGTGCGGGCTGGTGGCCACGTTCCCGATCCAGAACAGGCGCGGGTCGACGGGCGGCTCCGCGCCGGCCTCCACGATCCGCTCGCACACCCGCGTGTAGTCGTCGATGCCCACGTCCGGCCAGTTCCAGACCGTGAAGTCCGGCACCGCCACCACGTTGCGGGCACCCTCCGGCGCGCTGTAGGCGAGAACCGGCCGGCGTGGCCGCTCCGGCGGGCGGTCGGTGGTCCAGACCCGGACGCTCCGACCCGGCTTGAGGTCGTGCCTGATCGTCTTGACGGCCTCCAGCAGGAGGTGGCTCGTCGCCTCCTGCCGGCTCTGGTAGCCGTCCGTGCACCGGATGCGGAACCCGCCCCCGGCGCGGATCGACAGGACGATCAGGCCGTCCCTGCGCCGCCGCAGGCGGGTGCGCGCGCGCTTGAGAACGCCGAGGGCCGTCACGCGGGCTCGGTCCGGATGACGATCTCCCCGGTCAGGGTCCGGTGCACCGGGCACCGGTCGGCGATCTCGAGCAACCGCTCGCGCGTCTGCTCGTCGAGTGCCGGATCGAGATGGATCGTCCGGCGGATCCGGTCGATCCGGCCCACACGGGTCTCGCAGTCCTCGCAGTCGGCCGCGTGGATGCGGTCGTGCGCGAGCTCCACGCGGGTCGCGCCGAACTCCCAGCCCTTCTTCCGCGCGTACATCCTGAGCGTCATCGAGGTGCACGCCCCGAGGGCGGACAGCAGCGCCTCGTACGGGTTCGGCCCGGTGTCGCCGCCCCCGACGTCGGTGGGCTCGTCCAGCCGCCACCGGTGGGCGCGGACACGTGCGGTGTGCGCGAAGGCCCGCGGGTCCTCCTCCTGCACCGTCACCCGTTCCCACTCCTTGGCCCGGTGGTCGGAGGCCGGCTCGGACGGCGTTGCCGGCAGGTACCGCGACGCCCACGCCGTCACCACCTCCGCGACGTACGCGGAGTCCTCCCGCCGCGACAGCAGGTGGTCCGCCCCGTCGAGGGTGACGAACGACTTCGGATGCCGCGCGCGGTCGAAGATCGCCCGCGCGTTCTCGATGCCCACCACGGTGTCGCCGGGCGAATGGAGGACCAGCAGGGCCTTGCCGGAGCGGGCAATGCACTCGGCCGGCGAGTGGGAACGGATGTCGTCGATGAAGCCCGTGCCGATCTCGAACGGCCGCCCCCCGATGTCCACGCGGATCCGGTCATCACCCTCGGCCGGCGTGGCACCCTCGACCAGCCGCAGGACGTGCTCGGGATCGGCGGGCGCGCCGATCGTGGCGACCGCCGCGGCCGCGGGCACCGACTCCGCCGCCATGAGCACCGCCGCCCCGCCGAGGGAATGGCCGATGAGCAGCTGCGGGCCGCCGAACCGGTCAGCGAGGAACCGCGCGGCGGCGCGGACGTCCTCGATGTTCGTGGTGAACGTCGTGTCGGCGAAATCGCCCTCGGACTCCCCGAGCCCGGTGAAATCGAATCGCAGCACCGCCCAGCCGCGGTCCGCAAGGGCGCGCGAGACCCGGGTGGCGGCATGGGAGGTGGAGTCGCAGGTGAAGCAGTGCGCGAAGAGGGCGCTCCCGCGCTGCACCCCCTCGGGCTCCACCAGCACCCCGCCGAGCATGACCCCGCTGGAACCCGGAAAGCTCACCCGCTCACGACCGGCCACACGCGCCCCCCGTCCGAGTTGGAGCCGGACCGCACCCGGCGCCGGAACGGTAACGGCATCTCGGCGGGGCACGAACCGCACCCGGGGTGCGTCGCGTCGACGTGACGCACCCGCGGTCACGCGGGCGGGGTGGCCTCCGGGGGCACGAGCAGCCGGGAGAAGATCCCCGCCAGGGTGCGGATCTCGTCCTCGCTGAGGCGCCCGGCGAACGCGCGCTCCACGAAGCCGAACACCGTGCCCTGCGCGGCCTCCGCGCGCGCCGCGCCGGCGTCGGTGAGGCACACGTTGGTGGCGCGGGCGTCGGACGGACACCGCTGCCGGCCCACCAGCTCACGCCGCTCCAGGATGTCGATGATCCGCGAGATGCGGCTCAGGCTGAGGCCCATCGCGTCGGCCAGGTCGGTCTGCCGCAGGGTCCGCTCGGGGGCCCGCAGCAGCCGGCCCATGATGCCGAGCATGCTCACGCTGAGCTCGTGATCGCGCTCCAGGATGGCCTCGGCCTCCCGCCGCAGCCGGCGGTTGAGCTCGAGCATCCCCTCCCAGGCGATGGCGTGGTCGGGCGTCCACGCGCGGTCGGCGTGGACGCCCATCATGTACCCGGCACGCGCGGTGACCGGGGCGAGGGCCTCCAGCGGTGAGGCTGCCGGAGGCCGCGTCATCAGGCCACGCCGATCCGGATGGTGTTCCCGCCGGGATCCCGGAGCTCCAGGGTGCCGTCGTCCAGCGTGGTGGCGTCGGGCGCCCGGTCGCGGATGCCTCCCAGGGCCTGCGCGTCCACCAGCAGCTCGAAGCGCCGCATGCCGGCGGTTCCCGCCGGGGGCTGCTCGATGCCCGGCCCGAACCAGGTGTTCATGGCCAGCCGGTGCGGAAAGCGCCCGCCCGCGCTGAGGTCCGACATCCCCACCGACGGCATGACCATGTGCTCCTCGAAGCCGATGACGTCGCGGTAGAAGGCGAGGCTCTCGTCTATGTCCGGGACGTGCAGGTGCACGTGCCCCACCCGGGCCCCGGGGGCCAGCGGCGCGCCGACCGGGGTGGGGGGCAGGTGCTCCAGCACCGGACCCACGTCGAGCGACTCGGTGGGCCCGCGCCGGCGCCCTCGGTCGTCGATGATCTCGATGGAGTCCGGCGTGACGGAGAAGCTCCCGAGCCGCTCGGGGGTCTCCAGGGTGATCTCCAGCGTGAGGGCGTCGGGACCTGTGGCGTAGGTGGCCATCGAGAAGATGTGGTCCGTGGGCGCCTGGGCGATCCGGTGCTCGGCCAGACGGGCCATCGCACGGGCGAACTCGCCCACGTCGGGCACGTGGACGGCCACGTGGTACAGCCCGGCGTGCCCGCGCCGCCACCCGCGCGTCGCCCCCGGGTGCAGGACGATCACCGGGTGGCCGCCGGCGCCCAGGACGATGCCGTCCTCGTCCTCGGCCAGCAGCTCGAGCCCGAGGGCGTCGCGCCAGAAGGTGAGCGAGCGCTCCCGGTGGGTCACGTCCAGGTGGACGGCCCCGTAGGTGATGCGGTCCGCGGCGGCGGGCGGCGGGACGTCATTGGTGAGCGGTGCGGTGGTCATGGTCAGGCCTCGGGGATCGCGGACGCATCGGTGAAGTTCTCGCCGTTGCTTGCTCTGGCAATCAATATGCCGACCATTGCTTGCCATGTCAAGCAATTGCCACCGATGAGTTCCGGGATCCGCCATCGTCCACCCCTCAGGCCGGCGCCGCACGGCGCGCCGGAACCACGAGGAAAGGACCCGCGATGGCCGGCCGCATCGTGAACTTCGAGATCCCCGCCGACGACATCGCCCAGGCCACCGCCTTCTGGGGTGGGCTGTTCGGATGGGACTTCAGGCCCGTCTTCCCCGAGGCGTCCGGCTACCTCATGGCCGGCGAGGGCATCCCCGTCGCGATCAGCGCGATGCGCCCGGGTGAGCGCGGTCCCGTGACCTACCTGGACGTGGACGACATCGACGCGAGCATCGGCCGCGTGGCCGAGCTGGGCGGCACGGCGGGGGAGAAGATGCCCGTGCCGGGCATGGGCTGGTTCGTGGTGTGCACCGACCCCCACGGCAACACGTTCGGACTGTGGCAGAACGACGCCGACGCGCGGAGATGTCGTGCTCGGCGAGCTCGCGGAACTCGTCGGGCACGGCGGTGCGATCGGACAGGGCCACCGCCGCGTAGCCCACGGCGGCCCGCCCGAACCGGCCCCGCACCGCATCCATGGAGCGGTCCACCGCCAGGCGGGCCGCGCCCGACGGCGACCCCATGCGGTGTGGGTCGTCGCCGTCCACGGGCAGCTCCAGCTGCACGGCGCGGTGCTCCTCCAGCTTGGAGACCGAGATCGCCAGCAGCGTCACCCAGCGCTCACCGGGGTGGTCGGCCAGCAGCCCGGCCACCAGCTCCTCGGCGATCTCGCGCAGCGCGAGCGTGCCGGCCACGGCCTCGTCCAGCGTGCGCGCCCGCGTGGCCGACCGAAGCCCGGTGAACCGCACCCGGACCGTCACGGTGCGGCCGGCGCGCTCGTGCTTGCGCAGGCGGCCGGCCACCCGGTCGGCGAGGTGCCCCAGCACGGGACCCAGCACATCCTCGGTGGGGGCGGTGCGGGGGAAGGCGGACTGGGCGCCCACCGACCGGCCCCGGCCGGCGGGACGCACCGGCCGGGGGTCGCGGTTGCCGGCCCGCTCCATCAGCGACGCGCCGTGGACGGCGCCCAGCAGGCCGCGCACCAGTTCCGGGCGGGCGCGGGAGAGCTGGCCGATGGTGGTGATGCCCGCGGCCGCCAGCCGGGCCTCGGTTGCGGGCCCGACCCCCCACACCAGGCGCACCGGCAGCGGCTCCAGGAACTCCCGCTCGAACGCGGGGTCCACGACCACCAACCCGTCGGGCTTGGCCACCTGGGAGGCGATCTTGGCCAGGTGCTTGGTGGACGCCGCCCCCACCGAGATGGGCAGCCCCACCTCCTCGCGCACGCGGGTCCGGATGAGCGCCGCGATCTGGGCGGGATCGCCGAACAGGCGCCGGGAGCCGCCGACGTCCAGGAAGGCCTCGTCGATCGAGATGCGCTCCACCAGCGGCGTGTAGGTGCCCAGGATCTCCATGACCCGGTCACCGAGTCGCTTGTACTCGGCGAAGTGGCCGCGCACGAACACCAGCTCCGGGCAGCGCTCCCGGGCGATGCGCCCGGCCATCCCGCCGCTCACGCCGAACGCCTTCGCCTCGTACGAGGCCGCCAGCACCACGCCCCCGCCCACGGCGATGGGCCGGCCGCGCAGGGACGGGTCCAGCAGCTGCTCGACCGAGGCGTAGAACGCGTCGAGGTCGGCGTGCAGGATCGACGGGCGGGCGTCCATCGCCCGACGATAGCGAACATGTGTTCGCTGATGGAAGCCGCGTGACCGGCCCCCCTCCCGGCCTGGGGTGGCCGCTCGACCCCGACGGCCTGGAGGCGATGTGCGACCGGCTGGAGGCGGCGCTGCGCGCGGCCGGCCCGGATCCGGAGCCGGTGGCCTGCGACGTCGCCGGGGCGCCTGCCACCCTGCGCACCATCGAGGCGCTCGCCCGGATGGCCCTGGTGTGCCGGCGGTGCGGGCGCCGCATGCGCCTGGCACGTCCCTCGCCGGCCCTGGCCGCCCTGGTGCGGCTCACCGGCCTGGCGCACGTGCTGCGCGGCTAGGCCGGGTTCCCGTCCGCGTCGAGGCGGGCCGGCATCCCGAACACCGGGAACAACGCCTGGACGTCGAGGAAGAACGTGAGCTCGGCGATCGCGCCGTCCTCCACGCGCACGAGCTGCAGCGCCCACGGCTCGTAGCCGTCCCCGGACTCCGCCGGCTTGTACTGCGCGAACGCCGGCAGGCCGTTGGCGGTCCCCGCCGGCAGCACCCGCGATCCACGGCAGGCGATGCCCGGGCCCCACCACCACGTGAACATGTCCTCCCGGCCGGAGAGCCACAGGGCGAACGGCGGCATCGACTGCACGGCGTCCTCGTGGATGAGCTCGGTGAGGGCGTCGATGTCGTAGCCCTCGAAGGCCGCCACGTACCGCTCCAGCAGTGCCGGATCGGCCCCCGCCGGCGACGCCCCGGCGGCGTCGCGGTCCAGCCCGCGGCCGGCGAGGGTTGCGCGGGCCCGCTGCAGGGCGCTGTTCACCGAGGCCACGCTGGTCTCCAGCAGCTCGGCCGCCTCCTGGGCGCTCCAGCGCAGCACCTCGCACAGGATGAGGCAGGCGCGCTGGCGCGGCGGGAGGTGCTGGAGCGCGGCCACGAAGGCCACGCGGACGGTCTCGCGGGCCACCGCGACGTCCGCGGGGTCGCCGTCGGGCACCACCAGCGCATCGGGCATCGGCTGGATCCACTCGGCGTCCGGGCGCGGGCTCAGGTTGGCCAGCTCGGGGGCGCCGGCGGGCCCCAGGTCCACGGGCATCGCCCGGCGCTTGCGGCTCTCGAGCATGTCGAGGCACACGTTGGTGGCGATGCGATAGAGCCAGGAGCGCAGCTGGGCGCGGCCCTCGAACCGGTCCATGCCCCGCCACGCGCGCAGCATCGCCTCCTGCACGGCGTCCTCGGCATCCGCGGCCCCGAGCATGCGGTAGCAGTAGCCCGTGAGCTCCACCCGGTACCGCTCCAGCTGGTCCGCCGAGGCGCCGGCCGGCGCCTCCCGGGTCGCGTGATCCGCCACCGTGGTCCCCCATCCCCCGCGAGTGTCCGTCCTCATCACGACACTACCCCCGCGGCCGGCGCCGTGCGCGACCGGATCGATGAGTTCGGCGCGCGGGTACCGTCGGAAGACCGACCGCGAACGACGAGCAGAAGGACCGGGATGGACGCGACCACGCCGCACGCACGGAAATGGCTGGCCCTGGTGATCCTGTGCCT
>LNFL01000070.1 GCA_001464275.1 Actinobacteria bacterium Ga0077560 | reverse complement strand
CGGAAACCTGCTTAGGCGTCCTCGCCGAGGAACTTCTTCACGTCGAGACCGCGCTCCTCCATGATGCGGCGGAACGTGTCGAGCATCTCCTCCGGGTAGTCCGGCAGGCCGCCCTGGTCGATGAGCTGCTGGGCACGGGCCTTGATCCGCGGGCCGAAGTCCCAGTCGTCGTCGTTGATGAGACGCTTGATCTCGCGCTCGGGCCAGGACACGACGCCGGGGTCACGGCTGAACTGCGTGGCGATGCGGTCGATCTCCTCGAAGCGGCCGTCGAGCGGGGCCTGCTCCTGGAGCATGCCGGCCTGCTTCTGCCACTCCACCAGCTCGGGCTCGATGTGCATCGGGTTCTTGAACTGGTCGTCGTGGAAGAGCTTCTCGAACTTCAGGCGGACACGCTGGCCACCGGCCTTGCGGTCCTCGTTCGGGTAGCCGACCACGTGGGCCCACGTGAACTTGTACTCCGGCGGCAGGCCGAAGGCCTTCTCCACGCCACCCGGCTTACGGCCGAAGGCGATGAGGCTCTGGGAGACGCCGAGCGCCTCACCGGCGATCATGGCGTTCGCCACCGCAAGACCGCTCTCGAACCGCAGCAGCTGGTCCGTGCGCTCCGTCGGGAACGACATGAGCCGCGGGATGGTCTGCGTCATCGAGAACTCGTAGTTCCAGCCGTGGTACTTGGTGAGCGCGCCGGACATGGCGAGGGTCGAGAGACCGTCGTTGGCGCGGCCGTACCAGGCGTTCAGGTTCGTGACCCAGAAGATCAGGTGCGAGGCCTGGTTGATCATCTGGACGTTGAAGCCGGAGACGCACTCCTCGATCTCGTCCCACATGTCCGTGGTCCGGCGGTTCACAACGATCGCCTCGGTGGCGTTGATGTTCCCCTGGCAGGACTGCAGCCGGCCGGCCTGGAGCATCGTCTTGATCTTCCAGTCCTCGACCACCTTCTCGGGGTCGTAGTACCGGATGGTGCGGCGATCACCGATCGCCTGCAGCACTGTCTTTGTCGGAATGTCGGCCGAGGTCGGCAGGGTGGACATCAGGGCATCTCCTTGGGGAATGCGCGATTTCGAACGCTGCTCGCGTTCTCATGATTGCCGTTACCCGAAGTATATAGCCTGCTTTGTGTCTCCTGCTACCCACTACGCGGGTGTGTGGCAGCGACGAGCGTTTTTCAGGGCGGGCGGCCCCTCCGGCGCCCCGCAGGGGCGCCGTTCGCTTTTCGTTTGTGGTCGTTTCAGCGGCTTCTCATCGCCGTTTCGACTCGCGCAAACGCATCGCTGATCGGCGTCCGGCGACGTTGGCCCCAGGAACCACGGCTCACGCCTGCCTGCAACCGACTCGCTCGGCTCATCCATGAGCCGATTGCTCTTGGCAGTCGTCCACCGGATTGGGTGCTCTGCGGCCGTCTGGGGTCAGCGTCCGCACGGGTACCGATAGTCGAATGGACGTCTGAACCGGCGGGTGGCAGGGTTCGGGCGCGGAGTGATCCGGGCTTGGAGAGGTGCAGCAGTTGTCTCGGCGCCCCGCAGGGGCGCCGTCTGCTTCTCACTTGTGGTCGTTTCAGCGGACTTCTATGGCCGCCCAGCCTCGCGCAAGGTCTGGCGCTGAGATGCGTCCGGCGACGTTGGCCCCAGGAACCACGCCTTTCGGCTGCCTGCAATCAGCTCGCTCGGCTCATCCGTGAGCCGATTGTTCTTGGCAGTCGTCCGCCGGAT